>DATGLT010000038.1:0-49367 GCA_035294005.1 Verrucomicrobiia bacterium
CCTTTTCAGCCGCCTCGATCCGCTGCAGAATTCGAATCTCCTCAATGGCGGCGCCAAAATCGACATCGTCCGGAAGCCGTTGAATTGCGTCCAAAATCGATTCCTTCCTGCTCATAGCCCAACAATGCCAGAAAACGTAACATGCGGCAACCGCTGTCTGGTGTAACGTCGCGACTCAACGACCCCGCGCCAAAAGGATTCAGACCGCGGAAAAGCCGTCTGCACGGGGTTCGTTGCAGTTCGCTTGTTCGGCAGTTTTTTCATCGTAAGTTACCACCGAAGCGGCGTTCACTGCCAGCGGGGTCGGTGCAGTTCGGTAGTTCGGCAAACGCCCTGACCTCACAAGCTCTCCCCGGTGATCGAACACACCGCAGCAAACCAGCACCAAAACGCACACCACACGGCAAGAGCTGAGCCTGAGACCGAAGTCGCCCAAGCCGGCCGCAAGAACGCGACTAAAGCGCCAGCCGCACATACCGTCAATGCGAATGCTACATGCACTAAGTAAGCCAGCTCAGGTTGACGCTCAAATTTATCACCTAAAGCTAAGATGATGAGCATCCCCAAGAGGGGAAATCCGGCAGAGAAAAGCCGAAATCCAAACTTCAATCGGGCTCGTGAGAAGTCCCAGAGCAAACCAGAAATGAAGGCAGCGCACAGGACTACCGTAGCAGGCGCTATGAGCGTCCACTGACCACACAGCCACTGGACATCTTGAAACGTGCTCATCTTGCAGAACTGTGATTCAGCGGATGGCGGTCTATGACTATCCCCCGCGACCGAGTTCGTGATTCCACGCGCAATTCCCTACCTTGAAGCAACAAGCGTGCAACCGCCTCCAATGCCAGTTCGTTTGATGGGTGCCATGGGCGCCGTAGTATGTCATCCTTTTTAGCTTGTAAGCTGTTCATTATCAGCCTCACGTTGCCGAAAAACTACCACTCCTGGGCAGGTGATCCAAGCCCAAAACAGCCCACTGCAACCTGCAGAAGCAGCAACGCTTCGAAACTTCAGCGAAGAAGGGACACCCTTCGCGCAACTAAGCCAAATCCGTTCGTCGGCTCCGCCTGCCCGCCATGGACACTCCCGGAGCATTTAATCTGAATCATCTGCACGGATGGCTTGGTCGGGCGAACGGCTGAATGACGTTCACCGGAGAGAAGTTTTTGACGATCCTCCTTTTGAGCCATAACGTAATTGCCGCTGTGGCACCTCATTCATTTTTCGTGGCCTTGCTTTGCTGCACGTTGTTCCAGGTTGATGCCAGTGGCATGTTCATGCGCATCGAAACCGAAACAGTTCCCATCGATCGACTCCTGACGAACCTTTCGGCACGCCTGGCCAAGAACACCAACGATTTCGAGGCGACATACCAGCTTGCCAGAGTGCACTCAATGGCATACTCGACGAATCTTGATCAGGTCGATGTTCGTAAGGACGACGACACGATTCCTGTTTTCGCTTTTCCCGCCTCGGATTCTGGCGTGCCAGAAACGGTAAATCGGCCCAAAACCCTGCTTGCCCAACGAGCCGCCATGCAGCATCTGACCAACGCGATCATCTTATATGAGCGATCTATTCTTTTATTGAGAGGATCCACAAATATTGCCGGCCAAAGATGGATGATTTTGCCGACCGAACTCGGTTTGGCCTGGTGCCTGGATCAGGCCGGCAGAAGGCAGCAGGCGATTCAGGCATACCGGAAGGCCCTCAAGCTGTCCTGGAAAATGGAGGTTTCGGGCGATTTCAACATTAAGCAGTGGGTGGAGGATGTTTGGGATGATGTGCGCTCGGAGCGAAATCCAATGCACACGCAGCGGCGGGTCGGCCTCGGGCCAGGCGTCTGTTACAGCGAGGAAGTAATCGGCTATCTGCTTAAGCTTCTCGACCCGGTAAAGGACGCGAGTGAGATCGCCCAACTGAAGAAAGACCAGCAAACCCTGGCCACCATGCCCCGGGCGATCACGCCGATTCTTATCCCGCTGCAGTCCAGCTCCGATTTTGCCGATTTGGTAAACACGAACGCGCAGGTGGCGTTTGATCTCGATGGGAGCGGGTTAGCCAGGAAGTGGGGCTGGCTCACGCCCAAAGCTGCCTGGTTGGTTTACGACCCGAAACACACGGGCGAAGTAACGTCCGGTCTTCAGATGTTCGGGAGCGTGACGTTCTGGGTTTTCTGGCGTGACGGCTATGAGGCCCTCCGCGCGCTTGATGATAACGGAGATGGCGTCCTAACCGGGGCGGAATTGCACGGTTTGGCACTATGGAGTGACGCCAATGGCAACGGGGTAAGTGAGCCGGGTGAGGTGATCCCGGTCGAATCGCTTGGGATAACGAGCTTATCCTGCACCAGCCAAAGGCATGATTGTGGGATCGAATGGAACCCTGCCGGGGTGGGATTCCAGGATGGGACGACACGGCCGAGCTACGATTGGATTGTGCCAAATCACGGAGAGTGAACAACAGAATGAATCGACAGGGTGGCCGGGTGCACACTTAATGCTTCCAATTTGCCGGTCGCTCAAGAAATCTGGTGGCGACGAATGCTGACCCCAGTGAAAACAACTCTCGCAGTATTGGCCACTGTGCTCCTCGCTGGCTGCGCGCCCGCGAGCGGGGCGGAATCGAAATGGGTTTCGTTGTTTAACGGCAAAGATCTGAGCGGATGGACCGTTCACGGCAAGGCGGCCTGGTCGGTCGAAGGCGGCGTCCTGGTCGGTATTGGCGGAATGGGCCACATCTACTCGGATGCAAGTTGCTCTGATTTTGAGGCCAAGGGCATGTTCCGCGTCACCAATCAGGGGGCGACGCCAAACAGCGGGTTTTATTTTCGCGCCAACCCGCCCGCGGACGACGTGAATGGTTTCCCGAGGGGCTACGAAGCCCAAATCTGCAACCATGGTGATGGTTATACCGGATGGCTGTGGAAGCCCGGCACACCGACCGGGAAGGCAACCGAACTGCTCACCAAAGACGGGGAGTGGTTTCGTTATCGAATCCGGGCAGTTGGCCCTCACATCCAGTTCTGGATCAACGACAGGCTTGTGATGACGTATGACGATGCCGAGTATAAAACCGGCCACTTTGCGATCCAGGGCCATAACCCCGGGATGAAGGTCGAAGCGAAGGAATTGTTTTACAAGGATTTGAGCAAATAGCGCTGATTATTTCGAATTGTGTTCCGCGATGAAGGGGCACGTCGATGGCCGGAAGCAAGATTCATTATCCGATCACGTGGGCCAGTGCGCTATCTGGATGGTTGCTTGGTTGCGGTCTCAGAGTTGATGCGCGTGAGCGCATTGGAAGCATCCCAACGAGTCATCTCATCGGCATCATTGAGGAAAGGTAATATGAAAGGCGTTGCTGCTTTGGCTTGCTCGCCGAAGTCGCCAAGAGCAACAAGCGTTCGGTCATGGAGGATTACGTTGGTGGAAAGTAGATTTGTGATGAAGGTCGGGACCACTACGGCCGGTTCTTTGCGAATCTTTGCCAAACTTGAAATGGCAGTCCATGCAATGGTTCGGTTGGGATGATGAACGAGCGCGAGCAGGCGCGGAATGGCTGGTTCGGCGTCAGGCCCGATGAAGCCCAAACTTCGTGCGGCATGATACACAACGCCGGCGTCACGGTCCTGAAGCGACTCGGTCAAGGCCGGGACCGCACCCTTGCCCATTGGGCCGAGAGCGTAAAATCCGAAAGCGGCCATTTCACGGGTTTCTTTAGCCGGCCGTAACATCGCCGCCGCAGAGTGAAACGAAGGCAACGCTGAGAGGACGAGCGTTTTGAACGGCGAGTCTTTTACCCGAACCAATCGAGCCAGGTATGGCACGGCGTTCGTTCCGATATGCCGAACGGCAACTGCCGCTCTCCCGCTGTCTGAGGTCTCATCGTCGGCTTCTTCAGAAAACAAAGGAGGATTCTGTAACCAACTCGTCAGCGGCTTGCCATTGTAATCCGGTTCGCGACGACCTGCGAACCACAGGATGACTGCGCTCAAAAGCACGGCCAACCAAATCCAAATGGCAACTTTGACTCCTCGATGCACTGCGTCAGTGTGACTGGCGCGCAGGAATAATCCAGGGTTCGTTTGGGCAAAGCAGGATGTTCAGCCGTAAATGCCCGGCCTTAGCCCCGGGGTCCCAATGGCAGAAAACACCAACCCGAGCCCAAGCGCCGCCAAGGCATTTATGAACTCAGGAGGAAGGTAATCCGATTGCCGCATCCGGTTGTCCGCTTGGGTTCCGAATTCCAGGAGCATGTTATCGGCACCGCGTTCCCGCAATCGCCTCAATTCCTTCACGTGCCTGGCCAGAAACGCTGTCGCCGGCCCTACTTCGCTGCCAATCCCAGGATCCTCGGTTTGGCTCACAATTAACACAAACCCTGAGTCCGGCCGGGGAAGGCGTTGCGGGTTGTCTTTGGGCGGAATCTCGCCTTTTCGAAAAACCCCAGCCGGTTTGAACGGACTGCTCGCAAGATAGAGGTCCACATCAAAGTTCAATCCACTGGCAGCAAACAGGCAAACACCCATGGTCACAACGTGCGGGTTTTTTGCCACAACTCAACCCGTTTATCAGAAAAGATTTCACCGCAAAGGGGGCCTCCAATCAACCGCTTGTCGTCTGCAGGAATAGAGATGCTTAGCGGAGCGGGCGACCGCGCCGCCAAACCGAAACTCATGATAACCGAACAGGCCGGATAGGAGAGCTCGGGAGCACCGCTTGAATTGTTGAAAGAATTACAAAACCTCCCCGTATTACCGGTACGTCGCTTGAACGCTGGTTGGCATTATTTTCCCTTTATTACGGAATATATAAAGCCAGCTTCGATTCAAGCGAGAAAACATCAAATCATCAACCATCGGAGAATACATATGGTAGATATAACAAGCACATACGACCTGCACAAGTGGCACAAATACGGGGATCACCAGTGTAGGTGTAAACAGCGCTGGAGCCCTCCGGGATTCCGAGCCAGGCCCAGGAAGGCTCTGGAAGGCGCCACCCAATCGGGCCGCTGGTTCGCTGACAATCACCAGGTTGAAAGCGAGTGGTTCTCTTCACTCCCGCAATTCTTATGAACCAACAATTGCAATACTGGGCAACCGAATTTATCAACGATAACAGCACCGCTTACTGGAGCATCTCAGGATTTCCCAGAGGCAAGGTGGTCACTGTACAAGCTATCCCCACGGATGGAGTACCCGGCGTCGAACTTATCGTTCCGAGTCCAAGCTGGGAGAAAATAATTGACGCAAATGGCGACTGGGACTGGCAGCTGGACTTCTCGGTTGAGAACGTTAGCGGCAATAGTGTCGTTTACGAGATTTGGGCGTTAGTAACAACAACCTGACCTGTTAAACTTAGAGACACTCAATATGAAAGCTTTTGTTACCTACAATAAGAACGGCAAGATAACGAGCATAGGCGTACCGAACCCCAGCCTGAAGCTTAAGCTGGTTAAAAGACCGCACAAAGCGCACAGGACCGGTGATCTCGACGTGCCGGGTTTGGACCTCAAACAAAAGAACTTACATGCTCAGTTCAGAAACATCGCAACGAGATTCCGAGTTGCGATCAAACACGGGCATGCTTCACTGAGGCAACGATAACGCAACGGAACGCCGCCTCCGGGTGCCGCAGTACCGTTTCAAAGATGGACTTTCAGTCCAGGGGTACTGCCGCACCTGTTCCCTGGTTGCCGTTGGAACTGTTCAACCAGGCTGGCTTTCTTGTTAAGGCAAACGCGTTCGCCGTCCGCCCTGGTAAAGCTTCTGTCCGGCATCATCGTTGCCTGTGATGAGAACACAGTTCGAAGTCAGCAGCCCAAGCCACGCAAACTTTGGTTAATAGGTTTCGCTGAGACAACGTCGTAGGCTGGGGCCAATACCCCATATTTCCGTGGGCTTTGGCACACTACATCTTCTGCGTCCTCAGCTGTACACATTTCATGGGTTTACGGCAAAAATGGCGTTCACGAACCGCGCACTTCATCTGCTGCGTCCTTAGCGTCAGCAGCTATTCGCGGGCCGCCTTCAGCCAAAACATGCCTGGTCAAACGAATGCGCCCGGGGACACGCCGTCCACCTCGCCCGTGTTTGAGCCGTTGCGCGAATATAAGCAGATGAGCCTGGACGAGCTGATGCAGCAGGATGTCACGTCGGTGGCTCGTGAACCCCAGCCATGGCTGCAAGCGCCCGCGGCAATCCAGGTCGTCACACAGGAGGAGATTCACAGGTCGGGCGCCGCGAGCATCCCGGAAGCGCTGCGGCTGGCAGATAACCTGGATGTCGGCCAGGCTTCCTCCTCGACGTGGAACATCACGGCTCGAGGCTTCAACTCCGGGACTGCGAACAAACTGCTGGTGCTGATGGACGGGCGCACGATTTACACTCCGTTATTTTCGGGCGTGATTTGGAACAACCAGGATTACCTGATGCAAGACCTGGACCGGATCGAGGTCATCAGCGGGCCGGGCGGAACCCTTTGGGGCGCCAATGCGGTGAATGGAGTCATCAACATAGTCACCAAAGACGCCCGCGACACACAAGGGGTCTATGCCGAAGCCGGCGGCGGCACCTGGCTCCAGGATTTTGTCGGAGCGCGCTATGGCGGCACGCTCGGGTCCAACGTGTTTTTCCGTGTATACGGAAAATACTTTGATCGGGGCGCGGAAGTTTACGCCGACGGAAGCAACGCGCATGACGCGTGGAACCGCGGACAGGCCGGGTTTCGATTGGACTCCTACGCCTCGCCGCAAAATCATCTTACGGTTGAGGGGGACGGTTACGGGGGCTTCAATGACGTGGTGCCCGGAGGCCAGGGCTCGCCGCGGTATCGCGGCGATTCCAGCGGCGGGCACGTGCTCGGCCGTTGGGCGCACACCTTTTCGGAAGAATCCGACTTGAGTGTGCAGTTGTATTACGATCGAACCCACTTGGCGGCTCCGTTCCAGGGAGTCGGGCCCATTCCGCCGGGGACGGTCCGGGATGACCTCGACACCTACGACCTCGATTTTCAACACCGTTTCCAATTGGGCGAAGTGAACCACATCATGTGGGGCCTGGAGTATCGGTTTACCCACGACGTAAACGACGGCGCGCCGCTCGTCACGTTTTTACCCGGGGTTTTGAACCAGGAGCTCTTCACCGGCTTCGTGCAGGACGAGATAAAGCTTCGGGAAGACGTATTGCTGACCATCGGCACGAAGCTGGAGCACAACGATTACACCGGGTTTGAATACGAACCAAGCGCGCGTTTGCAGTGGAATGCCACCCAGCGGCAAATGCTCTGGGGTGCAGTGTCGCGCGCGGTCCGAACGCCCTCCCGGCTGGATCGGGATTTGTACGAACCGAATCCGATTTACGGATCAGTCCTGATGGGCAACGGCACTTTCCGGTCCGAAAATCTGCTCGCTTACGAACTCGGCTACCGCGCTGAACTGTTTAACCGCGTGTCCGGGTCAATCTCGGGTTTTTATAACGACTACAGCCACCTCAGAAGCATCAACCCAACCGGCGCCGCGGGGCCGCCTTTCATTTACCAAAACAACCTGCACGGTTACACGTATGGCTTTGAGCTGGCACTCAATTATCAATTGCTGGAATGGTGGCGCCTCCACGCGGGCTATGATCTGCTTACGGAACATATCGTGGTTGGGCCCGGCGGCGATTTGTTCAAAGGACTGGGCGAAACAGCCGATCCCAGGAACCAGGTTTTTTTCCGCTCCTCGATGGACTTGCCGCTTCGCTTGCAATTGGACGCGTTTCTGCGGTGGATCGACACCGTTCACAATAACCAGGCGAGCACACCCGGAACCGTGCCCAGCTACGGCGAGTTGGATGTTCGCCTGGCCTGGCATGCGACTCGAAACCTGGAAATCTCACTTGTTGGCCAGAACCTGATTCATGACCGCCATCCCGAGGCAGGTTACCCCAATCCAACCCAGGAACAAATCGAGCGTGCGGTTTATGGAAAAGTGAGCTTTGCCTGGTAATGATTGCCAAGTGCCACCCCATGGGCAGCGCACAAGCCCGCGAGTTGGTGACGGTCCATCCTCTGCCGCACACACCCCCGCGGGCCGGCTCCAATCCAAACCACTCCCGGAGTGGTCGGGTCCCCAAGTGCAATTTTCACTGCTTCTTCCAAGCCGGGGCGCTGCTCCCGGTGATCATTCTGCTGTCATTTGGCCCGTTGCAAAGCCTCGGCCAACCTTCGCGTGAGTACCAACTCAAAGCGGTTTACCTTTTCCGGTTCGCGCAATTTGTCGAGTGGCCGACCAACTCGTTTCCCACGCCGGACTCTCCGATTGTCATTGCGGTGCTGGGCCCTGATCCGTTCAACGGCAGCCTCGAGGAAGCGGTTCGCGGCGAACAGGTGCAGGGCCGAGCGCTGGCAGTTAAATATTTCCGGAGCCCCGACCAGATTGGACCTTGCCACGTTCTTTACATCGGCCCTGCCGAAGATAGGGCTTTGGACGATATTTTCGCGCATCTGAAGGGAACCAGTGTGTTGACAGTGGGAGATACGCAGGCTTTTGCGCGACACGGCGGGATCATTCGCTTTGTGCCGGAGCAGGGGCGAATCCGATTCCGTGTCGATCTCGAAGCCGCCAAAGCGGCAAAGTTATCGCTCAGCTCAAAGCTGCTGCGCTGGGCCGAAATCGCGGGCAACCCGGGGGGAGCCAACCGATGAAGCCCCACGAAATCTCCCTGCGCCAGCAACTCGTGCGCATCATTATGCTGACGAGCAGCATCGTGCTCCTGCTCAGCTCAGCGGCCTTCATCGGGTTCGAATGGGTCACTTTGAGACAAACCGCGTTAGAGTCGTTGGCCACGCTTGGTAAAGTTATTGCCGACAATAGCGCGGCGCCTTTGGCGTTCAGCAATCCGGTCGACGCCGAGGAGGTGCTCTCCGCGTTAAAGGCCGACCCGCACGTGCGGCAGGCAGTGCTCTATGACCGGTCAGGTCATCTGTTCGCCACATTTCCACGCGGTTTGGATACCAACAACATCCCGCCCGTGCCAGAGCACCTGGGGCAGGAGTTCGGTAATTTGCGTCTGCGCCTCACCGCCCCCGTGGTTCAGAAAGGCGCAATCCTGGGGACGCTCTTGATTGAATCGGACCTGGGTGGGATCCTGGCCCGGCTGCGCCTTTACGCAGCGGGGGCGCTTCTCATCCTGGCCAGCGCGTTGTTCATGGCGTTCTTCTTTTCGCGTGTTCTGCAACAGCGAGTTTCAGGTCCCATTCTTGCCCTGGCCGAAACCGCGCGCAATGTTTCCGAGCGCGGCGATTACTCGGTGCGTGCGGAAAAGTTGGCGGGCGGAGAACCTGGGGTCCTCACGGAGGCCTTCAACCGCATGTTGGACGAAATTCAGCAGAGGCAAGAGGCGTTGCGCGCGAGTGAGGAACGGTTCCGCTCCATGGCCGATAACATCGCCCAGCTTGCGTGGATCGCCGATCCTTCAGGGTTCATTGGCTGGTACAACCAGCGCTGGTTCGATTATACCGGCACTACTCTCAAGGAAATGGAAGGCTGGGGCTGGCAGAAAGTCCACCACCCGGATCATTTGCAGCGCGTGATCGACAAATGGCGCCAATCTCTCGAGCGCGGGCTGACCTGGGAGGATACGTTTCCTTTGCGCGGCCGCGATGGGCAATTCCGATGGTTCCTTTCTCGCGCCGTTCCCATTCGCGACGAACAGGGCAAAGTCGTCCGCTGGTTTGGGACCAATACCGATGTCACGGAGCAAAGGCAGACCCAGGAAGAGTTGCAACGGTTCAAAAACGAGCTCGAACAAAGGGTCCAGGAACGCACCGCGGCGCTGGCCGAAGCCAATCGGGAGTTGGAAGCGTTCGGTTACAGCGTTTCGCATGATTTGCGAGCCCCTTTACGGCACGTCAGCAGTTTCATCAGGCTGCTCAGCACAACTGCGGGTCCGAGCCTGGATGAAAACTCCCGCCGCCACATCCAGGTCATTGCCGACGCGGCGCGCAAGATGGGCAACCTGATTGACGACTTGCTCGTTTTGTCGCGCCTGGGACGGGCCACGATGACCGAAACGACGTTCAGCATGACCGAATTGGCGGACGAGGCTCGCCGTGAGCTGGAGCCGGAACTCGTCGAACGATCGGTGCACTGGCAGATTGGGCGTTTGCCGGCGGTGCGCGCCGATCGCGCGTTGCTTCGGTCTGCCGTGGTGAACCTGCTTTCCAACGCGATCAAGTACACCAAAGGAAAGGAACCCGCGGAAATACAAGTTGAAGCCCAGGCCCAGGCAGATGAAGTTGTCTTCCTTGTGCGAGATAACGGGGCGGGGTTCGATATGCGGTTCGTGGGGAAGCTTTTTGGCGTTTTTCAGCGACTGCACAGGTCCGAGGATTTTCCAGGCACGGGCATTGGGTTGGCCAGCGTGCGGCGGGTTATCCAACGACACGGCGGACGCACCTGGGCGACGGCTGAAGTCGGCCGCGGCGCAACTTTCTATTTTTCACTCCCAAAAGCGCGGGTTTTCTGGGAACGTAGTGAAAAGCCGTCAAACCCCGGTCCCGGCAACGATCTGCAAACCGCCGCGCCGAAGACGAACAGCTGACACTATGCCCGCGCTGAAAAAGATATTATTGGCTGAAGACGATCCGAATGACGTCGAATTGACCCTGACCGCCCTGGCTCAGAACAAGCTTGCCAACGAAGTGGACGTCGTTCGCGACGGGGCTGAAGCGCTGGATTACCTCCTGCGCAGCGGCGCCTTTGCCCAGAGACCCCAGGGCAGCCCGATTGTGCTCCTCCTGGACCTCAAAATGCCCAAAGTGGATGGACTGGAAGTGCTTCGCCAGATTCGAGCCGATCCGCAGCTGAAATTGTTGCCGGTGGTGATGCTGACCTCCTCTCGCGAGGAACAGGACCTGGTGCGGAGCTATAAACTCGGAGCCAACGCTTACGTTGTAAAGCCGGTCGAGTTCGACAGCTTTGTTGCGGCGGTCAAGGAATTGGGTGTGTTTTGGGCTCTAATCAACGAGCCGCCGCCTCGAACAAACGGTTAAACACTCAGCGATCCACATAAACCCGCAGGGTTCACGGCGAGCAACCGGGCTGTCGCAGCGCCGCGAAGACCCCGAGCTTTCAGGAGTAATGGTTCGGAACGAAGGTCTGATCGTTGAACGGGGGCCGGATGTAACCTTTGTCCGAGGGCCGATCCGGCAGCTTTACTGGTTTTGGCGTGAGATCCTCGTAAGGGATTTGGGCCAGCAAATGTTGTATGCAATTGAGGCGGGCACGCCGTTTGTCATCGGCGTCCACCACGTACCAAGGACATTGTTTGATGTCCGTGTAGGCCATCATCTCATCTTTTGCGCGCGAATACTCTTGCCACCGGCGCCGCGATTCTAGGTCCATGGGGCTCAGTTTCCATCGCTTCGTCGGATCTTCGATGCGTTCGCGAAACCGCTTTTCCTGTTCCTCATTGCTGACGGAAAACCAGTATTTGATCAGCATTATCCCCGAGCGAACCAGCATGCGCTCAAACTCAGGGCACGAATGTAGAAATTCCTGGTACTCTTCCTCGGTGCAAAAACCCATGACGCGCTCGACACCCGCGCGGTTGTACCAACTGCGGTCGAACAGGACCATCTCTCCGGCTGCGGGCAAATGAGCCGCGTACCTTTGGAAATACCATTGGGTTTTCTCTTTCTCGGTCGGTGTGCCCAAGGCCACGACCCTGCAGACGCGAGGGTTCATTTTTTGGCTCACCCTTTTGATCGCTCCTCCCTTGCCCGCCGCGTCGCGACCTTCGAACAAGACCACCACGCGCAGGCCCCGGTTCTTAATCCATTCCTGCAGTTTGACAAGCTCGACCTGAAGACGGCTGAGTTCTTTCTTGTAGAACTTGTTCTTCAGTTTGCGTTCGCTTTTGCCCGAGTGCCCGTTTGCCCACGGACCCGGCGGGATTCGATCGATTGTCCCACTGTGGTGGCGAATTTTGCTCATGATCTTAAGAGGCATTAAACCTGCGTTGAGCCCTTTGAGGCGCGGTCTTCTGCGCAACGGGCTCAAATTGCTAACGCTGCTCCGGCTCGTCCAGGACGACGAGCCCTACGCCGGGCCAAAACAATTGTCGCCTGGTACAACTGTTATCGGCGCAAAGTCAGAAAACCTTAGGGGCGCCTTAGGAACAAAAACGCCCCCAATGGGGGGCGTTGCACATTCAAAAAAATGAAATCTGGCAACCGGCCGCCGCCTCTTTACTTTGGCGGAGTTTCCAGCGCGAATTCGCCTCGGCGGTTCTGCTTCCAGGCTGCTTCGTCATGGCCGGGGTCAGCGGGACGGTCTTTGCCGTAGCTGACCGTATCGACGCGGCTGGGATCGATGCCAAGTCCGATGAGTTTCTCGCGCAGAGCCAGAGCACGGCGTTCGCCGAGCGAGCGGTTGTATTCTTCGGTCCCGCGCTCATCACAGTGGCCCTCGACTTCCACGGCCGTCATTTGGTTGTTTTTGAGATAGTCCGCAACGGCGCTGACCTTCGATATTTCGCTGGGCTTCACCGTGGAACTGTCGAAGTCAAAATGGACAATATCCTGCTTGAAAATCTCGTGGTCGCGCGGCCAATTGCTGCGGACGCCGGGATCGGTCTGCGCAAAACCGCCAGGGTTGTCGTTCTTGAGAAGAGGGTTGTTGTTGTCCGGCAAAGCCTGACCTGGAGGAGGCTCCGGAACGTTGTTTCCGACGTGCCCTGGGAGACGGGTAATACTGCCGGGGCGTTTGCGGCAACCGGTTCCCGCAACGCTTAGAATTAAGGCCAGGACCAACAGTTTATTAATGGCGGTCAGCTTCATGTTTCAACTTTAATGGATTTCGGGCTATCGTGCCCAACTGGGTTGTGATTGTGAACTACTTCCCGAGGTCCGGGAAACATCCTTGACTTGTTTAGTAGGCACGTCAAGCAGAGACAGGACATAGTGCCCGCCCTGCCGGCGCGCAAAGACCAACGTCCTGGAGTTCGGAGCCCAGGAGGGGTCTTCTCCAGCGGTCAGCACGATCGCATCGCCGCCGGTTGCTGGAACAACACAAATCGCGAAATCTCGAGACTGGGTCGTGAAGGCGATCCATTTGCCGTCAGGGGACCAATCCGGTTCGGTGGGGTTACCGACCAGGTTCGTTGGAATGCGGCGGGGTTCTCCTCCCGAGGGCGAAATTTTCGAGAGCGACCGCCGTTCGTGGTCTTTGGACGCATAGCAAATCCACTGTCCATCCGGCGACCAGCACGGGGAGGATTCGTCCTGTGGCGACTTGGTCAACCGCTTCAAATCGCCGCCTTCCGAATTGCACACGTAGAGGTCGGTCCACCCATCTTTGCTGAGAATCATAGCTACCCTGTTGCCGTCGGGAGAAGCCGCGGGGCTCATGTTGGAACCGCCATACCGGGCGAAGATCCTGCGCGCGCCGGTAGACAGGTTCTGATAAAAGATATCCGGGTGGTTCAGCTTATAGGAGGTGTAATACATCGCGAGGTGGCCGGGGACCATGCAGGGAGCGGCGACGATGGTATTGTCACGGGTGACCTGTTGCGCGTTGAAGCCGTCGAAGTCCGAGATGAAAACCTCGCCGTTGGATCCGTTCTGGCCTTTGAACGCAATTTTGGTCGTGCCAATGGGAATGCGCCCAAGTTTGACGACGAAATCATCGACAAAGGCATGGGCCTGGCGCCGTACCGACGCCCCGGAATAAGACTTCGAGACCAGGACGTTTTTCGAGAAGCGATCGGTGACGCGCCCCTGGAGGTTGCCGTTCGCGCTGCCGCTAATGAGATACTGGGCGGCTTCGCTGTTGGTAACGGCGAAACCCTGCACATGCAGGTCAAATCGGATGACCTGGTCCGCTTCCCCGGAAAAACCGGACAAAGAGACCCAGATGGGCGGCTCATTCCCGGGTCCAAGGCCGGTATGGCGTTCGACGGTTACGTCTTCGGCGGCGTGCGAGGACGCGCTCAACAAGCAAACAAGTGCAATTGCTGACAGGAACAGGTGGCGATGATGTTTCATCCAAGTGATCGTTTTGTTTTAACGCTGAAACGGATGGATACCGTGCGGGTATCGCTGGTTGAAGAGTCGGGCAAAGGCGCCGCGTAGGTCACGCGTTCCAGGGTTAATTCGACGGAGTCGTCCACAACGTGGTCTCCTGAACGCCCGATCATTCGATGGGATACAACCGTGCCATCGCGGCGAATTGTTACCGATGCCACCGCGACGGCGTCTTCGTCGACGACCCCGTCGGGCAGGACCCACGCCCGATCATACGCGGCTCGTATCGCCGCAAAAAAGTTCGCGTAAGGCACCCCGCCGCCGCCCGGTCCCTGAAGTTCCACAGTGGTGCCGCTGGAGAGCTCGCTGCCGAGCTGGTCGGCGGCTTGTCCCAGACGGCGTGCCAGCCGCCGGCGCGCGTCAGCCAGGGCTTTGGCTTCCCGGCGCGCTTCAGCTTCAGCCTTGGCCTGCTTCTCCGAAGGGGATTCTTTAGCGCGCGTCACCAGCTTGGTGCTGATCTCAATTTTCCGCGGCTTAACGAGGTCAGCGGAATCTTGCTCCGGTTTGGGAGGCGGTGTCTCTTTGCGCGGCTCGGGTTCGCGTGGTTTGGGCGGTTCAGGCTGAGGAACAGGTTGCGGCTGCGGAGGAGGCGGAGCCGCTGCCGGTTGCGGCTGAGGCATCGGCACCAACGGAGCCGGCTGGGCCTTGGGATTTCCACCCCCGGACATCAAATCGTCAACCGTTTTCACGGGAACGAAATTCAGCTCCTTCAAGTCGTCAGGCTTTGAACTCGAAGTCACAAACGCCGGCCCAATCAAAAGGATCAACCCCAGGAGCAGATGAATTCCCGCCGAGGCGACGAAACACTTTTTTTGGAGCCGGTTCATGGGTGCTTGGCCGGTTCGGTTCGCGCGGCCATTTTGATCCCGTTGCGCTGGCAATAATCGAAGATAGCCGCCACGTCGCGCCAGCGGCCCATCCCATCGGCGCGAATATCCACGACCAGGTTTTTGTTGAGTTGGGCGTCTTTGCCGAGGTTGGCCTCGACCTGGGGCAGAGGCATTTTGACCCGGTTGTAATAGAAATTGCCTTTGAAGTCGATTTCCACCGTTCGAATATCGCGCTTGTCGCGCGGCCGGTCGGGCACCCCTCCTTGAGGCAGCGTCAAGGGGATGCTTTGTTCGAGCAAAGGAGTCGTGATAACAAAGATAATCAGCAACACGAAGGCGAGGTCCAGCAACGGAGTGATGTTGATCTCACTCAGTGTGACCAGGGCACTGCGTTGGGAAAAGCGCCGCATGATTTAGCCCCCAAACCCCGATAATCGAGACCGCCACCCGGGCGACCTTTCGCGAAGCCGGAAACCTTCAACCCCCGACCTGTAAACGGCGATTCTCATTCCTGCAGATATTCGGTTTCCATCTTGGAAACCAGGTCCTGCGCGAAGTTGTCCAACTCGACCGTCAGGACGCGAAGGTTGTGGACAAGCCAGTTGTACCCAAACATGGATGGAATGGCGACGAGGAGGCCGGCCACGGTTGTTATGAGAGCCGCGGCCACGCCGGGCGCCATGGCAGCCATACTTGCGCTGCCGGCACGGGCAATGCCCCCGAACGTGTTCATCACGCCCCAAACCGTTCCGAGCAAACCCAGGAATGGCGCGCCGCTGACCGCAATCGCCAGCAAAATGAGCCCAGACTCCAGCTTGAGCGACTCCTGCGCCACGGTGTTTTCCAGGGATCGCTTGACGTGCTCCATCCCTTTCAGGGACACAAAGCGTTTGCGCCCCGAGCCGTCCGGGTTTTTCAGCCGGGTATCCAGTTCGACGCTGCCCGCCTGGTAAACCATGAACATCGGGCAGCCTTCGGCCTGCACCCGGCGGTCGTAAACATCCAAAACGTTTTTTTGCGTGCGATACTCCGCGTTGAAGAACTGGTTGAGACGTTTGGCCCGGCGCATCTGCACGGCCTTGCCAATCATGACCGACCACGCAGTGATCGAGAAGAGGATCAGGAAAATGATGATGATCTTTGCTTCAAGCGTGGCTTGCTCCCACACGTAAAGCAATTCTGTCGAGTTGGCTTTGCCAACAGCTGCAGCGAAGAATAAGGCGTTCATTCCGACACGATCTCTCTACGACTCCGCAAACTTGGTCGTGAGGAATAGAAGCGCCCAAGCGGAACCAAACAATCAGTTAACCAAATCGAACGGGCCCGAAAATGGACCTGAACTCTTTCTAGCAGTGTCTTCAAGAAATGCAAATATTTTTGCAAAAATGCTAAAGAAAATTTCCGCGGCTTGTCGAGACCCCTTTTGGTATACGCTCCATCGAGGCTTGAACCGGCAGCAGTGCGGCTCGCTTTTCGTTTGTCCAAGGGCGCAGTTATCAGTTCACAAGCTCCTTTAAATCAGCCGTAAACAAGTCGACATCCTCAGGTCTTGTATCCCAACTGCACATCAGCCGTGAATCTTCCCACCCGCCCACGTGCGTGTAAAACTTCCACCCTCTTTGATGCATTGCGTCGACCACCGACTCGGGGATCTTCGCAAAAACGGCGTTGGTCTCGACCGGGTATGAAATACTGATTTTGGGCAGCGGCCGGAGCGCCTGCTCGAGGCGCTGAGCCATCGCATTGGCATGTTTGGCATGCCGAAGCCAGGCACCGTCCTGAAGCATGCCGACCCACGGGGCGGACAAGAATCGCATTTTGGAGGCCAGTTGGCCCCCTTGTTTGCAGCGGTAATCAAATTCACGCGCCAATTCCCGATCAAAAAACACAACGGCTTCGCCCACGGCCAGGCCGTTCTTGGTGCCTCCAAAGCACAGCACATCCACCCCCGCCTGCCACGTCAGTTGCTTGGGTGTGGCTCCAAGGGCAACCACCGCATTGGCAAATCGAGCGCCGTCCATTTGAATTCTCAACTCATACTGCTTTGCCACTTCCGCCAATTCGGCCAACTCCGCCAACGAATAAACCGTTCCGACTTCCGTGGCCTGTGTCAGGCTGAGAGCTCGCGGTTTTGGATAATGAATATCCGTCCTTTTGCTCACCGCTTTTTCGATCGATTTCGGGTCGATTTTCCCATCGTTGCCCGGCAGCAGCAGGACCTTGGTCCCATTGGCAAAAAATTCCGGCGCGCCGCACTCCGACCCTTCCACGTGGGCCATTTCATGGCAGAGAATGCTGTGATACGACTGGCAAAGAGCAGCCAGCGACAGTGAGTTGGCCGAAGTGCCGTTGAAAACGAAAAACACTTCGCAATCCTTCTCGAAAATATCCCGCAGCAGGTTGGAAGCTTTTTCAGTCCATGAATCGTCCCCATAACTGATTTCATGGCCCTGGTTGGCCTCGAGCATCGTCGCCAATGCTTCGGGACAAATTCCCGCGTAATTGTCGCTGGCAAAATGGCGGGTCTGAGTTGGTTTCCTCATGCGGTAATGATACGCGGCTCGCAAGTGGTGGAAAGCGGATCCTGCCGCTAGTCTCTTGCTTTTTGGCTTGCAGTTCGGTTGCCGGTTCAATCTGCTCTGCGGGTGTCAACCGTCCATTCAGCGGCCGAGCGATTGTAGCTATGTCGTTATCGAGGCTTTTCAGGCGCAAATCACTGGACGTGTTAGTAGCCGAAACAGCTGCTCCTCACCACCAACTCAAGCGAGCGCTGGGCCCATTCCAACTGACCATGCTGGGCGTGGGCGCGATTGTGGGCGCGGGCATCTTTTCAACGGTTGGGACCGCCGCCGCGGGCGGGGGTGAACACACCGGGGCCGGGCCCGCCCTGGTCCTGTCTTTGTTGTTGGTTGCGATTGCCAGCGCCTTCGCGGCGCTGTGTTACTCGGAGTTCGCGGCCATGGTCCCCGTAGCCGGTTCCGCGTACACCTATGCTTACGGAACACTGGGCGAGTTAGTGGCCTGGATCATTGGATGGGATCTGATCCTGGAATACGCCGTCGGCAATGTCGCCGTTGCGATCTCGTGGTCGGATTATTTCCAAAGCCTGGTCGCCGGGCTGCACCTGCATTGGCCGGCCTGGCTGGGAACGGATTTCCGCACGGCAATGGAGTCGGCGCACAAAGTGGCCGCCGCAAAAGCCGCGGGGGTCGATTGGACAACCCTGGGTGATGCGGTGGCCCGCGGCAACGAGGCCTTTTCTCACGCCCCGCGGATCTTTGGAGTCCCCCTGGTTTTCAATCTGCCGGTGTTGTTGATCATCACATTGCTCACCTGGGTTTTGGTTTGGGGCATTCGCGAAAGTGCCGGGTTCAACTCGGCAATGGTCCTGCTGAAGCTTGCAATCGTCCTGTTTTTTGTGTCGGTTGGCGCTTTCTTTGTGAAGCCATCGAATTGGACTCCGTTTGCGCCGCATGGATTCCACGGCGTGTCCAGCGCCGCGGCCAACATTTTCTTCGCGTACATTGGCTTTGATGCTATTTCGACAGCGGCCGAGGAGACAAGGAACCCTCAGCGGGACATGCCTATTTCCATCATCGCGAGCCTGGTGATCTGCACGGTCATTTACCTCGCCGTCGCTCTGGTCCTGACCGGGATGGTGCACTGGGACCAATTCAGCGGGGTCGCAGACCCGCTCGCAAAAGCCTTTGCCGACCGCGGGATGAACTGGACGGCGGGCATTATTGCCTTCGGCGCGGTGTTTGCCACGACCTCGGTACTGCTGGTTTTTCAGATCGGCCAACCGCGCATTCTCTTTTCCATGGCAAGAGACGGATTGCTGCCCAAGTGGGCTTCAACGGTTCATCCGAAGTACAGGACGCCGCACATTACAACGATTTTGACGGGAATCTTTGTTGCGGCGGTCGCGCAGGTGATCAACATCGACGAGGCAACGGACCTGTGCAATATCGGCACGCTGTTCGCGTTCGTGCTGGTTGCCGCCGGGGTCATTGCCCTGAGGAAAACGGACCCGGCCCGGCCGCGGCCGTTCCGGACGCCGTTCGTTCCCTGGGTGCCATTGCTGGCGATACTCTGCTGCGGTTATCTGATGTGGGTCCAGCCGCGTAGCGCCTGGTTGCGGTTTGCCATCTGGCTCTGCGTGGGCCTGTTCATCTATTTCCTTTACGGTGTTCGTCGGAGCAGGTTGAACCTCGATTCGGCTGACAAAAAATAGTGCTGACCTCATCCTGAGCGATTATGGAAGCGACCCGAACGTCTGCGAAGGCGAGCGAGGGGAAGTTCGTCCAGGGCCTGGGCCTGCTGGATGCGACCATGCTGGTGGCCGGATCCATGATTGGCTCAGGCGTTTTCATCGTTTCGGCTGACATTGGCCGGCAAGTCGGCGCCACAGGATGGTTGTTGCTGGCCTGGGTTGTTACAGGCGCGCTCACGATAACCGCCGCGCTAAGTTATGGCGAACTGGCAGCAATGATGCCTTCTGCCGGGGGACAATACGTTTACCTCCGCGAGGCATACAGCCCGCTTTGGGGATTTCTCTATGGCTGGACTTTATTCCTCGTCATTCAAACCGGGACGATTGCCGCGGTGGCAGTCGCTTTTTCGCGCTACCTCGGGGTGATGGCCCCCGCAATTTCTCCCGAGGCATGGATCGTGCCGCCCATTAATATCACAGCCAGTTACGCCATCAGTCTCTCAACCCAACAATTGGTTGCCCTCGTCGTGATTGTCCTGCTGACCGCAGTGAATACTCGCGGACTCCAAATCGGCAAAATCATTCAGAATATCTTTACCTCCGCAAAAACCCTTTCCCTGGTCATTCTGATCGTCATTGGCTTTTTTGTTGGAAGAAACGCCGCCGTTATAAAATCAAATTTCTCCAACATGTGGACGCCGCATGGAGCATCCCCTGTCCAACCCTCGCTAGCTTCCATCCCAGTCGTATCTGCCACCGATGGGGTACTCGGAATGTTTATCGCCTTCTGTGTGGCCCAGGTCGGCTCATTGTTCTCTTCCGACGCTTGGAACAATGTCACGTTCATCGCCGGAGAGGTCAAAAATCCGCGGCGCAACCTTCCCCTGGCGCTGGTCGCCGGAACCGGGTTGGTCACGCTGTTATACATTATGGCCAACCTGGCCTATTTGTTCCTGCTGCCGCTAAGCCAGGTCCAACATGCCCCCGACGACCGCGTCGCAACTGCCGCCATTGAAACGGTCTTTCACGGCGCCGGGCCTGCTGTCATGGCAATCGCCATCATGGTATCCACCTTCGGTTGCGATAACGGCCTCATCCTGTCGGGCGCGCGCGTGTATTATGCCATGGCCCGCGATGGACTGTTCTTCCGGTCCACCGGCATTCTTAACTCGCGCAGCGTGCCGGCTGCCGGCCTGGTCCTTCAGGCGGTGTGGACCTGCCTGCTGGTGCTTCCTCGCACGCGCAAGCTCGATCCGATCACACACGCCGAACAATATGGCAATCTTTACAGTGACCTGCTCGATTACGTGATCTTTGCCGTCCTGATCTTCTATGTGCTGACGATTGCAGGCATCTTCATCCTCCGCCGCAAAGCGCCCGACGCCGAAAGACCTTACCGCGCATTCGGCTACCCCGTTGTCCCCGCTCTTTATATTGTCGCCGCCTCTACGATAATGGCCGTCCTGCTGTTTTACCGCACCAACACCTCTTTACCTGGCCTGGTCATCGTGCTCACCGGCGTGCCTGTCTATTTTATCTGGAAATCAGGTGTTTTTAAGTCGAAAGACGAAGATCCGCAGACGAACGCCTGATCCCGCGGCCGCCGCCTCCCGTCCCCCGACTATGGGCCGCGTGGCTTGACACGCCCGGGGATCCGAACGATATTTCTGACGTCACAGAAATATCCGAAATATGAAACTCTCTGCGGTTCAGCAAAAGTTCGTCCTGCACTGGGGCGAAATGGGCACCCGCTGGGGCATCAATCGAACCGTCGCCCAGATCCATGCCCTGCTTTACATTTCTCCAGAGCCTCTGACAGCCGAAGATATCGCCGAAACGCTGGGTGTGGCCCGCTCCAACGTGAGCACCAGCCTCAAAGAGTTGCAGGGCTGGCGCATCGTCAAATTGGTGCACGTCCTGGGCGACAAAAGAGACCATTTCGAAACGTTAAGGAATGTGTGGGAAATGTTCAGGATTGTGCTGGATGAAAGGAAACGGAGGGAAATTGACCCGACCGTAGCCATGCTCGAGGAATGCATCGGAGAAGCCTCGAAAGAAAAGTCCCAGGACAAGCACACCCTGGAACGGTTGAACGAGCTTCATCAGTTCTTTGCCACCACCACCGGCTGGTATGCACAGGTTTCCAAACTCCCGCACGCGGCCCTGGTTAAGTTTTTGAATGCCGGGGACAAGGTTCTAAGATATTTGGGCCTGAGTTCGTAATTTCGCTGGTTCAAGGCAGGTTGCATGAGGACGGCTGTCACCGGGGCTTTCGGATACTCCGGCCGATACATCGCGTGGCGGTTGCTGGACCGGGGGCACGAGGTCATTACTCTCACAAATTCGAGTTCCCGCCCCAATCCTTTTGGCGACCGGGTTCGAGCGTTTCCATTTCATTTCGACGAACCGCAGGAACTGGAGAAAACGCTCCGTGGAACAGAGGTCCTGGTGAACACTTACTGGGTGCGTTTCGATCATCGGTTGTTTACGCACGACGCCGCAGTAGCCAACACCAAAAAACTGTTCCAGGCAGCAAAACGAGCCGGCGTCCGCCGGATAGTTCATATCAGTATCACAAAGCCGGACATCGAGTCGGAGCTTCCCTATTTCCGCGGAAAAGCCGAACTGGAGACGGTCCTGAAAGACCTGGGAATCTCGTATCGGATCCTTCGTCCGACTGTTCTATTTGGCAGAGAAGATGTGCTCGTGAACAACATCGCCTGGGGGCTCAGGCATTTTCCGATGTTCGGCGTTTTCGGAGACGGGAATTACAAGCTTCAACCGATTTACGTGGATGACCTCGCGGAAGCCGCGGCGGCAGGGGCCCTGGGGACAGCCGACGAGACGCTGAACGCAATCGGTCCGGAAACCTACACGTACCGGGAGTTGGTGGAGTTGGTTCGAAAGGCGCTGGGCTTGAAGCGCGCGATCATTTCTGTTCCCCCCATGTTGGGTTATTGGGCTTGCCGCATGTTGGGTCTGTTTGTGGGCGACGTGGTCATTACCCGCGAAGAAATCCGCCGGTTAATGCAGAGCCGGCTATGCGTGGAATCGCCGCCCTTGGGCGCGACTCGTTTCAGCGAGTGGGTCAATAACCACGCGGATACGCTTGGCAGGAGATATACCAGTGAAATGGCGCGCCGGACGGACCGTGGGATCGCGTACCGGTCCAACTGAAGCGAGGCGCCCGTGGGAGGGAGAGGACACCAGCTTAAAACCGCGCGCGGTCGCGCAACATTTTCCGGTCAAGAACACGTTGCTTTACAAAACGGAATCCGGTAAGAGGTAGAGTGTGGTTGCATGCCTCGCATGGTAAGAACGAGGCCCAACCGCGGATGTAAATGAAATTGAAATTTAGCTTTGCCGCAGGGATGGTTTGCTCCTGGATGATCCACAGCACCCTTTTGGGCGCTGCGTTTATCAACGATTTTACCCCTACAGTCGGCGCGCCCGGGGACATGATTCAGTTGAACGGATCGGGGTTTACCTCAGGCGGAATCATTTTGCAATTTTGGAACGGCGTTGCGGCTGTGAACGGAAGCATTAACAGTGACACCATCATAAACGTCCAAGTCCCCGCCGGGGCGACCACTGGGCCGATCAGTATTCAGCAGGGAGGGGTCACGTCGGTTACGACCAACGACTTTTTGGTCATTGGACCCGGCCCGTATGTCACGGACGTTTCCCCGGCCTACGCCGCGGTGAACGACTCGGTTACAGTTTCCGGGGTTCACTTCTCCGGCGCGACGGCAGTGCTCTTCAGCGGTGTCAACGCCCCGGCCACGCCAAACGCAGCAGGGACCCTAATCACGACCCGTGTCCCGCAGGGAGCGACCAACGGATTCATCACTGTCGTTACCCCGAACGGAGCCAGCAACAGTCCCGCCCCTTTCACGGTTGTAGGTCCCGGGCCATTCATCTCCGACTTCACACCGACCGCGGGACTTCCGGGCACAAAAGTGCAAATCGACGGCTTGCATCTTACCGGCGTTACCAATGTAACCTTCAACGGCAAGCCGGGGTTCATTGTCTCCGCAACTTCCGACACGCTTATCCAGGTCCAGGCTCCCCCAGGTCTCCTTACAGGACCCATCGCCGTGAGCACCCCGTTGGGAACGTTCGTGACCAGTTCGAATTTTTATGGGAATCCAGGGATTTTAAGCCTGACTCCAACCTCCGGGCGGGCGGGTACTAACGTTTCTATTATTGGAACCAACCTTCTCGGGGCCGGCGTCGTATCTTTCGGAGGTGTAGCTTCGGCCAGCTTTTCAGTCATCAACAATTCGAACATTTCGGCTACCGTTCCGGTTGGGGCAAAAACGGGTTTGGTGCGCGTCATCGTTCCGGGAGGATCGTCATTCTCACCTACGAACTTCGTAGTTCCGCCGACCCTGAGCGGATTCACGCCTGTTTTTGGCCCGGTTGGCGCCTCCATTACCATTACCGGCGCAAATCTAAATGCCGGGTCCGTTTCCGTAAAATTCAATGGCGTCACAGCCCCAACGCCGACAGGAGTTACGTTTAACCAACTCACGGTGCAAGTGCCGTCCGGCGCTACGACCGGGCCAATCACACTGACGACGGTCGATGGCAGTGATTTGAGTTCAAACCTGTTTTATTTGCCGGCCACAATAACGGGTTTGAGCGCCACGAACAGCCCGGAAGGGAGCCTGGTCGTCATTACCGGCCAGAACTTCATCGGCACCAGCATGGTCACGTTCGGAGGCGTGTCCGCGGTTTCGTTCAACGTTTCAAGTAATACATCGATAGCAGTGACCGTTCCGGTGGGCGCCATCACCGGTCCCGTCTCGGTTACGACGCCGGCAGGGACTGCCGCGAGCCAGTTCCTGTTTTACGGCGCCCCGATGATTTCTGATTTCACTCCCACGCGCGCCATGCCGGGTGATTCGGTCACGATTCACGGCATCAATTTCCTCGGCGGCAAGGTGCAATTTGGGTCACTTGCCGCGGCCGTCCTGTCATTAAATAACACCCAAATCGTCGCCACGGTTCCCGCCGGCGCGCAAACGGGTCCGATTTCGGTCATTACGCCCGGCGGAACAAACACTTCGGCCGCGCAATTCATCGTACAATACAAAAGCGACCTCCAGGTGGGCCTGACGAATTCTCAAGCGACCGTGACGGTGGGAAGCAACTTGCTTTATACAATCACCGTGTTTAACGCGGGACCGAATCCGGCGCCCAACGTCGTTGTTTCGAATAATCTTGGAGCAAACGTCCTTCTGCGTAGCGTCACCGTGCCGGCCTCATGGGTTTTTGCGACCAACGGCAATGCGGTCATTGCTTCGACCTCCAGTTTTGGAACCGGCAATTCCGTGGCGCTGACGATCCTGGTCACACCGCAAGCGAGCGGGACTTTGACCAATGTTGTCTCGATCTTAAGCGACAATATCGATCCATTTCCTGTGAACGATACGGCTGCCGTTACGACACTAGTGGAACCATTGGCGCTCCTTTCAATCCGCGAACTGGGCAACCTGATTAAAGTATCGTGGCCAGTGGCCCTTTCAAATTCAGTTCTCCAATTCGAGGATTCCGTCTTGCCAGGCTGGTCCGTGGTCACCAACCCGCCGGCAATCATCGGAGGCACTGCAACCGTGACGCAGACTAATAACGGCGCCTCGAGGTTTTATCGGCTGAAAAGATGACTCAACGCTGCTGGTTGTAGGCCGCCTGGCCGTATTTGGCTTGAGCCAACTCTGCCGCGCGGTCGAGAAGCGCATTGTCTGGGCAAGGTGCCCACTCTGCGGCATGGATTTTGGAGCCGGCTTCGAGCATGGCCAGTTCCCATTTCGATCTCTCGATGGAAGCCGGCGGTTGGACCGATCCCTGAATGAGCAGGCCGTCTTTGCGTCGACGCTGCGCCGCACCTGCGATCTTGCGCCCGCGCCAAAGCAGGTCGGACTGTTCGTGACCTACGAAACATTGGCCGGCAAGCGGCTTGAACGCGGCCGGGGCCAACTCGGCGGGGATGCCGACGGCCTGAAAAGCAGCCTGGATCCACTGGTGAACCCGGCAATAGCTATCCCGGGCACTGAGGTCGTACCACGCGTGTGCGGGGGGAAATGCCAGGCTGTACGTCCAATCGGCGTCGTGTGGAACGATGCCGCCGCCCGTCGGCCGGCGAACCAGGGGCCGCAAGGCCGTCAGTTGCTCAACATCCTGGTATCTTTGGAAGTAACCAAACGAGGCGGCCGGCTCGGTCCAGCCATACAGCCGAAATACCGCAGAGCAGAGGGTAGAACTCTGTTCCAGCAGCGCTTCGTCGATGGCCATATTGAGCGCGGCGCCGCCTGGACCTGAGTTTAGATAGAGCCAACGCAATTGGAAGAGGGTGCGTTGTTCGCGAGGGATTACGGAAAAGGAGTCGCGCGGGTCGGGTTATCCCGCTCCTAACTAGTCCTCCGTGGATTTCAAATTCTTCAGTTCGTCCCGCACTTTGGCCGCCTTTTCGTAATTCTCGGTTTTGACGGCTTCGTTGAGCGCGCGCTCCAACCGCTCGCGCTGGGATAACGGACGGCGGGCTCTCACCTCTTCGAGCCAGTCTTCCAGTGAAAGGATTTCATTGCTTTGCTCCGCGGCTTCGGCATTGGCGTGTTCCCGATAAAAGGCGCGGATTTGTTCAAGGCCTTCTTCGATGATTCTGAATGCCTGCGTGTAATCGTCGCTTTTGAGGGCCTGTGCGCCGCGGGCGCGGGTCAGGATCATAAGCAACTGGGGCTGGAACTGCTTGAGCGACCAGGCCAATTCCTCGGATTCAGCATGTTTCTCGACGAATTCGAACACAGCCAGGTTGCGTTCGGCATCCCGAATCACGCCCGCATAATCCTCCAATTGAAGCAGACAAATGTAACGATGATGGTATTGCAGGGCCTCCAATTGAAGCTTTGCGCATTCTTCAGGCTTGAGCACAAATCCCTCGTCGCTGCCCTCGTGAGCCGCTACGTATTTGTAAAGACGGGCCTGGTGATATTCCAGGAGGGACGTGTAGCCGAAAGGCCTTTTGCCGTCCGGCCTGCCGTCGGCATTCATTTGGAGCAGCCCAAGGTCCACCCGGAGTTGAATTTTTTCCTGGCCGTCCTTGGCTTTAAACTTCCTCACAACCACTTGCCCGGGCTGATATTCCCAGTGTTCAAGGAGTTGCGAAATATC
Organism: Verrucomicrobiia bacterium; assembly: GCA_035294005.1. Classification (GTDB taxonomy): domain Bacteria; phylum Verrucomicrobiota; class Verrucomicrobiia; order Limisphaerales; family UBA8199; genus JANXQE01. The sequence goes on from DATGLT010000038.1 coordinate 26,292, forward strand.
GAAATCCATACCGCGAATATGAACGCAGGCAGGCGTTAAGTCAACGACACGCGCTGGGACTGCAAGCAAAAACTGCGTGAATTTTTAATTGGTTTTCGGTGCCGAATCCATGAAAGTGCCTGCCCATCAGCCCAATTCGCGGGCCCGCTTAATGGCTTGTTTTCGAGTTTTCCCCCGGCCCATAGTCGGGGATGGGTTCAACCGCACAGGTCACCATTGATTCCAGCCAGTACCCGCAGGCCGTTCGCGCAGACCTGCTGGAGTCCCTCAGAACCCGCCGCGTCAATCATAAATTCCACTATGATAGTTACAAACAAACTCAGAAATGGCTCAGGGTTCACGAGTGCCATTCCCCATTCGGACGCGAGCAGGCGGGGCTTTCGGTTTACCAAAATTGCTTTGCCGAATTTGCTTCTTTGGCAGATCCGGGCCCTTATCGGTTGATTGGCCTGGGGTGCGGCAGCGGCAAAAAGGACGCGCAGTTGCTTGGGCAATTGCAGCCCACGGCGCGAGTGACCTCATATGTGCCTTGTGATGTCAGTGTTGCAATGGTTTTGATCGCCAGCCAAGCCGTTCACGAGATTCGGCCCAGCCTCCCATGCAGTCCAACTGTATTTGACCTGGCCACGGTCCAGGATGCTGCCGCTCTGCTTGACGTCGACGCACCAAAAGATCCTTCCATTGCCCGGATCTTCACCTTTTTCGGCATGCTCCCCAACTTCGAACCCGGTGACGTGCTTTCCAAGCTCGCAGCCGTAATGCGGCCTGACGACTACCTCCTGGCAAGCGCGAACCTTGCTCCTGGGAGCGACTACGATGCCGGTGTTCAGCAAATTCTGCCGCAGTACGACAATGCTCTCACGCGCGACTGGCTTATGACGTTTCTGACCGATTTGGGAGTTCAATCTTCGGACGGATCGATGGAATTCCTGGTTGAGCAACAGCCCACAGCGCCACGTCTGAAGCGCGTCGCCGCATACTTCCGCTTTGCGCGCCCGCGCTCAGTTACCCTCGAGACGGACCGCTTCGACTTTAACCCCGGCGATTCCATTCGCTTGTTCTTCTCGTACCGGCACACATTAGAAGTGGCTGGTTCACTCCTGGGCCCACACGGCCTTTCAGTGGTCAGACACTGGATTGACCTGTCGGGGGAAGAGGGCATTTTTCTGGTAAAAAAATCGGGGTAGCCCCTCGCGTTAAACAGTATTGCAACTGCTTCCGCTTTTAACCTTAAATAGCCGCTCGCAATTTGGATGCGCGCCGAAATGCACAGGCCAATCAATGGTGAATCGCTGCGGTTTCCCGACGGTTTTTTGTGGGGAACGGCGACCTCGACTACCCAGATTGAAGGGCACATTGAGAACGAATGGACCAACTTCGTTGCGTGCGATGGAGGCAACTGCAGGGTGGCTTGCGACAGTTATCACCGGTATGCCGAAGATGTCGAGTGGATGTCCAAACTCGGGGTTAATGCCTACCGGATGGGGGTCGAATGGTCACGTCTGCAGAGCGCCGCGTTCGGCCCGCTGAGCCAGCCGGAGTTAAACCGGTACCTTGACCAGATCGACCGGCTCAATGCCGCCGGCATCACCCCCATGGTGGTACTGCATCACTTTTCGAATCCGCCCTGGATTAACGCGCTCGGGGGTTGGACGAACCGCAAAACCATTGCGGCTTTCGTCGATTATGTCACGAAGCTCGTGGCGGCTTTGCGCAGTCATGTGCGCATGTGGAACACGTTTAACGAGCCTGACACTTACGGCTGCTGCGGCTTTGTTATCGGGCAGTTCCCGCCCTTGTACAAAGGGCGGTTGGGTGATTTTCGCCGGATCGTTCGCAACATGGCGGAAGCGCACGAGCAGGTGGCGGGCTTGATTCGCGCCGCCGGCAGCCCGCTGGGCAAAGTTGAGGTTGGTTTCTCGAAGAACTGGACCTACTTCCAGGCGCACCGGGCGAACGCAGCCTGGGATGTCATGATGGCTTCGCTGGTTCATTCCCAATTCAACGAATTTGTGCTGAACACGTTCCTCCGGGATCGGGAGAAAACCAACGCCACTTTCCTGGGTGTGAATTATTACGGCCGGATTCGTTTCCGTAATCTCAAACCGTTGTTGCCCACCTGTGGCTTTTCACGCGAACAACTCCTTAACCTGGGAATGGAATGCGACGATATGCTCGAACGGCATCCCGCCGGCCTGGAACCGGTGCTGGTGAAAATGCACGAGAAATGCCGGCTGCCCATCTACGTGACCGAGCACGGTTCTTCTTCCACGGACGAGCAGTTTCGGGAACGCGATCTGCGGGAGAACCTCAAAGCCATGCATCGCGCGATCGCCCGCGGGGTAGAGATCCGCGGCTTTTATTACTGGTCACTGCTCGACAACTTTGAATGGCAGTTCGGTTATTCCAAGAAATTTGGTTTGCTGAGCGTGGATTTCAGCAATGATTCGCGACCGCGCGCGATGAAACCGCTCGGCCAGGCGTACCGCCGCATTTGCCAGCAGAACGCACTGTAGCAAAGAGTGCGGCATCGGGCAGCTCTCGAAGCCCTTGAAGGCAGATCCTCCCAAGCCGACCTCCTCGATCGATTCAGCCGCCGCGCACTCGACTTAACACGAGCTTACTAAGGCTCGAACGGCATCCCTTTCCCGCCCATCGCCTCAAAAGCTGGCTTATCCAATTTTGAGCGTTTCGAGGACCGCACGGATCCGCGGGACTTCGTGAGTCCGGAACAGGTCGGTCTTGCCGAGGGCCGCCAGTACCGCAAAGAACGGCTCGGCGCTTCGGACTTCATCGCCGAAGAATTCAAAAGCATGGGGCAACGCGTGGCAGATGGGGAAACCGAGAGTTCTTAACCGGAACGAGTTCAGAAAAACCCGCATTTGGTGGCTCACCCGCACGGAACTGTCCTGCAAATTGCGGTAATAAAAGCCAAGCCCCGGGTCCAGGCAGATCTTCTGAACGCCATTGTGAGTCGCGATTTCGATCTGCCGGGCAAAGTACTCGCGCATGCTCTCGATCGGGTCAGTGCCGAAATCAAAATCACCGACTTCGCGCACGTTTTCACCCTGAACATAACAAAGGATCACAGCGGCGTCGTGATCGGCAATCATTCGAAACAGCTCAGCGCTTGCCTGGGAACCGGTAAGATTCACGATGTTCGCACCTGCCTCGAGACACGCCCGTGCTACCCCGGTTTCATAGGTCTCAACCGAAACCAACACGTTGTGCTGACGTAATGCCTTTACCACGGGAAGTAAAACCGCCGTTTGACCTTTGTCATCGACCCTGGCCGCCTGCGCGAGAGTCGATTCTGCTCCAATATCGACGATGTCGGCTCCCTGCGCTTGAAGCACAAGCCCGCGCCGAATAGCGCTTTCAGAGGACAGGCACACGCTTTCCCGGTACCAGGAACCCGCAGACAGGTTGATTACTCCCATAAGAGATGGCTCCGAATTGAAAGCAAAGTGCCTGCCCGCAAGAGCAAACTCCTTCACCTTTGAACTCAGATTGGAACCGTACTTTTCTGCCAGGGCTGCCAGCTTCTCGAGCGTTAACATCGTGCGGACAGTACCGAATCGGTCAGAAAAATCCAACCCTGCCATTGTTATTTGGAGGTCGTCGAGATCCACGGATTTTGCGCCGATCGATGACCGAGCGAGAGGTCCTGGCCCGTCTGGCCGAGCGGATTCTCAAAAATAGCTTGGTATCGTGCATGCTTTTTCAATTTCAAGGGAAGGCATGAACCAACCCCGGGTAGTAGGTAAAAGAGTCCTGTTGGTCGAAGACGAGCGTTGGGTGCGTGAGTGCATCAAGCGCTTGCTTTGGCTGGATGCGCATACCGTGACGGAGGCGGCGAACGGCCAGGAAGCGATCGACCTTTTTGCGGCCGACTCGTTTGACGTGGTCATTACCGATTATGACATGCCAAGGATGGACGGAGACGAATTAGTCGCCAACATACGGGATCGCGCGCCGCAGCAGTTGATCGTTCTGGTGACCGCGGGAGTGGAAAGGTTTCGCGGAAGGCAGAATCCCGCGAGTGCGATTCTCTGCAAACCGTTCGGGGTTCAGGAATTACGTGACACTTTGGCCCGGTTGTTCAGTTGAAGCGGGGCCGATCTCTTCGAAGTGGCTGAACAGTTCGGGAAATTTCTGCAAAGCCTGGGCTGGTGCCTCTGTTTTGGCCTTTGCGGCGGCATCGTTGAACGCCAAGGGGATAGGCTCGGTAGGGGTCGAGTTTGGCGTAAAACCGACAACGTTGGGAGGCGGAGGAAAATCGGCATCGTCGCCACGCGGAGCGTCCAGTTCCAACGCGTCCCAGATGTCCCCGACCGGGCGGGAATCGACCTCCGGTGAGTAACTCCCGTTACCAAAGCGTTTGGCAATGCACTTTAAAACCGAGGTGTGGTCCAGGTTGCCCTTGTACACTGAACCCGGTTTAACGAAGGGCGAGATTAAATAAGCCGGCACACGCGGGCCGGTAGTTCTGAACGGGCCATATTTAAAACTGGCTCCTGCTCCTGGAGTTGTCGGAATCGACAACGGTTTGACGTGATCAAAGAACCCGCCGTTTTCGTCGTAATTGACGATCATCAAAGTCTTTAGCCATCGCTCCCAATTTGTCATCAGGTCTGAATAGACGAGTTTAAGAAAATTCTGGCCCGCAGTGACTGGGGATGGCGGGTGGTCGTCACAGGGGGCTTCGAAATGAGGAGCATCCGTATAGCGCGGCTCAATGAAAACCACCTGCGGAAAAGGATCCTGCGAAACCAGGTCGTTCTGGAACTCGTCGTAGCTGCGGAAATGGTCGTCGGTGAGGACTTTCACGTGCCAATCGTCCATCATCATGAAAAATGGGATGCCCATGTGATAAACACGCCAACTGATACCGTTACGGGTGAGCCAATCATAGATTAAGTCCTGTTTGGGCAGGATAGCGCTTTGGTTCACATCGTTTAGAGTATAGCCGCTCATGGCCATCAAACGGTTGGGCTGGGTGCCCGTCGGGATCGCCGCAAACCAATGGTCACAAATGCCGTAGTTTGAAGCAAAGAAATGCGTCGCCGGAACGTCCTCAGCCGTGTAGTAACCCACCACCATCGGCTGATCTCCCGGGTCGACGCCGTGCAGCTGGGCGTAGCTGCGAACGAAACCCTTCATCGAGTAGCTGTAGTCTCCGTCCGGATCCAGTTGCGTTCCGATATCCGGCCGCTCGTGCGGAGGGTCATCGCGCAATTTTTGGTCCGGGTTACCGAGGCGAAATAACGGGTATTCGAATCCGTTGTAGTCGCAGGTAAAGCCAGCCGCTTGCAGCAAGCCTTCCACAGGGCGGTTGTACGGAGGCAGGCTCAGATACCCCATCAGGTGGTCGAACGAGCGATTCTCGAACATCAACACAATGATGGTCTCGATTTGCTTGATATTCTGCATACCTACCCTGTCGCGGAGAAAAGCCCCAGGCGCAAGACCGATTTCAGGCACTCGGACGCGTCCGGAACGAGGAAAGCCATTTTAAGCCCAGACGTTCTTGAATTCCTGTGAAGAAAAACTGAAAGGCAGCTGGCGGACCCGGTATTCAGCGGCCCAGGGTGGGCCAATCGCGTCCGTACTCGCGAGGTTCAAGGGCATTCTCAGGCGCTCTGAGCTCGGCTCGTTGCGGCAGTGACACCACGCGGTCCGGCGGAACTTGTACCTCCCCACGCCTGATTGGCAGCAACGGGACCGACCAGTAACAGAACCGGCTAAACGGCAAGCTTCGCCCCGAACTGGTGCTCAAATCCGAACGGAATGTTTTCATTTGCTTCATTTACTTCTACTTCAACAAACGTAGGAAAAGCTGGATTCTTACAAGAAAATCAAATCGGGGCGGAGTTTTTGCATAAGACGTTGCGCTCCAACAGCAAACAGCGATTGAGGGTAATTCGCTCAAAAGCAAGGCCTTACAAAATGCGTCCGAACCCGCTTTGGACATGGCCTCGCCGGTAAGGTATTTTGACTGCGCGTATGATGGTAGCAGGGAACCAACCACAGGTACTGGAGCGGAGGGTAAGCTCGCCCAAAGTAAAGGAGTACACGGGAGAAGTCGTTTACATCTACGCGTTTGATGTTGCCTATGAAATGACGCGGCAGCCGGTGCGGGAATTGCTTGGCCAACCGGTCGCGCAGTTTGTGGTAGACGCCAGCAAACGAAGTCCGCGGCACTTGTTTTTTTATCGGCCTCAGATGGTGCGTTTGCCTCCCTTGGAACGCATTGGACCGCGTGGTCCGGTTCGAATCGAGCGCGCGGTCAAACTGTTGCCGGTCGGCGCGGTGAGCATCACCATTCGAGTTCCTTTTTCGGTGCGGCACGTTGACGAATTGGTGGAGTACCACGATCTGCAATTCACGAACGGGTCGTTGAACCAGGAGGTTCGGAAGCTGGCCGAAGACGTTCGACGCGAGCTTGAGCCGTACTATATCCGGCCGGTCGCGAATTTGGCCGAGGAAGAGGCCTATACCGTATTTTGCATCAACTCACCCTTAATCACCGACGAGGGGACGGCGATTAGCGCCGAGCAATGGCTGCGCGGACACCGCCGAGCAGTCGCATCATTGCTGACCCAGGAACCGGACGTGGACCACCTTTCAAAACAGGAAGCTGATGAATCGACGGGACGGTTTCTCAGCTATTACGAGCACGACCTCGTGGTTGTGGACTGGGACGCCGCGCTCATCATCGACGAACGCGTCAACTTCGATGAAACGCTTTACGTTATGGAATTGGCCAACCTCCAACTGGCCGAACTGGAGGCGTATGATCGGATTCTCGACGATTCGCTCGAACGCGCGTACCGGGATCTCACAGCCCGCCCGATGCGCGGCCGGAACGTGATCCTGCGGGAGTTGCGCGAAATCCGCATCGACCTGGCGCGGTTCAGCGATGAACTGTCGAATATTACAAAGTTTTTCGGCGACTGGCACCTGGCGCGTATTTACGAAAACATTTCGGCCCGGTTCCATTTAAGCGATTGGCACCGCACCATCGATGACAAGCTCCAGACTCTGGATGATCTTTACCAACTGCTGAATCACGACCAGACCAATCGTTGGATGCTGATCCTGGAAGTGACGATCGTGCTGCTGTTCGTCATTGACCTGGTTATCCTGATTTTCGGGGTCAAAGCGCGTTAGTTCTCCTTGCTGGCGAACCCACGGCCCTTCACTCTCGAACGTGGATCAAGGTCTTCACTGCGCGGTTGCCCGCCGCCATGCTGGAAAACAATTCCGGCAGCCGTGACAATTCGCATTCGCCGTCAACAAAATCCCCGGACCGAACCACGCCATCCTCAATAAACTGCAGGGCACGCCGAATCGTCCGCGGCGTATGGTGAAAGCTGGCCAGCAGAACGAGATTCGAATAGTGGATGAGGCCGGTGTCAAAACGGACCGTGGTTCCCGTTGGGCATCCCCCAAAAAAGTTAACGGTGCCGCCTTTGCGCACGAGCCGGACGGCGGTTTCCCAGGTTTCGGGCTTGCCGACCGCCTCGATAACGGCGTCAAACCGGTTACCGATTCCCGCCGCTATGTCCTGTTCGGTGGTTTCGGATACGTCAAAGACTTCGCGCGCGCCCAAGGCCCGCGCCACCGACAGGCGTTTTGCCCCTCGGCCGATCACCGTCACCTCGCATCCCCGGTTTTTGCAAAGCACCGTGAACATAAGCCCGATGGGCCCCCCGCCGATGATCGCCACACGCATCCCCGGATTCAGGTTTGTGTCGGCAACCCCTTGCACGACGCAGGCCAGCGGTTCCACAAGCGCTGCATCCCGGAACAAAGTTTCCCCGCGCAGCCGAAGCAGGTTCTTCTTAACGATTCGCTCCGGGACGACGATCGATTCGGCGTACGCGCCGTTTAAAAACAGCAAATCGTCGCACAGGTTTTCCTGGTTATGCTGACAGTGAAAGCACTCGCCACAGGGAGCGGAATTTGCCGCCACAACCCGGTCGCCCGGCCTCCAGTCTCCCGCTCCCGGCGCGCTCTCAAGGATCACCCCTGAGAATTCGTGCCCAAACACCGCCGGCGGCACGATCATTTTTTGATGGTACCCCCGTTTGAAGACCTTCAGATCGGTGCCGCAGGTCAGCGCGGCTTCGATACCCACCCGTACTTCGCCTTTCTGAAGCGGAGGGGCGGTTACCTCCTGGACACGGATGTCTTCTTTTCCATGAAGGACAGCGGCTTTCACGGGCGTTGGTTATGGACGCAACCGCTGCTTAAAAAAAGCAAAAAACGCACCCGGAGCAGGCCCCGGTGCGTTGAAGAAAGAGGATGGCGCACGATTCAGGACGATTTCGCTCGCTGGAGCGTCGTCGCTTGTTCCGGGACTGCCTTGCCGTCTATCACCGCTTTGCAACTGGGGTGATAGTGTTCACGTCTTCGAACCGGACCGTCCTGGAATGCGTGTTCGATTGTTTCGAAAGATTGAGGTCGCACGGGATCCAGATCGAATGCCTAAGACGAACGGAACCCTCACAGGGAGGACACATAAGAACACTTTTTCAAAAAAATCGTATTTCTACTTCTTCAGGGTTGTCGAAGGAACCTGGCGGGACTATAGAAAGGCCAATCATTTTTCAACAAACGAGTCACTAATTAGTATGCCAACCACCCGCAAAAAAACGCATCGAACCACCCCGGCCCCGAAGCCGGCCCGAACACGGAGCAAATCCAAAGGCAGCCGCGTGCGCGTGCTCGTCGGCACTCGCAAAGGAGCTTTCATTCTTTCCGCCGACGCCGCCCGAAAGAAGTGGGATATCAAGGGCCCGCTTTTTGCCGGCTGGGAAATGTACCATTTAAAGGGTTCACCGGTTAACCCGGACCGGATCTACGCGTCGCAAACGAGCGGCTGGTTCGGGCAAAAGATTCAACGTTCCGACGATGGCGGAGTGACGTGGGAACCGGTTGGCGACAAGTTTGCCTATGAAGGCTCGACGACGACCCACCAGTGGTATGACGGGACGCAACACCCGTGGGAGTTCAAGCGGGTCTGGCACCTGGAGCCCTCGCTAACGGAGGCGGACACGGTATTCGCGGGCGCGGAGGATGCCGCGCTGTTCCGGAGCAATGACGGCGGCAAGACCTGGCAGGAGCTTTCCGGTTTGAGAAGCGCCAAGGGTCATCTTTGGCAGCCCGGGGCCGGTGGCATGGGCCTTCACACGATCCTGCTCGACCCCTCGGATTCCAACCGACTGTTTGTCGCCATTTCGGCTGCCGGAGTTTTCAGGACCGATGACGCGGGCAAAACGTGGCGCGCGGCAAACAAAGGGCTGAAATCTCCGTACGAATTGCCGGACCCGGATGCCGAGGTGGGCCATTGTGTGCACCGGATCGCGTTGCATCCTTCGCGGCCTGGGGTGTTGTTCATGCAAAAGCATTGGGACGTCATGCGCAGCGAAAACGGGGGTGATTCATGGACGGAAGTCAGCGGTGATCTCCCCACGGATTTTGGTTTTCCAATCGACGTCCATGCTCACGAACCCGAGACGATTTACGTCGTGCCCATCAAGAGCGACTCCGAACACTTTCCGCCGGATGGCAAACTGAGAGTGTACCGCAGCAAGAGCGGCGGCAACGAGTGGGAGCCGCTCGGCAAAGGTTTGCCCCAGCGCGATTGCTATGTGAACGTGTTGCGGGACGCCATGGCGGTGGATTCGCTCGAACCCTGCGGCATTTATTTCGGGACCACCGGCGGGCAGGTTTACGCTTCGGCCAACGATGGAAACAGCTGGGCGCCAATCGTCCGCGACCTTCCGGCGGTGTTGTCCGTTGAAGTTCAGACGCTCAAATGATCCGGGTAGTCCTCCCCGCGCACTTGCGAACTTTGGCGCGATTGAACGGCGAACTCCAACTGGAAATTCAGGGGACGCCGACGATTGGCGCCGTGCTGGATGCGCTTGAATCCGCATATCCGGTGCTGCGCGGCTGTATCCGTGATCACGGGACGCTGCGGCGCAGGCCCTTCGTTCGATTTTTTGCGTGCCAGCAGGATTTGTCCCACGAACCTGCCGACACCCGCTTGCCGGCATCGGTTGCAGCCGGCGAGGAGCCGTTTCTCATTATTGGTGCAATGGCGGGTGGCTGAGAGTGTGTTCGGTCGAAAATCGGCCGCGAACATGGCCTGCGCTTCAGTTACACCTCATAGCCGAACGCCAGGCAGTACGGGCGCACGCGTTCCTGAATCGGTTGCAACGCTTCGGCGTACTTATGCCAACGGCCCACCGCTCTTTTGTGTACCGGTTGCGCCACGTCGCTGAAGGTCGGAGCGAACAAGAGTTTGTTGCGAGCCACCTCGTGGTGGTTGGCTTGCTGCTCGTGCCAGGGTAAGCCGCAGAATTCAGTGATTCGCCGTCCCTCACCTTCGGGATTGGCGACCAGGTCCTCGTACCGCGATTCGAGCCAGTCGAATCCGCCGAGTTCACGCATCCGCAGCCAGACCTCCATCAGGTCGGAATAATGTTTCGCCGTGCGTTCGAGACTCAGGAAATTGGCATTGGCCGGAGTCAACATCAGGTTCTGAAAAAAACAGCTGATGATCACGTCCCTTGGATCCCGCAAGGCGGTGAGGACTTTGAGTCCAGGGAAGATTCTGAGCCAAAGGTGAAGCGCAGTCGTGGGTGAGGGATTTTTGTCCACCAGAATGAGGCCGGCAGGTTCTTCATCCAGTTCGCGGAAGAGGCTTTTGAAATACCGTTCTCTCATTCCGGCCCGCTCCAATTCACCAAGATTGTCGACCTGTTGGAGGCTAAAGGCCCTTCCCGGCGGCAGCGGAGCAAGTTTCTGCCAGATTTCCTGAACGAATGCTTCAGATTCATCGAAGGCGTGAATCTCCGGGTGCGCATCCAGGATTTGTTCGAGCAAAGTTGTTCCACTGCGCGGGTGTCCGCCCAGGAAAACCAGGCCCTTGCAAGGCCCGGGCCGGTTTTGCGGAGTCTGCCATTTGCGAATGATCTCAGGAGTCAACCCGGCAAGCAGCGCGCGGCGCTCTCGATCGGCTTGGTCATAGTCCCGTCCCATTTTGTCGACGTTGGCGCTCTGACGCAGGATGTTTTTGGACTCGACCAGCCATTTGATTGCTTCGGAATGACGGCCAAGCTGGTCCACGACGGTGCCCAGCAAATGACGGCTTGAGACCTTCACGTTTGGATCCGCGCAATCCGTTCTGATCAGGTCCATCAGGAGAGTCTCGGCCTCGGTGTCGCGGTGGCTTCGATGCAACAAGAGGGCTTTGACACAGAGCGCCTGGGGATGGCCGGGGTGTTTTGCGAGACAAGCCTCGACTGCGTCCGTGGCGGCATCGAGTCGCCGTTCGCGTTCGTACCAGGCGGCCAGGCTCAGCCGAGCGTGCACAGACGAAGGATCGGATCGAACCGCTTGCTCAAAGCACGCCCGTGCCTGGACCTGGCGGCGCAACCGGTGAAACTGTTGCCCGAGCAGCACCTGGAACGATGAATCGTCGAAGGCCAGTTCCTGAGCCTTGGTGAAGGCCGTGAGGGCTAATCCAAATTCCAGGTCGCCGGTTGCCGCCATGCCCTGCTCGAACCACAATTGGGCCACGTTAGGGAACCGTTGAACCAGGTCCCGGTAAGCAGGCAATGCCTGGTGGTGATTGCCTTTTACGACCAACTGCTGAGCTTTCTGCCACTTCGCAACGTCTCTTGTTGAGCGCTGAAGCTTTGCGAGGTCATTCGCCATGCAATGCGAGTCTGCCAACGCGCGGTCGGCTGTCCAAGCTTATCCTCTTATCTTCCTGTCATTCAAAATACAGCGCACCCGGAGATCGACCCCAGATGCAAATTTTCTGTTTAAGATTATAATAGAATAGGGTGAGCAAGGGGCATTTGTGGTTGCCCTTTGCGAACGACTTGCTGCTACACTGCTACAGAGAGTCGGCCTTAGGTCCACGCGTTTGCGTGGGCCGCCTTTTTGTACCCCCCAATGACCTTGACTCGTTTAGCCGCTGGGCTATTCTCGGCCCCCTTAGTTCAGAAGACCTGATAATTATGGCTAAGCTGACAGTAAAAGATTTGAACGTGCAGGGCAAACGTGTGTTCCTGCGCGTGGACTACAATGTCCCCCTGGAAGAACGCGACGGGGCAATGGCTATCACGGACGCGACTCGCATCGTTGAGACCCTGCCAACTCTTAAATTGCTAATCCAGCAAGGCGGCAAATTGATCCTGGCAGCCCACCTGGGCCGGCCGAAAGGCAAACGGGAACCGTCGATGTCACTGCGCCCGGTCGCCGCTAAACTTGCGGATTTGCTCGGACGCCCGGTCGCTTTTGTCGACGATTGCGTAGGCGAAAAAGTTGAGAAAACCGTCAGTGTCATGAAGCCCGGGGATGTCCTTCTTCTGGAAAACGTCCGGTACTATAACGAGGAAGAAGCAAACGATCCGGGCTTTGCGGAAAAACTCGCCAAGGTCGCCGACGTTTACGTCAACGATGCTTTTGGGGCGGCCCACCGGGCGCATGCGTCGACCGAAGGAGTGGCCCGAGTGGTCGCCAAACGCGGCGGCCAGTGCGCCGCGGGGCTCCTCATGGAGCGTGAATTGAAGTTTCTCGGCGACGAACTGGAAAAACCAGCACGGCCTTTTGTCGTTATCCTGGGCGGGGCTAAAGTCTCAGACAAAATCCAGGTCATTGACCGGCTGCTGGAAAAGGCCGACGCGATTCTAATTGGCGGCGCCATGGCCTACACATTCCGTTTAGCCCAGGGGCACAAAACCGGCAAATCGCTGGTCGAACCGGATAAAACGGACACCGCCAAGGCTGCTCTCGCCAAGGCGCAACAACGCGGGGTGAAATTCCTTTTGCCGGTCGACGATGTGGTCGCGGTTCCCGTTAAAACCGAGAAGCTCGATAAGAAAGGCAAGCCCGTGATCGAGTACCAGCAAGTGCGCGTGAACCCGGGAATGAATTGTCCGGACGACGCGGCGGGGCTCGATATTGGTCCAGAGACCGTAAAGACTTACTCGGACGAAGTCTCCCGGGCTAAGACGATTCTGTGGAACGGGCCGATGGGACTTTTCGAAGACAAACGATTTGCGGAAGGCACGAACGCGATTGCGAAAGCTGTCGCTGACGTGACACAAAATCACGGGGCAAAAAGCATCATCGGCGGAGGCGACAGTGTTAAAGCGCTGAACAAGGCCAAGCTTGGTGATAAAGTGACTTTCATGAGCACCGGGGGCGGTGCAAGCCTCGAATTTCTTGAAGGCCGGGTTCTGCCCGGCGTCGACGCGCTGACTCAGAAGTAAGGTGCCGCTGTATGAACAAGGATCGCAAACTGGTTATTGCCGGTAATTGGAAGATGAACAAGACGGTGGCCGAGGCGCTTGACCTCGTTCGCGGTCTGAAGATCGAGTTAACTAATATAAAGGAAGTCGACATCGTCGTCTGTCCGCCATTTACCGCGTTGGCGGAGGTGTCCAAAGCCATTCTGGACACAAATATCCGGTTGGGCGCCCAGAACATGAGCGAAAACAACGTGGGCGCATTCACCGGTGAAATCGCCGCGGTCATGCTCAAGGAATTTTCCGTCCGCTACGTTATCCTCGGCCACTCCGAACGGCGCCAGTACCAGAAGGAAAGCGACGCGCTCATCGCGAAGAAAGCCGCGGCGGTTCACGCCGCATCTCTCAAACCGATCGTGTGTGTCGGTGAAACCCTGGCCGAACGCGAGGGCGGGCAAACCGAGCGTGTGCTCGAAACCCAGGTTAACGGCAGTCTCGCAGGAATTTTCAAGGACCAAATGGCCGAGACGATTGTCGCTTACGAGCCGGTTTGGGCGATCGGGACCGGCAAAACCGCAACGACCGCCCAGGCCCAGGAAGCGCATGCTTTCATCCGCAAATTAATTGCAAAAATGTTCGACGACACCGTGGCGCGCCGGGTTCGTATCCAGTACGGCGGAAGCGTAAAACCGTCCAATGCCCGCGAACTCATGAGCCAACCCGACGTAGATGGCGCATTAGTGGGCGGAGCTTCGCTTGAAGCGCGCAGTTTTTCAGATATCATTAAAAGCTCGATCTGATTGCACTAAGTTTTATGGGATTTTTAATTACGTTTTTGACGTTCCTGTTGCTGGTGGACTGCGTAGTCCTGGTTTTTCTCGTGCTGATCCAACTGCCAAAGAAGGAGGCCGGCGCCGGTCTTGCTTTTGGCGGGGCGGCTTCGGACGCGTTATTTGGCGCGGGCTCGGGCAATGTGCTGACGAAGATCACCAAGTATGCGGCCGGCATTTTTTTCGTAATGGCCGTCATCCTTTCAATTCTTCAGGGTCACCACTACGGACGGGCGGGAAGTTCCTTCCAGCGCAAACTTGAGCAGCCCCTATCGGGCCCGGGAACAACCCTACCCGGCACGCCGGGCAAAGGCGCCGCGCTCCCTCCCCCGCTGACTTCTTCGACGAACCTCGCAGTCCCGCAACCGGAGGTTTCGACCAACGCCCCCGCTCCGGCGGCGGCAACGCCCGAGGCCCCTAAGAAATAGCAGGTCATGAACCGGACTCGGCGCGTGTTCAGAGGTGCGCCTTCCGGTCGCCGGGTCTTCAGGATCATTCCAGGCCTGCATTGGCTGGAAGCGGGTTCCCTGTTTCTTTTGGGCTGCAGCGCCATTCTGCTGGTCGGGTGCAAGCAGGAACCCCGCGCCGATCTGGTTATCGTAAATGGCAACGAACCCGAGTCCCTGGACCCCGCGATCGTTACCGCTGTTCCGGACATGCGCATTGCCAAGGCACTGTTTGAAGGTCTGGCTCGCCTCGATGCGCGCACCGATCGCCCCGCGCCCGGGCTTGCCGAACGATGGGAGATTTCTCCCGACGGCACTACTTACACCTTCTACCTGCGCAGCAACCTGGTTTGGTCAACCGGCGAACCGATTTCCACGGCCGACGTCCTCTACTCCTGGCGACGAGCCTTAAGCCCGTCGACAGCCTCAGATTACGCGGGCCAATTATTCTACATAAAAAACGCGGAGGCTTACTACAACGGCCAGCTAACAGACCCGTCCCGGGTCGGAATTCAGGCGCTGGATTCGCGCCGGTTCCAGGTGCAATTGGATTATCCCTTGGCGTTCTTCCTGGACCTGTGTTGCTATCCGACGTTGGCCATCGTGCCGAGGCACGCCATTGAAAAATACGGCGACGGGTGGGTCACCCGCACTCCCCTGCCATGCAGCGGCCCGTATGAACTGGTCGCGTGGCGACTCAACGACAAAGTGCGCGTGCGAAAAAACCCCAGGTATTGGGACGCAGCGCGAACCCGCACCGAGTTGATCGATCTGCTGCCGACCGCCTCGCCCAACACGGCGTTGAACTTGTACAAAACAGGCATTGCAGACGTAATTTGGGACAAGGACCTTGTCCCGGTCGAGTTGATGGACCTTTTGATCAAGAGTCCCGACTTCCACAATTTCAGCTTTTTGGGAACGTTCTTTTACAGGTTCAATGTCACCCGCAAGCCTTTGGATGACGCGCGCGTGCGCCGCGCCCTTGCCCTTGCCACGGACAAAGAGCAGATCGTGCGTAAACTGACCTTCGGGGGCGAAAAAATTGCCACCCATTACGTTCCAGACGGGGTTGCCAATTATCAATCGCCGAAAGCGGCGGGGTTTGATCCTGAAGCAGCGCGGCGTTTGCTTGCGGAGGCGGGGTTCCCGGGCGGGCGCGGTTTTCCAGCTTTGCAATACACGTTCTTTGCGTCGGCAGGCGGCGGCGCCAAAATCCAGGGCAAGATCGCCGTCGAACTGCAGCAAATGTGGAAAAAAGAGCTGGGTGTTGAGATTGGGCTGAGGCAGATCGAACGCAAGATTTTCTACAGCGCCCAATCCCGGCTCGACTATGACATTTCGGCCTCCAGCTGGGTCGGGGATTACAACGACGCGAATACGTTCCTCGACATGTATGTCAGTACCAGCGGCAACAATCGGACCGGGTGGAAAAATTCCCGGTACGATCAGCTGATCCTGGAAGCCAACCGCCAGGCCGACCTGCTACGCCGCGCCGAATTGTTCAGGCAAGCAGAGTCGCTCCTGGTCAATGAGGATATTCCGATTGTGCCGGTTTACTTTTATGCCGGGTTCGCCTTGTTCAATGACAAAAGGGTCAAAGGAATTTTTCCAAGCATTTTGGATGAACACCCGCTTCAGGAAATCTGGAAACCGGACCGGCAGTCCCGGGTTCATGTCCGCCAGGCAGACCTCGCGACCAGGTTCTGATGTATGTATTTTCTGCGTCGCTTCGCGCTGGTCGTGCCTTTGCTGGTCGTCATCAGTCTCGCGTCTTTCCTGCTGGTGCGCCTTGCCCCTGGCGGACCGTTTGATCG
Organism: Verrucomicrobiia bacterium; assembly: GCA_035294005.1. Classification (GTDB taxonomy): domain Bacteria; phylum Verrucomicrobiota; class Verrucomicrobiia; order Limisphaerales; family UBA8199; genus JANXQE01. The sequence goes on from DATGLT010000038.1 coordinate 42,656, forward strand.
GGAACGCAAGCCGGCCTCGCCCGAAATCGAACGGCGCTTGCTCGCGCGGTATCACCTGGATGAGCCGTGGTGGCGGCAGTATTTGCGCTTTGTCGGTGCCCTGGGGCACGGCGATTTGGGCGTATCTCTCCAGTACCGCAACCACACTGTAAATGATGTCATCGCCCAGGCGCTTCCCGTCTCGGCAAGCCTCGGCTTGCTCGCGTTTGGCTTTACGATGGGAATTGGATTGCCGCTGGGATTTTTTGCGGCCGCCCGGCGCGGCCATTGGCAGGATTACGCGGGCAGCCTGTCCGCTATTTTGATGGTCTGCATCCCGGCATTTGTCATCGCCCCTGTACTCATCATCGTTTTTGCTATTCGGTGGCGGATGTTCCCAGTCGCTTTGTGGGCCTCTCCGCTGCATGCGGTGTTACCGTGCGTCGCCCTGGGACTGTATTTCTCCGGCCGGGTCGCCCGGCTTCTGCGCGAGGCCATGTTGACTGCCGTCAAAGCCGAGTTCATTACGGCCGCCCGCGCCCAAGGACTCAGTGAAACCGCGGTTCTCCTTAAGCACGCGTTGCCGTTGGCCCTGCTCCCGGTCGTGTCCTACTCGGGACCGCTCCTGGCGGACCTGTTGACCGGTTCCTTTGTCATTGAAACGATCTTCCAAATCCCCGGACTCGGAGCGTTTTTCGTCAACGGCTCATTGAACCGCGACTATACCCTGGTGGTTGGGCTTGTCGTCGTCTACGCCGTTCTGCTCATCCTTCTCAACCTGGCGGTGGATTTCATTTACGTGTTGCTCGACCCGCGCGTTCGTTATGAGTGAAACACTCGCGAGTTCGTTGAGACAAGACAACCCCGGCGCAGGGCACCTCGGGCCTAATCAGCGAGCATGGCGCCGTTTTCAGCGAAACCGGCCCGCGCTGATTAGCCTCCTTTTTTTACTCGGACTACTCGCGCTCGTTGGGTCCTGGCCGGTAATGCTCAATGTGGCTGCGCGGGGTGGCGCAAGGAGCGCCGCCTGGGCTGAACACCTCCAACCGGATCGACTCTCAAACGACCAGTTTCGGCCGCCCACTTTGGCTCACCTCTGCGGCACCGATGTCCACGGCCGCGACCTGTTCTCGCGGATTCTTTTCGGGGCGCAGGTTTCTTTGCTCGTCGGCTTCGTTGGCGCCGGAATCAGCCTGGTGATCGGTGTGCTCTGGGGCGCAATCGCCGGATACGTCGGCGGCCGCACTGACGGATGGATGATGCGCACCGTGGATGTTTTTTATTCTCTGCCTTCGATCATTTTTGTGATCGTGTTGGTCACCACCCTTGAAGGCGGGTTAAAGCGGGTGGTAATGGCTTTTGGAATCGGATCGACGGATTTGACTGCGCGGCTTTTGTTGCTGGTGATTGGGTTGGGCGCGGTTTCCTGGCTGACTATGGCGCGCATCGTGAGGGGCCAGGTATTGACGTTGCGGGCAAGGCCGTTTGTGGATGCAAGCCGCGCGCTCGGAGCAGGGCCGGTGCGAATTCTTTTTCAGCACATCATTCCCAACACACTGGGCATTATTATCACTTATCTGATGCTCACCATTCCGGGCATTATCCTTTACGAAAGCTTTCTGAGTTACCTTGGGCTCGGCGTTGAACCGCCAATGGCAAGCTGGGGCTTGTTAATCGCTGAGGGAGCGGACCAAATCAATCCCCTTCGCATCTACTGGTGGTTGATCGTTTTTCCAGCCGTTTTCCTCGTTTCCACGCTGCTGGCATTGAACCTGGTCGGAGACGGTTTGCGCGACGCCTGGGATGTTCGGGCCGATTGAATTGACTTCATTTTCTGAACGAGGGCGGTGAGCTTTCTCGAGTGTTCTTTTGATTCTCGGCGTTTCATCCGGGGTTGTTTTCTGAACGGTTGCGGCTAACATCATGAACGAAATGGCGTTCTCGTTTATTTTCCTGGGTTCAGGCACTTCCCAGGGGGTTCCAATCATCGGTAAAGATTACCCCCCGGAATTTTTGGCCAACCCAAAGAACCACCGCACTCGGCCATCCATTTACGTCGCTTCGGACGCCGCCCGGCTGGTCGTGGACACCACGCCGGAGTTCAGGATTCAAATGCTTCGGGAAAAGCTGGGCTACCTTGACGCGGTCGTGTTTACCCATTCTCACGCCGACCACATCATGGGACTGGACGATTGCCGGCGAATTTGCGATGCGCGCGGCGGAACGGCTCTGCCGGTCTATGCCAACCAGCAAACCATGACCGACCTGCGGCGCGTCTTCGCCTACGCGTTCCACGACGGCCCCTGGCCGCGAGGTTATTTTATTCCGGAACCTCACATCATCAACGGGCCATTTCAGATTGGAGACCTGGAACTGGTCCCTTTGGCGCTGCCTCACGGCCGGATCGAGACGCTCGGCTTTTTGTTCAATCAAGGCGGGCAAAAGCGGCTTGCTTACCTGAGCGACTGCAAGTCCGTGCCCGTTCCCGTAATCGAGCAGATCCGTGGAGTCCAAACCGTCGTCCTGGATGCCCTCCGGCGCGAGCCTCACCCGACGCATATGTGCCTGGATGAGGCCCTCACAGCGGCGCGGCGCATCGGTGCCTCTGCCACCTACTTCACCCATCTTACCCATGATTATGACCACGACATTGCACAGGCAGAGCTTCCAGCCGGTGTTTTGCTCGCCTACGACGGTTTGCGGGTCGATGTGGCGGCTCCAATGGAGGAACTTGAATCCGTTGGCCGCAATGGTGTGAACCTGGGACAATGAAGTTGTTGCCGCTGATAATGGGGTTTGTGGGTGCGAGCCTGATTTGGGCGCGGGCCGCGGGTCCTGGTGACGAGGTGGTCGTCGTTTATAACAGCCGCGTGCCGCAATCCAAAGAAATTGCTGAATATTACGCACTCAAACGGCAGGTTCCCACCAACCAGGTTTTCGGATTCGACCTGCCCACCGGCGAGGACATGTCGCGCGGGGAATATTCGACGATGCTCCAGTTTCCACTCGCCAAGGCGATCAAGTCGAACAAGCTTTGGGAATTCTCCACCGAATTCAGGCCGGCTACCGATCACCAGGAATCCAAGCTGATCTGGAAGATTGAACAGTCCAAAATCCGCTACGCGGCGCTCTGCTACGGGGTGCCGGTGCGCATCACGCAGGACCCCACTTATGTGGGCGAAAACTCAGAGAAACTCACCCCGGATATGCGCCGCAACGAGGCGGCCGTCGACAGCGAACTGGCATTATTGCCCTTGATCAACGACACCGTGCCGCTAAACGGCCCCGTTCGGAACCCGATGTACATGACCACCAACGAGGCCGTCCTGCACCCAACGCACGGTGTACTGCTGGTCACAAGGTTGGACGGTCCGACACCGGAGATCGCAAAAGGGCTCATCGATAAGGCTCTCCAGGGTGAACGGGACGGGCTGTGGGGCAGGACGTACTTTGATCTTCGCGATACGAAGGATCCTTCTTACAAGCTCGGAGATGATTGGATTCGCAACGCAGCCGAAATTTGCAGGAGGCTCGGGTTCGACGCGATCATCGATGACAAGGAAGAAACATTTCCAGCCAGTTTTCCCATGAGCCAAATCGCGCTTTACCTGGGCTGGTACGACGCAAACGCTTCAGGGCCCTTTACGGAGCGGGAAGTTGAATTCATGCCCGGAGCTTTTGCGTATCACCTGCATTCCTATAGCGCGAAACCGTTCAGGAGCACAACGCTGGCATGGGTTGGGCCGTTGCTGGCCAAGGGCGCTACCATCACCATGGGCTGCGTCGAAGAACCTTATTTGAGCGGCACTCCTGATCTTACGGTGTTCACAGCACGACTGTTTTACAACGGAATGAGCTTCGGAGAAGCCGCGTATGCGTCGCAACCCGTGCTCTCGTGGCAGACCACCGTGGTCGGGGATCCGTTATACCGTCCATTCGGCAAAAACCCCGAAGTGTTGAAGGACGAATTATCCCACCGCAACAGCAAGTTGCTCGAGTGGTATTACCTGCGCCTGCTCAACGTAAACCTGGCCGCAGGAAAGCCGATTGCGGAAGCCGTCACAGTGCTCGAGCAGTTCGAAAACACGAAATCGAGCGCGGTGTTGACCGAAAAATTGGCGGATCTATACCTTGCTCAAGGAAAACCTTCCTCGGCAGTCCATGCGTACGAGGAAGCGTTGAAACTGGAACCGACGCCGAAACAGAAGCTGCGCCTGTTGATGACCCTGGGTGAAAAACTCGAATCGTTAGACCGTTCCGAGGAGGCATATCAGTCCTATCTGGCGGTTCTCAAAGACTACCCCGATTATCCCGACAAGCAAGGCTTGTACAAACGGTTGCTACCGCTCGCTCAAAAGCTGGGAAAACCGGAGGCCGCTACGTACCAAACCGCCTCGGGTCCGTCCTCCGCGAAACCGTCGGCTGCGCATTAAAGCGCGAACCTGAAAGCCGGCGCTGAGGATTTCACCTCAATCCAGCGGCATCGTTCGCGAGTGACGGAAGGAACAGAACCCAAAACGTGCCTCGGCCACCGGCTTGCCGCCGCAAACGACTCAGGCAGGCACGGGCTCGCCTGGGTGGCGGCGCAATGCATCCAAAGATTGTCTCACGGTCCGGGCAAGTTGCGGAGGCAGGTACGGCTTTGCCAAAAATACGGTGTCATGCTGGCCAAAATCGCGGCCGTTCGAATCAGGACTGTACCCACTGCTGTAGATAACCTTGAGCTCCGGTTTGCGCTTCTTCAGCTGCAAAGCCAGTTCTCGTCCCGTCATGCCTTCGGGCATGACCATGTCCGTCAACAACAGATCCACTTCGCCGTCGAACTCGTCCCAGACGCGCAAGGCTTCGACTCCTGAGCCGGCTTCAATCACTTGATAGTCGTATTGTTTCAGGATTTCGCAGACCATTTCGCGCAGAACCGGTTCGTCTTCGACGACCAGGATCGTCTCTTTTCCACCCCGGATCGGTTCCACGGCTTGTGGTGAGGCGTCCGTTGCGTCGGCCCTCCTTGCGATGGCCGGGAAATAAATTTTGAAGGTCGTTCCGACACCCACAGTGCTGCTGACCTCGATCCAGCCCTGGTGCTGCTTGACCAGCCCATAAACTGTGGCCAGGCCCAGGCCGGTGCCCTTTCCGACCTCTTTGGTCGAGAAGAACGGCTCGAAAATTCTGTCCAGCGTCTTGCGATCCATGCCGCAGCCCGTATCGGCTACCGTCAGGCACACAAACTCACCTGACCGCGCGTCGGGATGCTGCCCCGCATAGTTCTCGTCAATGGTCGCCATCGAAGTGCTGATATGGAGTTTACCGCCTTTGGGCATGGCGTCGCGGGAGTTGACCGCGAGGTTCATGACGATCTGCTCGAGCATGCCGGTATCGGCCTCAATGGCTGTCAGGTGCGGCAGGTAATCGGCCTCGAGGCTGATATCTTCGCCGAGCAAGCGCTGCAACATGTTGGCGAGGTTTTGCAGCACAAGATTCAAATCCAGGATCTTGGTCTGGATGACCTGTTTGCGGCTGAACATGAGCAATTGCCGGGTCAGCGCGGCGGCCCTTTTGGCGGCGTCGGAGACCTGTTTCAAAGGAGTGACGAGGGCGGGATCATTCTTGCACCGGGCCAGCAGGCACTCGGAATAGCCCTGGATGACAGTCAAAATATTGTTGAAATCGTGGGCGACTCCTGCGGCGAGTTGTCCCACCGATTCGAGCTTCTGAGCGTGCCTGAACTGGGCCTCCAGGCTGAGGACATCGGTAACGTCAGCGCCATAGCAATGAACAACCTGGCTGGCGACGATCGGGAAAAAGGACCAGATAATCGTGCGGCCGTCGATGCAGACCTCTTCGCGCAAGCGTTTTTGGCCGGTGGCCAGGCAATCCTTCACAATGGCGCCGGGATCGTTTGGCAACACGGAGAGCAGTTCCTCTTTGCCGAAGCTCCGCGCCAGTTCGCGCGCCGCTTCATTCGAGTAAGTGAGGGAGCCATCCGAGGCAAATTCAAGCACCGGGTTGGGATTGACTTGCGGAAACGCCGCCAGCTTTTGCACCGCATGTTCGGCAAGTTTCCTTTCAGTGACATCGATGAGGCTGCCCGAGAGGCCCAGGACGGTTCCGTCACTGTTAAGCGTCAACTGCGCGTAAACCTCAACCGATCGGACTTTGCCATTCTTGGTCAGGAACCGGGTCTCGTACCGGCAATAATCCAGGCGCTGAGAAAGCAATTGGAGAAAGATATGTCGATTGTGCTCCCGGTCCTCCTCGTGAAGATACTCGAGGAAAAAGGTCCCGATGGTTTGTTGGACTTCGAAACCGGTCACCGCGGTCCATGCCGGGTTGAGAAAGGTCCAATGCCCGAACTCGTTCATCTGGAAGATGACTTCCTTGATGTTTTCGACCATCGAACGGTACTTTACTTCACTGGCGTCCAGCGCTTCGGCGGAGCGCTTTTGTTCGATGCAAAGCGAGATGCCGTTGGCCACCGACGCTATTTCCTGCAGAATATGTTCGGTCAGGGGATGACACGTAAAGACGCTCATCAGGCCGACGAGTTTGTCTTCGAGGATCAAGGGATAGGCGGCAAAGGAGGTGACATTATGCCTGGCGGCCCAACCGGGGTCGGTCATCCGCTCGTCGGTGGCGACCTGCTTAATGACCAGCGCCTCACCCCTGCTGAGGCCGTCGATATTCAGAGCGACCTTGGGAACGGGTTCAGCCGGGTTCTGGTTTTCGATCAGGG
>DATGLT010000039.1:0-41096 GCA_035294005.1 Verrucomicrobiia bacterium
AACGCCTCACTGATTTTGGATAGCGCCATGACATGCGTGATAATCTGAGAAGCTTCGACAGTCTTGTTTGCGAGCAGCAGCAAAGCACTCTCGTGGAAGCTGGGGTGATAAGAAAAAGCGCCCAGGACGTGCTTTTCACCGTAATGAATTGAATTGGCATTCAAGCTCACCATCGGGCTGCTCTTGGGCAGACCTCCAAATAGCACGATTCGGCCGCCGCGCCGGGCTATCTCAACCGCCTGGGTCTGGGTTGAGCCAACCGGATTCGCGCATATCACAACGTCGGCCCCGCGGCCGTCGGTCATGTTCTTGACCTCCTCCACGATGTCCTGCGATCCAGGATCCAGGATTGCCTCGGGTTTAAACCGCTCCACCATGCGACGCCGGGTTTCACTTGGCTCCGCGACCACGGCCCGCGCGCCGCGAGCATGCCCCAGCGCGACGTGCAGACACCCGATGGGGCCCGCTCCCAGCACCACCATCGTCTCTCCAAGGCCAAGGCCGCAATGCTCGTGCGAAGCTACAACCGAGGAGAGCGTTTCTGCCAGCGCTCCTTCCTGGAACGAAAGATTTTCAGGCATTTTGTGCACAATACCCCGGTTGAGGACGTCCTCGCCCAATAACACATATCCGGCAAAGCCTCCGTTGTAGCCGGGTGTGATTCCCAAAAGTTTCAGGTCGGTGCACAGGTTGAACTTTCCGCGTCGGCAGTACCAGCAAGCGCCGCAATGGATGTCCGGCGCCACCGCAACTCGGTCTCCGCATTTGAACCGCGTTGACCCTGGCCCCGTCTCGAAAACCGTTCCGGCAAGCTCATGGCCTTGTACGAGAAAACCGGCGCCCGAGGGGGGCCCTTCTTTCCAGCGACGCAGGTCGGACCCGCAGATGCCGCATGCTTCCATTTTCAAGACCAGGCCATTCTGACCCGGCCGGGGTCGCGCCATGGACCGAAGCTCGATGCTCTTTGCGGCAACGAGGCAGGCGCTTGTCATTTCAGCCTGCATGCGCCTCCTGGGTTCGGCTAACAAGCAATCGTTGGCCCACCGCACCGCCGGGATGAATGATCGCGAACTGGTCCCGGCTGTAGCGCGTCTGTTTCATGAGCGCGACGCAGATGGCGTCGAATACTGCCACGACCGCCATTGTGCTGGCGGTCGCCAGCAAGTTGAAGTCGTCCGGCTCGCGTTCCACTTTAACTTGAAGCAAAACGTCCGCGGCTTTGCCCACCGCCGAGTCGGCGCTCTCAGTAACGCCAATAATCAGAGCGCGCTTGGCTTTTAGCGAAGGGATCATGTCAGCGATCTCGCGCGAGTTGCCGCCCTTGGAAATCACGATCACAACATCCCCGGTTTGCACCAGGCCAAGCCCGCCATGGAGCGCGTCGCCGGGAGCAAGGAATGCCGCAGGACATTCAATGCAGCAGAGTGAATGCGCAATCTTCCGGGCAGCCGCTCCGGAAGTGCCGCATCCGGTTGCAAACACCCGGCCCTTGCGGTTCGCCAGAACCTCCACACATCGGGCCAAGCTCTCAGGGTCGATTGTTTGAGCCAGCCGGGTGACGCTCGCCGCTTCGGCGTCCCAGACGGCGCGCGCAGTGCGCCAGATGCTCCGGCGGGTAAGGGCGCTGTTTTTCATTTTGTCAGGCGCAAACTGGTCACGGGGTGCTTTTGAAGGTGTTATTTACGGCAGGAGGCGGTGCCCAGACAAGCTTAATTTTCATTTTATGACTGTTGAAAATGAAAAACATCGCGAGAAAATTCCGCCCCGATCTAAGCGATGCCGCAGGGACAACAATTTAGTACGCTAAGCGGCGCATACACTATTTGGGGCCGCGCTTGGTTTGGAATCGGACCTCCCAAGCGACACGTTCCGCCGGCGGGGTGAAGCTGACTTTAAGGGAGTTAAGACCCAACTCCATTTTGGCGGGAATCTCGTGGCTCGAATCCGTTTGCGCATGAACTTTCGACGGGACGCTGGATTCGGGCACATAAACAAACAATGAATAGCTTTGGCCCGGGATGGTTTCGGAAACGCCCCTCAAAACCTGGTTCGAATGATCCCAGGCGACTTCCGCAATCGAGTAACTGCCCGAAATGTGGCGCGAATTTCCGATGAGTAACGGATGGTCCGCGATTGCATGCAACGATAGTACCCGCGTGTCGTGCACCTCAACTTCAGCGGGAATGAAATCTTTGAAAACCCCCAGCACCTTCTGATTCCAGAAATCAAAGGCGACGCAGGTGCTTCCGGGGGCAAGCCCCAGCTTCTCGGAGAAGGACACATTTTTAGTAGTCGCCCAGCTTCGCCAGTTCGGCAGGGCAACGACGTCATAAGTCCCGGACGCAGCGCTGACTTTCAGGCCCACGATTTCCGGGTAGTGATGAATATAATCGTCGGCGGTCGTGTGTTTGAAGGTGTCCCAGTCAATATCGGTTCCGCGACTGAACAGGTCGATGGGACGAATGGGCAGAGTCGGCAAGGTGCGCTGCAGCAGTGCCAACCGATCGGCGGGCAGTTCAGGCATAACCCCGGACAACGGGTAGACCACGCCCGTGAGCGCGACCAGGCTGACGAGGGTCCGTGCTTCCGCCGTCGTTACCCCAAAACCAATCATTGGATCTTCACGGGTTCGCGCGGTTTCCACAACTTCAGCCGGGCGCCGGTGCTTTGCTTGGTCAACGGTGATACGCTCTCCCAATTCCATTCCTTCGCCAGGCATGACGTAGACGACCATTCGATTCAAAAAGGCATTTGCGTTAATCGAGCTGAAGAGCGCGTGCATTCCGTTCCAATTGTTATAGACGTCCTGGCCATTGAAGTACGAATTGAAGAACCCGATCCCGTTGAGAGGGGTGCCTGCCGGACAACCTTCAACAAAGGCCTGGGCGCCGATAATATCCCGAATGACCTTTAACCGTTGGCGATAAACGGTGATCGGATCGGTTACGGGATCACTGAGCCTCTGGCGGTCTACGGCGGGCACGTATTTGGGGAGCGCATGCTCGCCATCGAACTTGAAATAGTCAAAGCCCCAGCCACGCAACGTAGTGAACAGCGTTTTCAACCACGCGAGCACCTCGGGATTGCTCGAATCCAGAGCCGGCGTGCCGTAGTCCAGAATTATTTTTCCGTTTCTATCGCGGAGGTACCAATTGGGGTGCGCCTCGACAGCGCCGGCATAGGCATTCGGCACCAGCCATAATCCCGGGTGCAAGCCTTTTGATCGAATGTAAGACGTCAGCCATTGAGGGCCGTGAGGGAATTTTTTGTTATCCCAATGCTCGATCCAGAAGTGCCCGTTTTCCGCCCCGCGATCGTAGCCGTCGTCAAGTTGCACGTATTGGAAACCATAGGGTTTGAGATGTTCCGCCAGCCAATCGGCATTCGTCACCATGGCGGCTTCGGTCACATCAGCGTAGTAACTGGTCCAACTACACCAAACCATCGGCGCAGTCGGGAACGTCTGCTCCTGAAACGTTTCATAAAAGGGAACGCCAAGCGTCTTCGTGTAGTAATCCGGGATCAGCTGGATTTCCGCGCTCCCGACTAGCGGCAGCTCCAGGCTGAGAAACTGCATTGCTCTGCCGGCCCGGAATTGCGCGAGCTTCGGAAAATCGATTGCCGTATCCGTCAGTCGATCAAACAAACTGTGAAACGGACCCGTCGAGAGCTCGCCGAGGGCAAAGTACATGCACTCCGGATTTCGAACGGGCAGGTGCGAGGGATTCCTGGTCATGGCGCCGCCGTAGCCGCCGGCTACTTCGCCGGTGCCAGTCCATTCGACTGGGAAGCCCTGGGGATCCATCAGACGGGCCAAAACCAGGTGGTCCGAACCGGGCACATCGGCGCGAACCATAGCAGAAGGGGCGGTGCAAGAGATTCTCAAAGCATTGCCGGCCAGTTGCCATGACCAAACGCTCTTCGGTTCCGAAGTGTGAATGAGCACACGATCGGGGCCGTCCTGCCTTGCTGTCCAACCAGTGGCACGCCTTTGTTCGCCCCGCGCCTCGACATAGAATTGGACGTTAGAGAGCAGAACTCCAAGCCGCTGATGCGCCACGTAGAAGCCTTCGCTTCCTGGCTCGATGCTAAGCACCCAGTCCTCGTTGGTTAGCGATGTCGTTTGTTGCGGTGCCGCCGCTACGGTTGCAGAACAAACCGCGAACAAGGCTGCGACCGCCATTACAGTGAGCAGTTTCATTTCGCGAATCCAAACTCAATTTCGTTCGCCCAGTGCGTCGACCAATCGTTGTGAAATGCAAAACAGTTGTCCTTGGAAACACTGCGGCCCGCCGACAACTCAACCGCATTTCCACCGTTGTTTACCCGAAAGCTGAACTTGATGGTCTGGCCTGATTTTAAGCGTTGTCTCACCTCCGGTATTTCGCCCCAGGGAATGGCACACTCCACCACGTTGTCCTTAACGACGAGCTTCGCCCTGCCCTTCACCGCTCCGCCGTCCACTGCCGCTCGCGGTTGTCGCGGAAAAAAATGTTTCCGCATCATGCCCGGCTTTTGCAGGCAGAATATTTCAGTCCCGCCGCCGTATTCCTCACCCACGCGGTTCAAGGCAAATTCGTAGTCGGTATCGAAATACGCGCAAAACCGAGGCATGGTGCCAGGTGGATATTGGAGGTGATCCTTCTTCTCGGCAGGGATTACGTTGAAAGCGATTTGCACGTTGTGTTTGCCATTGCCGGAGGGCACCTCGAAATCTTTGCGATAGGAATAGCGCCTGACCCCTGCCGGCCAAGTTAATTCGGTGCCGTGGCTGATGACTTTCTCGGGATAAAAATAATCGTCATCGTTCCGGGTTTCGAACCTGGGCAAGCCGTCCATCTGTGGCACCTTTGCCGCAAAATAGAAGAAGTCATCGTCGTAAGCGAGCCACGCGGTCGTCACGCCATTGCCGCCCTGGCGGGACCAGTCTTTGAATGGGAGATACGCCTTCTCGGTGTCACTGGCGCCCACTCCTTGGGCGGCGGTTTGTGGAACAACGCCTTTCCAATCGTCGAGACTGCCGTCGATCAAAGGCGTTCGACGAGCAATCAGGTTTACGTGCATTAGTTCAGCATGCGAAACCCGGCCGTTTGTGCCGGCGTCGAAACTCGCCATGAGCCTGTAATTGTTGTCAGGCGCCGTCCGCCCTGACGTGATGGTAACGAACATTTCCTTGATTTCCTGAGCGCCGAGCGAGACTCGTCGGGACGGGGAATCGAGCACCAGATCCTCTATTTGCACGTGCAATTCTCCGCTTACCGGCCTGTTCAGCACGTTGGTGATCTTCAGCTTTAACTTCGGCTTGTCCTCGATTGGAGCTACCATGTCACTGGCCACAATTTCCACCGGATCAACTCCCATGATGTCGGCCTTTTCGATCGCTTTGAGCAGCTTCGGAAACGATCCGCGGCTTCCATCCGTTCGCAGGAAGTAGCCCAACTGGTTTAGCGGCACAATAATCTTTCCGGAGCGCGCCGGGACCGGGTTTGCGTAAAAATCGTAGAGGACGAACTTGCCGCCTTCATCCGATAGTTCCATCCGCGCTTCCCTGGAGAGAGCGACCGACCGAAACAGCGTGCGATTGCGGTCGTAGCTCGCGCTCAGATCTCCAGTGACAACCACCGTTCCATCGTCAGGATCGTTTGGTCCAGTGCGCTCGTCTCCTGACTTCTGCCGCAATCCATCAAAAACGAAAACCCAGGGCAGGCCATGCTTGAAGAGTATCTCGCGAAATGCGCGCTGCCCAATGAAGTGCTGGCACGCGGCAACCGCGGCGCCCGCCGACCAGACTTGCGCCACGGCGTATTCCTTGCCATCGGCACGGTGCTTTTGTGAAGTAAACACATTGCCGGCGTAGATGCCCGCCGTCCGGTCCTGGCCCATCGAGCGCATCGAAGGGATCACCGAAGCCACCCGGTCATCCGAATTGGCGACCCAGCTTTCGGTGTCCCAAACCTGCACACGTCCGTACCCGCTCTTCCGGTTCATCCATTTGGGCTCCAGAACCGGGTCCGCCGACAAGGGTTGATAATGGATGCTCACAAAATCCAGCACCGGCAAAAACGTGTCCGTGCCGTCGCAGAACAGTTTGTCGCGCGTGTTCGCGGACGAGCAAGCGCCGCCAATAAGCACCTTTACGCCGGCCTCGCTTCGCGCTTCCAACACGGCATCGGCCATCAAACGATAGAGTTCGCGGAACCGCGGAATATCCGCGCCCCAGCCGCTGATCGAGACTCCTTCCCAGGGTTCATTCCACAGTTCCACGGCATTGATGGGTCCCTTTAGCCAGCCGTAGTCCGAAACGACGTTCTTCAAATATTTTTTGAATTCCGGGTCGAAGGAGGGAAGCCACGCCAGATCTTCTTTGATCCCCTCGATGCAAGTCCCATCGGGTTTCAGCCAGGGACGTCCCCGGCCCAGTGGTTGTTGTTCAATCGGGGTGTTGCCGCAACCAACGGTCAGCATCAGGGCCAGGTCATTTTCCATCGCCCAATCGATATGCGCGTCCGCAATGGTGTTATATCCGCCCTCAACCCGAGCGCCTTTCACGCCCAGCCGTTTAAATACATTAAACACCTGGGGTGACATCTCGTCCGGCCAGCCCAGGTCCATCGCATACGTTGGCAGCCGTTCGCGCCCGGGCTCGGCGCGCGGCACCCGGACGCACGTGCAACCGAACGCGCGGCCCCGATCCCCCAACTCCAGAATGACCGCATACCCACCAAACTTTTCGCCGATTTCAGGTGTAACGTCGAACATCCCACCTTCGCTCGGCAGGTTCACGTCGATGGCGCATGAACTGGTCGTTTCAATCGCAAAGACAATCGGTTTCCACCAGTCTCCAGGTTTCCCTTTTGTTCCATAGCGGATAACCTCAGCCTTGAGCGTGCCTTTGAACGGCTGGCCGGGCTTAACAAAAAAAGTGAAGTTTGCCTTCTCTCCCGGCCACAGCACATTGGCCCCAAGGCTGCACCCAATCTGTTGAACACTCCAGCCTTTCGCCGAAGTCTGGAATGATTTCGCGAAGTCTTCCATCTCGGTCCCGGTAACCATTTGAGCGCGGGCACTCACAGACAAGCAGCAAAACGCCAGCGTAGCGGCCAACAGCAAGCGGGAGAACTTCGAGACAGTTTTCATTTTAACGTTTCAGAAATGGATTCGAGCGTCGAATCATTGTCGCATTTAAAGGTTGCCCCTGAAATACTCAATCCCTAAATTTCATTTTCGTACTGTGAAAATGAAAACTTTTTCACGCCGCCAAGACCACAAATTCCGAGAGTCACTCTTGCCTGCTTCTGTTGTCCGGAACTGACAATCAACTCCCACCATGACAAAACTCATCGCACTTTTAAGCCGGCTGGCCTTGTCTCTGAGCTTTGCCACCGGCGTGACGTCGTACTGCAGGGCCGGCTCTGCCGCTCAAGGAGGCGAATCGCCCGTGGGCCCGCTGCCATTGCGAGAGAACGTGATTTCGCGAATGACTGCCCCTGTCTCCATTCCGGCGGGAGTTACCTTGCACGTCAGTCCCAATGGAAACGATGCCGGTGACGGCTCCCGCAACCGGCCCTTTGGGAGCCTCGAACGGGCCCGAGATGAAATCCGGGCCCGTCGCAAAGCGCGGACGCTGCCGCCAGGTAGTGTCGAAGTGGTTATTCATGGCGGGGAATACAACGTGGATCGAACGTTTGATCTTTCGGAGAGTGACTCGGGAACGGAGTCGGCCCCGTTGATATTTCGGGCGGCCGACGGCGAAAAACCCGTGTTCCGCGGTGGAGTTCGATTAAAAGGGTGGCGCCCACTCTCGGAGGCGGACGGGTATCCGCAACTCCCGAGCGAAGCCCGCGCCCACCTGTGGATCCTGGACCTGAACGATGCCGGAGTTCACAACCTGCTGCCCTTGAAATTGGGCGGATTTGCCAGCGGCAATGGTTTCAAAACGCACCCTGCCCACGAACTGTTTTTTAACGGATCCGCGATGCAATTGGCTCGCGGACCCAACGACGGGTTTCTACATATTAAAAACGTCGCGGTGAAGGACGGAACCAAGGGATATGATCGCGAGGGAAGTAAAATCGGGAAGTTTTTTGTCGAGACCGACCGCCTGAGCCGGTGGGCAAAGGAGCCGGACTTGCTGCTGTACGGCTATTGGTTTTGGGACTGGGCAGATTCCTACGAGCGAGTCGCAAAAATAGATCCAGACCAGAAGTTAGTCACTTTGGCCGAGCCCTGGCACACCTATGGGTTCAGCATTGGAGCGCCGTTCTACGCGATTAACGCGCTCAGCGAACTGGACGTGCCCGGCGAATGGTACCTCGACCGTGAGCATCGTCGCGTGCTGATCTACCCGTCCTCGGATCCCCGGCAGGCAACGATCGAACTCTCGTTGTTGGCTGTCCCGATGATCCGGTTGGAACATGCCGCCTGGGTGCAATTCACCGGCTTGACGTTCGAATTGGGCAGCGCCGATGTGATCCACATCGATGGAGGAAAGGAGATCCTCTTCGCAGGTTGTGTGATTCGTCACTTCGCCGGCAGCGCCGTAGAGGTCCGGGACGGACGCAACGTCGGGCTGCGATCCTGCGACATCTATTCGATGGGGCGTGGAGGCGTGTTGCTTTCCGGAGGCAATCGCAAGACCCTGGAGCGCGGCGGGTGTTTTTTGGAAAATTGTGACATCCATGACCTTTCACGGATCGATCACACTTACACCCCGGCAGTGAGTTTGGGCGGAGTCGGAAATCGCATCGCTCACAATCGCTTTCACGATATTCGCAGCAGCGCCATGAGCATCGGAGGAAATGATCATCAGATCGAGTATAACGAGATATACAACGCAGTGACTGAGTCCGATGACCAGGGGGGAGCGGACATGTGGGGGAACCCTACGTTCCGCGGCAACATTTATAAGTACAATTATTGGCACCACATCGGCAATTGGCGGGCCCAGGGGGAACAGCCCAAATGCGGCCAGGCCGGCATTCGCCTGGATGATGCGATTAGTGGCACGCAAATCTTCGGCAACGTCTTTGAACGCTGCTCGGCCGGGAGATTGGGGTTTGGTGGAGTTCAGATCCATGGCGGCAAGGACAACGTCGTCGAGAACAACCTTTTCATCTCCTGCTCGGCCATGATTAGTTGCTCGCCGTGGGATGACAAACGCTGGCATGAGTTTGTGGCCAAGGCTCTCGATTCAGATGAAATCGATCGCGCTCTTTACCTCAAACGCTATCCCGAGCTGGCACAGCTGCCGGAGCACGCCAACCGGAACATCGTCCGGCACAATGTAGGATGGCGCTGCGGCGAACTACTGAGACGGGCTCCCGGAAATCTCGAAAACAGCGACAATGTTCTGCTGCCCGAGAGCGAGTTCGATGGGAATCCAAAGAACTTCCGTTTTGAGCGCCCGGGCTTCGACTCGATACCATTCGAGGAGATCGGACTGTATCGGGATCCACCCTTTAGAGTGAAGTGAAGGCGGGCGTTTTCGTGTAAGACTTTCCAAATTGAGCCTGATCGGCGATGGGGTACGCCGTTCATTTCTGCCGGCATCTTTCCGGGAACCGCTCGGTTGCTTTTATGAACCGCAGAATGGTCCTCACCGGCTGCACCTTCATTGATCTTTGCTGGCCCCCGGATGTCCATCTGGCAAGAACGGTTCGTTATCCCTCAGGATCGCCCGCTTACCGATCTCATTTTTGATTTGCACTCCATAATAACCATTGTTCCCTTCGATGATCGCCGACCTCACTCCGGGGCGCAGCAAAATGCTGCCCGGCTGCTTGCGAACGTCCTGTTCGCCCCAGGCGTGTCCGAGTCGGCGTTGGCGCGACCGCGCATCAAAGGTGGAATTGTGGACCTGCAGCCTGCCGTTCTCCGCCACGATGGAGTAGCCGGGATCCTCCTGGTTGTCGTTGGCAAAGTAACAGTCTGAAAAAGACACGTAAGCGTTCCCGCGCAATTGGACGTTATTCAGGACCGGCCCCCAAAAGCCGCAGTTCACAAACCGGATATTCCCGGAACAGCCAGGTTCGACGATCACCTGCGTGCTTCGGCCGACGCGGTGCGCATCAAACTGGCCGTTGCTGATGAGCAATCCCTGGGGCTGCAGCGACTCAATATCGACGCAGGTATCACAGGCATCGGCTCCAATGCCGGAGAATTGTCCATTGCAGGCGCCGTCCCACTGGCCATTTTTGCTTTCGATAAACCGGTAACCAATCCTGGCCGGGAACACGAACGTGTCGTTTACATATTCCCAATCCGTCCGGCCGAAAACAAAAGCCTCGAGGTGCTTCTGCATATAATCAAAAACCTTCTCCCAGTTTCCGCCAAAAACCGGGTGCGCCCAAAAATGCGAATGGAATTGCACGTTTTGCACGCGGCCGATATCCCCCGTGCCCTCGACCAGGATTCCCCGACGCAGAACGCAGCCGTTGATCTGGAGGAGGCGATGGCGCCCGTTCTCGCTGGGCCCGGTTCGTATTCCGTTGTAGCTGTTGACCAGGGTGACGTTCTCAACAGTGCTGTCGAAACTAACCTCCTTTGCATTGGAAGGGTTGCCCCGGATGGCGATGGTCCAGGGGTAGGGCCGGATATTATCGACCTTCTGTTCAGGGTAATAAATCGTCACGCCCCGAATTGACGTCGAGCTGCGCATTTGCAGGAAGGGTGCCCCCTCCTCCTGGTCACGCCCCTCCGTCGGTAACAGGATGGAGCCACTGGCCGGTTCCCATGATTGCGGCGCCTGGTTCATCCCCAGCAAGTGCACACCCATCTTGAGTTCGAGATGTCCCGCACACAACCAGCGGCCCACCGGCACTAAGACCACCCCGCCTTTTTCGCTCGCGGCATCAATGGCCTTTTGAATTGCCTGTGTGCAGTCTGTCTGGCCATCGCCGAGTGCTCCAAAGCTTCGGATATCGAACACACCCGCGTTCCCGATGCGCAGCGCGGCGGAATCCGAGCCGGGCGAATCCTGAGCTTGTAAACCCGCGCAAAGCAACAGGCACTGCGCCGTTAAAAAGAATTTCAAGGCTCTGGCCATGGGCCAATGGCGTGCGGGGCTACGTAACTCAGTTCCATCCTTTACATCGCGGTTCATCAGTCGTGATTGTATGAGTGATTGTTGCTCGGACAAGGTGTGGGGTCATCGTAAGGTTTATTTTCACTTGTTCAATTATAAAATGAAAAACCAGGTAGATGCCAGATGCGAATACGGTGGCTGACGGTGGGTGCTTAGCGCGGTGAACGCAGGCGGCGAAGAGAAAGCCCCAAGTGACCATCTCGCGTTTAACGCCGGCTTAACTTCTTTTGTTTTCATTTTTAATCTGTGCAAATGAAACATAAAGCTTGAAAGCGAACTGGTGCGCCGGCTTCTTGCATTGGCCAAGACACACGAGCAACCGCGATTACTGGGCGCAGGGAGTCAACGGCTGACTTCGCAGAGTCGTTCAGAGTTGTGGCCGCGCTTGACGGTTTCTCAGCGCAACACCTAAGCTCGGGTCGTGTACGTTCCGAAGCATTTTCAGGAGGATCGTGTGGAAGTGCTGCGCGGCATCATGGAGGCGAATCCGCTCGCCACCGTTGTGGCGCAGACAACCAACGGCCTGGTTGCCAACCATTGTCCTCTCGTCTTCCGATCCACAGCTGCCGCTGAGGGCGCTCTGATCGGCCACATCGCGCGCGCGAACCCATTTTGGCGTGAAACGGTCGTTGGCGATGTTCTTGCCATTTTCTCCGGCCCAAACAGCTACATTTCTCCGTCGTGGTACGCCGCAAAGCAGCAGACCGGGAAAGTGGTCCCCACGTGGAATTACGCCGCCGTTCACCTGTACGGCAAAGCGCGTTTTATCGAGGACCGGGCGCAGCTTCGGCAAATCGTCGAAGACTTAACGGGAATGCACGAAGCGAAAAGGAGTCAACCGTGGAGCCTGCAGGACGCGCCGGCTGATTACATCGAGCAGCAACTTGGCGCGATCATCGGAATCGAGATTTCCGTGACCCGAATCGAGGGCAAGCTTAAGTTCAGCCAGAACCGTTCGAGTGAAGACCAGCTCGGTGTGATTGAAAAATTGGAAAACGAGGCTGCGCCTGACGCCTCCGCCCTCGCGCAGTTGATGCGGGAGAGCTACGAGCGGAGACCCGCCTAAGGCAATAGACCTGGGAGTGAGAGGCCCGGAACCAGGGTCCCAGCATTAACAGAACGATGAATCTGAATAGCACTCGCAGTGTGGCTCTGACCTGTGTCTGCCTGATGTGGCGAACGCTGGTGAGCGCCGTTGAGTACCCGGCCCCGTCACCCTGGCAACCCGATCCCCGCCAACGCGAGCACTTGCGCCGCTCGCTCACGCTGCTCAGTACCAGCACTCCGGCCAACCGGAAGACTGTCCGGGTGCTTTTCTATGGGCAGTCCATCACGCAGCAAGCCTGGTGGAAGGAGGTGGAACGCTATCTCCATTCGACCTACCCCAATGCAAATCTCATTGTCGAAAACCGCGCGATCGGCGGACACGCTTCCCAGTTGCTCGTCAAAACCGCCGAAGCTGACCTTTATCCATTTCAGCCTGACCTTCTGATTTTTCACGTGTATGGGTCGCACATCGAGTACGAGAACATCATTCGCCGCGTTCGGGAACGGACCTGCGCGGATATTCTGCTGCAGACGGACCACGTCACGACCGATTCCAGTCTCAATGAAGAGACCGAACCCGCCAAGCTGAGCCCCAGCAAGTGGGATGCTTGGATGAACCACGTCTTCCTTCCGGCCACTGCCGCCAAGTACGGCGCCTGCCAGGCCGACATCCACGAGCAATGGAAGTCCTACCTCCGTGACCACAAACTGAAGGCGGCCGACCTGCTGAAAGATGGCGTTCATCTGAATGCTCACGGCGAGTGGCTGATGGCCGAATTGCTTAAGGCTTACCTGGCGCCGCTTCCACCAAAAGCCGGTTATGATCCTTTGAACGAAGCGCGCGTCCATACAGTTCAGATCCGGCCCTCGGCTGGGCGACAATCCGTTCGGCTTGAATTCACCGGCACCCGGGCAGACCTGGTGCTCAACCCAAAAGCCAAAGGGACCGTTTCTGTGCTGATCGATGGGAAGAAGCCTTCGGCTATCCCTGAACTCTACGGGTTCAACCGGGTCTCGGCTTTTCCGATGAGCGATTGGCCGCTCCTCTTGGAAGTCAGGGCGGCATCGCCACTGATCGCGGAAGACTGGGGACTTAAAATCAGCCAGGCCTCTGCCGACGGCAAGGTTTGCCATTTCGCTTTGCGTGGTTCGGTCACCGGCGAGGACGGCGAAGGCTGGAGCACGAACCGTTTTGTTTCAAGGTCAGGCCGAGTTGTCATCGAGCCGGACGACTGGAACCTAGCCTACAGCGTTGCGGTCTTTAAGCATGCCCTTCCTGAAAATCACACAGCTAGCTGGCGGGCTCTCCTCCACGGCGCCGATGCGATAAGTCCTGAGCCCGCGCCGCCCGGTGTCGAGGCGTGCGTCACCGTCGCCCAAGGGCTGCCACTCGGTCACCACGTTCTCGAGTTGATCGGAACGGATGTGCCCGGGCAAGTGCAGGCTGCCAGCTTCTACATTCCGGAGGAGGGTGCGAGCCATCCATGAACGTTACGCTCGGCCAAAAAGCGGCAGCATGACATCACCGAAGGAAGTTGCTGCCGCGCCGCATAACATCGTGTTCCAACGAGCTTCAGTAGGCGTCATGAAAAGGATTCTTCTCCTGCTTGGCCTCTCAGCGAACTGCGTGTTGCGGGGCCAGGTCGTGACGATCGACACGTCGGCCGCAGGGCGCCAGCAGGTTATCGACGGTTTCGGCACCTGCCTTTCGGGTTCGGAAGGACTCCAAAGCTGGTGGCAGCAACTCTACTTTGACGACTTTGCGGCCAGCATGGTCCGCGTGGACCTCACGCCAAACCTCCGTTCGCCCTATTCCGACAATGCTTACAACTCGCCGAGTTGGGGTAATGCCGGCCCGGACGGTTACTACGCGCGCGATTACACCAATGCCGCCGATTACAAGCGCGTTTTTTCCGGACGTTCCGCGCCGATTGCCGTCATGGGACCAAACATCGATACGAACATCGGCTACTTTGTTTTCCCTGGCGCGCCGGCAAGCACGCCCGGCACGGTCGCCCAGGCCGGATGGATGCGCCGCTTGCAATTGGGCGATTTCAAACTGTTCGGTTCGCTGTGGTCACCCGCGCCGTGGGTCAAACTGTCCTCAGGAAACCATTACAGCGGTTCAACCACCGGCTTACCGGCCAACGGAGCACCTTGGCCGTTTATCTGGTTGGGCAACTTTGCCGGAGGCAAGCTCGACGTTTCCGGGACGCCCCTCCCGGATTTCGACGACTCGGCCCTCGGCGGCACGGGCCCAACCAGCGCCCTCACGCAGTTCGCCCGGTGCACCGCCGCCTGCGTCCGAGGCTTTCAACGCGCTTACCAGGTCCAATTCTACGCCCTGAGCATCCAGAACGAACTGAACTTCGAGGAGTTCTATAATAGTTGCACCTATCCGCTGTCCGCAGAGTATATCGCCGCTCTCAAGGCGGTTCGCGCTGAGTTCGATAAATACCCGGACCTGGCGCCGATTAAGTTAATGGGCCCAGAGGATTTGCTGGGAGGCGACCCCTACGGGATGTGGCAATACGGCTCAGGAACGACCGCTGTTCACAAGAACCTGCAGTACCTCCAAAACATTGCCGCCGATCCTACTACAGCCTCCGCGTTGAGCTTCTTCTGTATTCACGGCTATGCCAATGATGGCGTGACCGCCTCAGGCTCAACCCCGACCCAATGGAATTGGTGGCTCAATGGCTGGAGCACCAGTCCCGCGGCGGGAATACCCAACAATGTAAAAGGAACCGCAGGTTACGGTAAAAAATCGTGGATGACGGAGACCTCCGGCGAAAGCCCCGCGTGGTTAAACCCGTCGTCGGGCTTTCCCAACCAGGGTGCCTGGAGCATTGCGCTCAAAATCCATCAGGCGATGACGTCCGGACAGCAAAGCGCCTGGGCTTATTGGCAGTTCACCGATGGAAACGCCGCCGGCGCTTCGACGCTCACGGACGCCACACAACGGACCAACGCCACCAAATACGTCGCCGCGAAACATTTCTTTCGGTTCATCCGGCCCAATGCCGTGCGCGTGAGTGCCTCGGTTTCGAATGCATCCGGCCTCGAAGCCAGCGCTTATCTTGCCGCTTCAAACACGGCACTCGCCGTTGTCCTGGTGAATACCGCGAGCAATTCGATTACAGTGCAACTCGCAACGCCGGCAGTTCCGGCCGGCCTGACCAAATACGAGTCATTTACTTCCGGCCCGAACGCCCTGTGGGTGAGCAACTCGGTTCCAATTGCAGGTGGAAACGCCACCGTGACCGTTCCAGGCTACGGGGTGTGCACCCTCTTCGCCCAAACGGCCGCACCGGTTCTCCCGCCTGCGTTCACTCAGTGGCCGCAAAACACGAACGTGTCCGCCGGTTCGAGTGTCCGCCTGAATTGTTCGGCGACAGGGGACAGCCCGCTGAGTTTTCAGTGGTTCTTCAATAACCTGCCCATTCCCGGCGCCACCGGCACTTCACTCGTCCTGACCAATGTGCAACCGTTTCAGGCGGGCCAATACTCAGTTCAGGCGACCAACAACTCGGGCTCTCTAAAAAGCCTTTCCGCGGCCCTGGAAATCCGCGGCCAACCCACCTTGCCCGTAGTCACCCCAACGATCTCGATTGCCTCGCTGAGCAACAGCGTCCAGTTGTCCTTTCCAGCCAATGCCGGTCGGATCTACTCCTGGTCCGTCTCGACAAACTTGCAGGATTGGACCGTCGCCGCTCAATTCGTCAGCAGCGTCAGCCCGGCCCAATGGGCGGTGCCGATTTCAACGTCTGCGCAGTATTTCCGCGTTTCGAGTCCGTGAATTTTCAAATCTCAAACATTCACTTAGCTTTTGACGATGTCTGCTCATTTCCGCAAACTGGAGAACACGAACCTTTTAACATTCAGAGACTTGCTCTTTGAATTCGGGACGTGATCGGGTTCGACCCATTTATATGAGATTTTTTGCGATAGTATTTGCTCTCGGCATGTTTGCCCGTGTGGTGGCAGCGCAGGAGACCAATTTAACGATCGTGGCAGGCGGAACACCCGCTATGTCCATCAAGATTCCTCAGAGCGCGAACGTCACCGTCACCGGCGATCATACGGTTGTGCAAACGAAGGAGACGACGTTCCATATTTGGTCTTTAGACAAGTTAAAGACCTCCGAGGAAGCGCTTCCACAAATCAGCGATATCATCAAAGCCGAGTTTGTGAACTTCAAGCCGGACACCACAAACCAAATGACTGTAGCCGACGCGCCCGCTCTGCACATTTCAGGCAAAGGAAACGAGGCCGATGATGGAGATCCCGGCGCAGCACAAATCGTGCTTTTTACAGCAGGCAAGCACGTGTTTGCAGCTTGCGCCCATGGTGAATTTGACGACGCGGTTCGCCGGAGCAAGGAAATGATGAAAATGCTGAAGTCAGCGCGCGGCCTCTGAACTGGCAGGAAGCCTGAAGCTACTGCCCATCGTAGCGATTCGTCGATAACGGAGTCATGGGACTGGCCCATGGTGGGAGTTTGTGCGGCGGAAGCACCGGGGGGTGGGCCAAATGCATCGAGACTCGAACCGGGTAGTTCTCCGGCGGCAACAGGTCTCGATTCGGCAGATGGAGAGTATCGTTGTCACGATCGGTGCCTGGATTGTTTATTAAGGCTGCTGGATCCCGAATCAATGAAACGATCGAGCCTTCGCGCTGCGCGGCAAAGCCCCACCGATCGAAAACTGAGCCGTTGTAAAGCCACTTTTCCACACTCATTTTGTGTCCGCCCGATTCCGGCCCTTTCTCAGCCAATAACACAAGATCCGACAACTCGAAGCTGAAGCTTTGACTGTTGGTTTCCCACGAAATATCGATCCTTAGGCCGTTGGTTTCCGGAACGGTGATCGCGCTCCGCAAATTCCCGCCCACTTCAAACTGAGAAAGCCCCAACAAGAGAAAAGCCAATTGAAGGTCGACCGGCGAGGCCTCGGTTTTTAATAGCGATTCGTAAGTTTTCCCTGACTCCATGACCAGCCCGTATTCGACGATCTGGTTCCGGATACAAACGCGCGCAGGCACTGTGATCGTCCGTTGCAGTTTGTCGAATTGAACGTGCCCAATCTGGAACGTGTTTGACCCGGTTTGACTGAGTTTAAGAGCGCGTTGCAAAGCCGCCCGGGCTTCCTCGGCGCCGCGCGAAGACTGGTCCGCGGTTGGCCCGGGCGCCGGTGGAACGAATTTTCCCGACGGGCTGATGCTTCCCTCGCCCGGACCCGGCAGCCTCCTGGATGAACCTGGAGGGTCGCCAAACGCAAGGCTGGCGTTGAGCGCAAGCGCCAAACCGAATAGCGCAAAGCCCGAGAAACGGATTCGACCAGGCAGGGTGAAATTCATTGAGACCAGAATTTCAGCCCGGGGTTACGGGGTCAACAATTCTCGCTTGCACTAGCGTCTCGAACGCGCTTAGTTTACGTGCATAACCCTGCGGAAGATTTAGTGCCAGTGCCGTTTCGTGCATTGATTCGGCAATTTGCAACCGGGTTCAGCGAATGAGTGCCACAACATGAGAATACCAAGACGACGGACGTTGCTGTCTTTCCGAATCATTTCCGTTTCCATTGCTCTGAGTCTTTATTACGCCGGTTTTCCACAACTGACCGCCCAGGCCGCCCAGCAGATCACCAAGGTGAGCACTTCGGGCGGAAATCTGCAGCTCCAGTGGTCGGGCCAATCCGACCTTTACGAAGTGCAGACCACCGCGAGCCTTTCTGAACCAAACTGGGTACCAATCTTCAATACGGCGGGAACCAACGCTTTATTGTCCTCGGCCGCAGGCTCAGGTTTTTACCGGGTTATGGCCGCCGGGACGAGCAGCGGACCTTTGATCATTTCGATGACCAACCTGACCACCGGCGACATCATTACCTGGACCAGCCAACTGCACACGAACCATTCCGATTGGGTCTTCGACGGACCTACCAATTGGAACGGGGCCGCCCCCCAGATCGTCTTTCCCTCGGATCAATTCACGAATTTTGACGTCGTCTACGGGGCCGGCGGCAGTTTCACGATTGTGACGAATGGCCAATCCACAGGGTACGGCGGATGGGTTACGACGACACCCGGACCCGGGCCCGGTGAAGTGACCCACACCGGACTGCTGACCAACGGGACCGCCGCGGTCTCGTTTTCCGCGGTCGATGACCCGAGCGTGGTGATTGTCATCCTCGGCATCGCCGCGGTCGTGGCCGTGCTGGCCCTGGCCGAAGCGGTTCTCACATGCGTCGCCTCGTCGGTGGCAGGATCCGTCTCCTGCGCGCTTTCAGGCCGACAGCTTATCGCGCCCCCAAAAATCACTTGGACGATCAATCCTCCGTTCCAGAACAAACTGGTGGGAATTGTGGTCACGTGCGACTTTTGCAAGTAGCGCGAGTCCGTATGCAGCGCGACTGGTTAACAGAACCCAGCAACTTGCGCGCACGACGCGAGGAGTGGCCCGCCCGGGCCATTTCTTCCATTGATGAGGAGCCCTAAAAAACGTCGCCAAGAGGCCGCACTAACCCTGGCGCCCGGCTGGAAGGTCGCCTTGTCACGCCGCTTTGCTGTTGACTCATCAGATTGGCTGATTAGCCTGCTTCCATGCAATTGAACACCTGCGTTTGCGGGGCATTCCTTCAGCCGTAACCGGCCGGACAGGGCACCCGCGGTCCAGGCGCGTCAGCAGTCTACTTCCATGAAGAATTTTAATAACCCTATAACCCCCCGGTTTCCATGGTGCCAGCGCATTTCCGGACTCGTGGGGTTGCTGGTTATCGCCAATCCTGTCTGGGGGGCGGAACCTGCCCTGCCCAGGTTGGGTGCAGAGCGGCAACCCAACATCTCACTGCGAAACGAAGTCAAGCACGCCATTGATAAAGGCTGGGCCTGGCTGGAGAAAAGTCAGAACACGAACGGCTACTGGTCGATACCGGATCACCCGGCGATTACAGCCCTGGTGTTGACCGCGTATCGGCTTCAGCCGGCAGTGCAGGAATTAAAGCAGGAACCTGAGTCAGCCAGGAGAGGTTATGCCTATCTCGTGAACTGCATCCAGCCGGACGGAGGTATTTATCGAAAAGACCTGCCCAGCTACAACACCTCGGTGGCGTTGACGGCGCTGGTCCTCGCAAACCATCCGGAATTCAAGTCCGCCATTCTCAACGCGAGAAAGTTCATCATCGGTTTGCAATCCGACCTTGGGGAACCGGGCAAAATCGACACCGCGTCCGACGGCGGGATCGGGTACGCCAAGTCTGACAAGCGACCCGACATTTCCAACACGTCCTGGGCCCTGGAAGCCTTGTATCTGAGCAAGAACTATCTTAAGGACAAAAACGTGACGGATGCGGGGGACCTGAACTGGGAGGCGGCGATTCATTTTATTCAGTGCTGTCAAAATCTGCCGGCCTACAACTCCGAATCCTGGGCTTCGGATGATCCTCAGAACAAAGGGGGGTTCATCTACGCCCCGGGACAAAGCATGGCCGGCCAGACGAACCTGGCGTCGGGGCGGGTTGCCTTGCGTTCTTACGGCAGCATGAGTTATGCAGGGCTGCTGAGTTATGCCTATGCGGATCTGAAAATGGATGATCCCAGGGTGGTCGCGGTCATGGAGTGGCTGCGCAACAATTATACCGTTGATGAAAATCCGGCTCTGGGCGCCGAAGGCCTTTATTATTACTACCTCGTGATGTCCAAAGCTCTCGCCATTTACGGCACCGACACGCTCCAGACGCGCGACGGCCGAACCATCAAGTGGCGCGAGGACCTCGCGCTGAAGCTCTTGAACCTCCAGCACTCCGACGGCTCCTGGATCCATACGGACGCTCGGTGGTGGGAGAAAGATCCGATCCTGGTGACTGCCTTTTCCATGATTGCGCTGGAAATGGCCTACAAACAAATGTGAGCTTCCGCAGGCGGTGTCCAAGTTGTCGCCTCGGGCATCAGGGCGCTCACCCCCCAAAACCCTTTGGCATTTGAACGGCCATCGCGTACCCGGATGAACCCCGAACAGGTTGAGGCCTCGCGGAAGGAGGACGCTAGCCGTGGTTCTACTCACGCTTCGGCCCGCAAATCCATTTCGCGGCCACCCGGATGGCTGATTCTGGCCACTGGCGCTTTGGCCATTACCTGCCTGGTTCTGGCGATCGCCGAGACGAACCTGTGGGCCCATTACCTGATTGATCGAGGCGAGTTCCTGAGCCTGTTTGGTCTCGGGTTCATCGGGTTCTCTGGAGTGTATCTCTTCAGCCGCCAACGGTTGTTCGTCTCGCTTCCGTTGGCTATCCCGTGGCTCCTTTACCCGATCATAACCCAAGGCGATGAGATAATCGACAACCTCTCCATCAACCAAATGCGGGTTGTTTGCCAGGTTTTGCTGGCCGCAATCTTCGCCACACCCGTGGTCGTCATTGTCCTGGCGGCCCGGCACGCGCTGGCGCCCAGGCCCGAACGGAATCCGCCGACGTTCCCCTGGCTTTGCCGGGTTCCCGGGGTTCATGCATTGGCCTCAGGCAAGATCCGGCAAGGCGCCGGCCAACTCGCCGCTTTCTTGTTCCTGCTCGAGATCGGCATTGCGCTCAAATTCCTCGGTTCGCTGATGGTGTTGACGCTCCTGTTGATGATGGCCGGAGCCCTGGCGTATAGCCGGTGGCCCGCGGGACGAAGCGGCGGGACGGGGATCCGGACACAGAATAAGGAAACCGCTGCCCTGGCCGGCCTGTTGGCGTGTATTGCCGGCTCGGCGGGGATCTATTTCGGATTCCATCATCGACCTGGCGCGTATCAAGGTAGCCCCAGCGCGTTCATGGACCCGGCGCAAAAACACGCCTTTTACCCGCTGGACCGCGTTGCGCTATCGACAAAACCGCCGTCCACGCCCGCAGACCCGAAAGCAGTGGAACAAGCCCTCACAAGTTACGGACGAACGCTCGAAATGCTGCTGAGCGGCTACCACATCCTGGATCGTAATTACACCTATGATTTTCACAATCACCTCTTTCTAAAGCACACTCCGCTGCTCGCGAATTACAAGTCTGCCGGCCTCGAACGCATCCAGAACGCCCGTAAATTGGCAAAGGAGGCTGACGCCGTTGCCGTCGGCGCACTCGCCACGTTGCCTCAGGACGACCCTTTGACCGCGCTGCTCGAGGATGTGAAAGGCTACGTGGCTTTCAATCTCAACCGAGCGTTAACCCTGGAAAACATGAGCGCCGAGTTCGAACGCACCCCCGCCGGCCTCCAACACGCCGCGCATTTGTATGAGGGAGAAGGCAAAGCGCTGGGAAGTAAGCTGCGGCAACTGCTAACGAAACACCGTGGCGTTACAGGTTCACCAAAGATAAAAGGTGCCGCGGACAAGCTCTGTTTGATTAGCCAGTCCATTTATATGGAATACGCGCGACATGTTGTCGGGTTCTGACGTAGAGAAAAACACATCAATGCGGGAGCTGATAAGTCTCGACCTTTCCTCCGGGTTTCGCAAGAACCTGCCCAACAAATGTCTCCAAAGCATCATTTCTGAAAGTTCCGTAGCTCCACCCCCCGAGACCGTTCGAGAAAAGGGCAATATATGTTCCGCCAGTAGAGCCGACATGGATGGTGAATTCGAACTTTGGGCGGTTGCTTTCGCTCCAAATCCTGGCCACGCAGCTCGAACCTCCACGCGGGTGATTCATGGAGCACGGTGTTGTGGCTGCAATCAGCTGGAGAAACCGCTCTCTCTCGACAACATTGAGTTCCACTTCCCTGATGTGCAATTCTCCGCCCGAAGATGTTTCATTCTGCAGGCTTATTCTGCGTATTTCGCGGGGAGATAGCCTGATTAGCTCCCTACGATAGTTCGAAGCAGCACGCCACCAAAGCCCGGCTAGCAGAATTACTGTTCCGGCCGCCAAGAGACCAAATACAAGCCTCCAGGATTTTACAGATTGAATCATGCCTGGTTTATAAGGATAGCCTGCCTTAAATATCAACTCGAGCTCCGGAGCGGCCGACCGGTAGGGCCGGTTTTCATAATGCATTTGCCATACTGCTTCCGATAGCAGCATGAACACCCGCTGCGAATACGGTTCCGGAGTGCGGTTCTAACGAACTCCGGCAGCGCTGGAACCGTGCTATTGGTCAGGATACACGCGCTGTGCGCTTGGTTCATTTTTGGCCTGTTCAGGCCCAATCGCCATTGCTGCCGCCACACGAGCTCGGCGCATGATCAATTTTGACCGTTCACTTTGTACTGAACAGATCAGGGCCGCTAGGCTTATTGTCGGGTTTGTCCTCTGCGGGGGTCCAATCGGGCTCTGGAACGTCTCCCATCTGCCAACTGCTGGGCCGATTGTAATTCTGCCGATGATGGACAAAGTGAGTATACACGGCATCAGTGTTGCCCGGCAGCCTCTTTACAGACTCCCACCAAATACTTGCTGAAGCAAGCCCGACGCCCAAAAACAGGCTCTGCGCAAGGGCTTTGGTTCGCATCCCTATTATTGAGCAGACGCCAACCGTCAAGGCGGCATTCCATGGCACAATGTACTTTTGATCGGTCAGATCGTCTTGCCATGCTAATTTATAGTTTGTAACTGCGCCCTGTATTCCTCCTGACCATTTCGGGCCAGCTGGAGGCCAATTTGCGAACTGCGAAGAAATACCCCATGGGCCCGCCCTAAATCTTGCCGGATCGCAGAAAATTCCTTCGCTAATGGGTCCCGCTCCGCCGCCGAGGCTAATAAAATACCCCTTGTAATCCTCAACGTTCCAAAGATTCCAGACAGGGGCCACATAGGCGCCGGCAGTCACCAAGTCGCTCTGCGCGCTGGAAGTAATTTGCCCACCGCCATAAAAGAAAAGCCCAACTTGAGCACTGGCCATTTCGAAAACCAGTTCCGCCCCGATAAGTATCTGCGACCGGTTTAAAACAGCCCGCGCCCTTGGCCCCTTGAGCAGAGCGTTCGCTGCGGCTGCCAACCCCCCACTTGCGCCAACTCCAAGCACGGTGCCGCCACCGCTGGCGCCCGTAGGCCCCTTCCAACCGGTCTGACTCAAAATAAAACCAATGGCCGGAAAACCAAGCATTCCCCGGAGCGAGCCGGAGCCGCCGATAAGAGAAGCATCAGGAAAGATCCTGTTCAGCGCGTTCTTAATCGCGGGACTGCTGACAGTAAGACCAGTTCCCACGGCCGAAATCAAAATCGGAATCAAAGCGGTCACCACTAACTGTTCCATAACATCCATAGTTCCGGTTGGGTCTAAACTATTGATCGGGTTATTTTCACAATACGTGTATTTGTGCAAAGTCTGGGGGTTTTGATCATCCCCAGACCACGGATCTGCTTGGAAGAACCGCCCCGTACGCGGATCGTAGTTTCTGGCTCGCAAATGCGTTTGCTGGAGATCCGTGTCGAACACCTCTCCCGTGTAAAGCAACTTGGTCAGGGCTGAGTTCGGCTGCGCCGGTGCCCCTCCTAAAATGACTCCAAAAGCATCGTAAGCGTAGCACACCTTGACTACACCCGATTCGTCGACCAACTGCCGTGTCGATCCATTCAAATCCGGCAGAAAGTACAGTGTAGCGTCGTCGCTCCCGGTTTGGGAAACAGGCTCCTGCCCTGCTATATAAGTCATGGACGGCGGCTGACCCGGCCCGGGGAACTCTTCCAAAACCTGACTGACGCCTGAAAGACTCTGCCCATCACGCAGGAACGCCATTAAATTCGATGAAGTGACCGTTCCGTCCACCACCGTTTGCCGGACCTGCTTCACACGGTTCCCGCTATGGTCATAAACATAAGACACCGAGGTTTCGTTTGTGTGTCCGCCCAATGTCGTCGACGAAATTGCCGATACCAGATGTTGAGCGAGATCATACTTGTAGAAAATACTGCTCGGAGTTGGCCCGGTGGTAATTCTGGAGATTACCGCCCCGTTCGCGTCATACGCGTACGAAGTGATGGCGCCATCCAGTGACCATGTACTCGGGTCCAGGGATGCAAACAGTTGTGCCTCCCCCGCAAGTGCGTGAAAATCAATCGGATTCATGACAATGACTGAAATCAGGGCTCCGGTCGTCGTGCGCGCACCCATTGCCCGCCAGGAATTGCCTCTTTGCTGAATCCAGAATAGCCTTCGCCGTTGAGTATAGAAGACAAACAGATTCGGTCCGAACAATGCTAATCCAAGCGTGGACGCCAACGTCCAAAACACGGCAGAGTATTTAGGCGGTCTTGGGAGCGGTCGAGACCCCGGAACGCCTGGGGTGCCGGGACCGGGTCCAACAGCGCCGCCGGTAATTACCGCATTACTCTCAACGAGAAGCCGATCGTTTGAATCGTAAACATACGAGGTCGTTAGGATCTTGCCATTTACCTTGATGTTACGCCGGAGTCTGTTGCCAACGAGGTCGTACAGGTACGAAGCGCTAAACCCGGAGTTATCCTTCAGGCTGATGGCCGTTTCGTTAGTCAATCTGTGAATACCGTCGTATGCATAGGAAAGTTGATTCGTAAACATTACCCCACTTGAATCTCGCAGTCTTTCCACGGTGGAAGCGATAGAACCGTCCGCCAAATAGGTATACGAATAATTCGCAAGCAGATTGCTGCTGGCGTCCCGGTGCTCGATCGCGATGACGCGGTCAAGTTGGTCGTAACCATAACTCGTCGTAACGCCATTCGGTCGAAAGACGGCGGTGCGGAGCCCGGTTGAATCGTAGTTATAGCTTGTGGTTTCCGGCGCCGAGAGAAGGCGCCCGTTCCGCATGTTTACAGTCACACCCATCAGGAGCCCTTCCGGCGAATAGGTGTACACCTGATCCGTGTTTGTTGTGGTTACGCGATCAATTTGGCTCGTATCCGGGTCCGTCGTATATTGTATAGTGCCCTCGGGTCTGGCTACGGACTGCAAATGATTGGCTTGGTCGTACCCGAACTGGACCGCACCCCCCGGGCCAACTGCTCCCGAGAGTTGCCCAAGAGGATTGTAGCTGTACGCAAGAATTTGTGTTCTGGTATTTGCGGCATCCACCAGCAAGACATTTTGCAGATTCCCGTTCGGATCGTAGCTGTTCAAGGTTACGTCGCCATTGAAATTCGTTCCTGCAATCTGATGCCCGTAAACGTCCCAACTAAACCACTCTGTTTGACCTCCCGGCAATGAGCGTGACAGTTGTTCATTGTTCGAATCATATGTATAAGTCGTGGACCGCCCCAACGGATCCTGAACTGAAACGATCTGGTTGAGCTCGTTGTATTTTCTGCTGTACCGAGGATTGACGGGCGCACCGCCGCTCTGAGGGTCGGGAACAGCAGACAGAACGACTCCGCTCAGCCTTCCGACATCGTCAAATTCCAGCCGAGTCTCGCTGCCGACTTGATCGATTGAGTTCGTGCGCATGCCTACAGGGGAGTACGCGGCTTGTATCGAACTGCCGTCCGGAAAGACCGTCCGGGTTGCCCGATTGTTATTATCATATAGAAAATCCGTCTCTCTGCCTTTGGTGTCCCGCACTGCTGTCACATTACCCACGGCGTCGTAGGCTGACTGCGTGCGATGCCCCGAGTCATCGCTTTCAGCGACTCGCCTTCCGCCTGCATCGTATTCAAAATGCAAAGTCCTTCCGTATGCATCCTGCGTCAGTACCAGAAGTCCCGAAGCGTCATAGATGTTGGTTCTGCTGGAAACGGCGGGGCCTGAACCGATCACGGTGCTGGTAATAAGGTCTTGCTGCGTAGAGATATTTACAGACACGTTGGTGAGTATTTCCGCAAGCACAAGAGCTCCGGCGGCATCGTACGTCATCCGCTTACCTGTCGCGAGGGCACCGAGGGCGGCGCGGTCAGTTGACAGAACAACCCGGCCAAGGGCGT
This sequence comes from Verrucomicrobiia bacterium, assembly GCA_035294005.1. Lineage (GTDB taxonomy): Bacteria > Verrucomicrobiota > Verrucomicrobiia > Limisphaerales > UBA8199 > JANXQE01. The sequence continues at coordinate 25,993 of DATGLT010000039.1, forward strand.
CATAAACAAGCCGGATGCATGTGCCGTCGGGGTACACCGACTGAATTAAATGGCCTGCGGTGTCGTAGGTGTTAACAGTCTTTGCGCCGCTGGAGTCGATATGGGCGGTAACTCTCCCAACAGCGTCATATTCGTATTGCTCGCTCCCGCCGCTCGGGGTGGTCTGGCTCAGCAGATTTCCAGCCTGATCGTAAGAACTGCTTACCCCAGTACTGACCAGGGTGCTATTGGAGGACCCCAGTTGCATGCTGTTACCGGCAAGGTTGCCGTTGGAGTCGTAATTAAAAACTTGCGTTGCCCCAAATGAGTTGCTCAGTCCCGCCAATCGGCCGGCCTGGTCATAACTTGCTTGAATAATTTGTTGCCCGAGCGCATTGATCATACTGGTCGGGTTTCCATTCGTGTCGTAGCCCAGCAAAGTCGTGTTTCCTGCCGCATCCTTCAAGCTTGCAATTCTGCCAAGTGAATCGAACGTTTTAATCGATTGACGGCCCAGAGGATCGATTATAACAAGCGCATTTGAGGCAATCAAAAACTGCGTTGTGTTACCAAGGGCATCCGTTTCTGACGTCAACCTCCCGTTTGCATCGTAGGTAGCGGAACGAGTGTGTCCCAGAGGATCCGTGACAGAAGTGACATTGTTGTTAGCATCATATGTCAATGTTGTGGTGCGCCCCAAGGGATCCGTCCGCGCCAGCAGGTTGCCTTTATCGTCATAAACCAGTGCCGTGGCGTTGCCGAGAGGATCGAAGCTGGTTGCGGTGTGGGAGGATGTTCCAAAGTTGTAGCCATGACGATTCCCGAGCGCGTCGAGCATTGCAATCAACCGTCCGTTGGCGTCGTATTGGAACTGCGCAGCGCTATGGCCGGAAGGATCTGTTATTGCAGTAAGGTAATGCGGAAAGGCAATGTTGCCATAGACATAGGTGTTTGTGGCATACGAAGGTTTTAAAGTGTTCGTCGAGGACAAAAGCTTAGCCACGGTTGTAAGGTTGCCCGCAGAGTCATATTGGTAAGCCAGGGAGGCAGGCCCGCTCGGCTTACCGTTGGTATCAACGTTTTGGGGGAGGAATATCGCCACAATCCGGTTCAGCGCGTCACGTTGGAACGAAACTGCGCCGCTGCGCTGCCTCCCGGCGCTGAACTGAGTGATGTTCTGCAAAGACCCTGATGCGTCCCGATTCAGCACAGTCAAGTCACCACTTGTGCCAATAACGCGAGTTAAAAAGCCGCCGGTGTAGGCATGGACAAATCCGCCGTTCCCGGTATCGGTTGCATAGAAGTGTTGTCCAAGGTCCTGGCGATCAATTTCGTAACGGGTCCCGTCAGCCAGGGTCAATATGAACCCGGGCCAATCAAATGCCTGCCAATCGGTTCCGTCGCCCGCCGCCTGCCAGATGGGGGGGACCCCTGGCAGAGTGACCAGGGTTGGATTAATCGTTGGAACCAAGGTGGCACTCACACCGGGCGGAGGCGTCCACACGGCCTGAGCGGTAAAGGAGCCCGGGAGCAGCGAAAATCGAAACGTCACCCGTTGGCCAGTATCCGGCATGGTTAAGGTCACATCCCACGAACCACCGGCACGCAAACTGAATGAAGTGCCATCGACAGCATCCTGAGTTTGGATTCGTTGATCGTTTACGTTAAGGCCAAGGTCGGCGACGCTGTAGGTCCAGGAATAACCAAAGTCGGACGTATTCCCATTGAGAGAATCATAGTTTCGCACAACCTGAAGGCCCACTCCTTTTACGGGAAGAACAAGGTCTTGTTGACTGAAGGTCAGTTGCCCAAGTTTCAACCGTGAATCGAGGGAAACCTGAGCTGTTGAGTTGGCGGTTTGTCCATTAGCTGTAACTTCCAGCATGAGAGTGTAGGAACCATTACGAACGAGGGTGAAATCCAGGATCCCAAAACTCCCGCCGGCAGGAACTCGACCTTCGTGGTAACCATTTGAATCCAGAGGACCAGGGGTTACGTCCGCTACCCGCGCACCTGTTGGATCGTACAAACCAATGCGCCACGCAACGGCCACAGGCACGCCCGGATCATCGGCCGTGCCGAGCAGGTTGAAGGTTCCGGTGGTGATGCTGGTGGTGTTATTCGGGTCGAGGTTGGCGATCGCGGCGATTGGAGGCGAGCCGTTGCCGACCACGGTCATCAGGGGCGACGAGTAGCCGGAAAGACCGGACGGATCCGTGGCCAGAAAGGTAATCTGTTCGGCGGCATTGATGCCCGCGGGATACGTGATGGTGGCGACCCGGTTCGAGTCGATCACCACCGTCAGCAGGTTGGTGCCGGAAGCTTTCCAGGTGATTTGGCTGGGTTGATAGTTCGGGTCGCTGACATAATCGTCCAGGTTAATGGTCGCGAATTGCGCTGGGGCGGTGACAGTTTGATCAGGGATGGTGGCTACCGCGGGTGCGCCGGTGCCGCTGGCCAGGACCACCAGAGTGTAGATTTGAGTGGCAGTGCCGCCGTGGCCGTCATTGGCGACAATAGTGACTTTGTAGGCGCCCACCTGGCTGGAATTGGGCGTCCACGTGACCGCGCCCGATTGCCCATTGATGGACATGCCGGGAGGGGGCTGGGTCAGGGAATAGGAAAGCGTATTCGCCACCGGCGAAATGGCGACGGCGTTGTAGAGGTAGTTGGAGGTCGGGGCGACGGCAAATATCGGGGTGGAGGTAAATAGCGGCGGCAAATTGGTAAAGGGTATCACCGTGAGGGTGTAGCCCTGGTAAAAGGACCCGCCGCGGCCATCAACAGCCACCTGGACCAGGAAGCTGCCGCTGTTGGTCGGCATCCAGGTAAGCAGGCCTGCATTGGTCGAAATGGTCATGCCAGGAGGTCCTTGCGGCAACCGGTACGAAAGCGGACCGTTTTGAGGATCCTTGGCCAGAACCTGGTAGGTATAAGGCACGCTGACGATTCCCTGGAACGACGGCGTGGAGGTAATCTTGGGCGGCGAATAGGAGTTGGTATCGACGGCCGCAATCGTCACGAGGGCGGAGTTGGTGCTGGTGAGCAGGCCGTTGTTGACGGTCAATTGGACGGTGTATTGCCCGGCCAGGTCGGTCTTGAACGAGGGGCTGATCGTATTGGTGCCGCTCAACCTGGCTTGGCTGCCAATGGGGATGGAAAAGAAGGACCAGGCATAGGTGAGCGGCCGGCTTTGCGGGTCCTTTGAACCACTGCCGTTCAATTGCACGGACTCGCCGAGGTAAACGCTCCCGCCCTGCCCCGGGTCGGCAATCGGCGGCAAAACCGCGGCCAGGTTCTCTGCCACCGTCAGCGTGTTGTTGGAGTAGGTGATCTCAGTGTATTGGTAGACACCGTTGCCGGAATCATCCGCCACAACATAGATGTCGTGATTCGTGACCGTGGGAGACTGCCACGCGACGCTCAAATCCTGGTACATCCCCGGACTCAACGGCTCGGTCGAAGCAGCCACCCCGATGAGAACCCCACCGGCGTGAGGGTCGCCGTCGTAGAACGCAACGGGCACATTGGTGGGCACGGGAACCAGGCCGCTGTTGCCCAGGCGCGCGGTTAACACAGCTTTGGCCGGCAACACGGACCGGTCCACTTGCAGGAACGAGGCGCTCAAATCAATCACCGGCGGCTGGTTGGTATTGGCATCGAACCCGGAGCGCTGGATGTTATTGAGTTTATTGTATTCGACGACCACGTCCTGGCTATCAACAAAGGCGTAGAGTGGGCAACCGGCAAACAACGCTTTGCCGAACACGGTCATCTCGATGGAAGCCTCGGCGCCGGCGGGGAAATTGGCCGGCGCATTGCCATAGCCGACGATGGTGTCGTTGTTGGTGGTAAAGGTCCCATCCAGATCGTTGTCGACGAACAAGGAAACGGTGAAGGGCACGGGGACGGGATCGGTTCCGTTGTTGCGGAAATAAACGGTGGCGGTGCCCGAGAGCGCCAGCGTTTGGGCATCGACCACGACATTGGACATCTCGATGTGAGTCGGTGCCAAATCGATCTGGGGCCCAAGGGGCGTGGTGACCACAATACTAAAGGCCTGGTGAGTAGCCCCCCCATTGGCGTCGGTCGCGAGCAAGTCCACGGAGTTCGGACCCAAATTGTTGGTGCCGGGCAGCCATTTCAAAATGCCTGTATTCGTGTCGCAAGACATCGTCTTGGGTCCGCTAACCAATTGGAAGGTGACCGCCGCCCCGGCCAGGTCAGTCACGGTTGGGGCGTACGTGTAGAGTTTGCCCGCTGGGATCATCAGGGGCGGGGTGGTCGTGAAGACCGGCGGGGCATCAACTACCTGCACCATTTGAGTCGCGACGCTAAAGGCGTTGTGGCTGTTGCTGACGATCAAAGTCACGTCGAAATTGCCGATTTGATTGAAGAAATGCGTCACCAACGGTCCGGTTGTGTGATAACCGTCGCCGAAGTTCCACCAGAACGTCATCGGATCGCCCTGAGGATCGAGGGTCGCCGTGGCATCAAAGGTAACGATGGCGTTGTCAAACGCGGGGTTGTTGGAAACCGACATCGAAATGATCGGCGGCTGGGTTGCCGGCGCCATGGTGACCGAGAAATCGTAGGTATTCTGGCCGCCACGATTATCGGCAACGGTAAGAGTTCCTGAATAGGGGCCGCCCGCCGCGTAGAGGTGTGTGACCACGTTCGAGCCGTTGGTCGTGATGGTACCGTCGCCAAAATCCCACCTGAAGGTAATCGGGTTGCCGATGGGCGAGTAAGAAGGCGAACCATCGAGTGTAATGGTTTCACCTAGCCGAACGGCGAAGTTTGGTCCATTGCTGACGATGGCGATGGGAGGCACGTTCGGCCGGGTAATGACGGCATGCGTTTGTGCGGAGACCGTTTTTCCGTAGCCGTTGTTAACAAACAGGCTTACCAGGTAATCCCCGACTCCTCCGTACGCGTGGACCGGGTTGGCGTTGGTCGAGGTGGACCCGTCGCCAAAATTCCAGGCGTAACGCAACGGATTATTTCCCTGGTACGTCGTGCCGGCTGAAGAGAACTGGATGGGCTGGTTAATCAGCGCGGCGTAGGGTCCGTTAATGTTCACAACGGGCGCGTAATTGGTAGCCGGGAAAACAAATAGCGTATAACTCAGAACATCGCGGCCGATGGTGTTGCTCACCTGGAAGGAGAGGAATTGGTTCCCGAGCTGCTGCGGTGTCGGTATGAAATCCACCAACCCGTTGGTTGGATTCACGGTCATGTTCGTGGGCCCGGAGAGCAGGCTGAAGTACATCGGCTCGTTTTCCGGGCTGAAGGCGTCCAGGGCAACTTCGTACAGTTGCCCGACCTGGGCTACACGCGATGGGGTGGATTGGAATTGAGGCGGGTGTTGATCCAGGTTTCGAGGCGGAGAAACGATAAACACGGGATCGGAAATGCCCAGCGCATTTGGGTTGCCGTTCCTGTACGCGTAGACGCGGTAGTAATACTCGGTGCCGTAATCAATGGTCGTGTCGAGAAACGTTGCGTAGGAGCTGTCCGTCTGCCCTACCTGAATAAAGCCGCGATCCGGCCCCACCTGGCTGCGCATAATGACGGCATAGTCGCCCACTTTCGTCCACGTGAGCTGCGCCTTGGTGGCCTTGGGCCGGATGCGCAGATCGGTGATGAGGCGATTGTAAACATAAACCGTGGTAAAAGCGTCCGCAGTGGCATCCGGCAGAGCGAAGTTGGTATAGACCAAAGAATTCGCATTCTTGACCTGCAGCCCGATTTGATACGCCCCGGCAGTGGGATAGCCGTTGGTGATGGTTGGAGTCGGGCCTGAGACTCCCTGGTTAAAGGTGACCGGGACCTGGTAGTAGATTTCCCAGTTAAAGGATTGGATGAAATTACCGCTGGAAGCATCGACGCAAAACGAGCCGCTGCCGTCCAGGTGCACATCCTGCCCGGCGCAAGCCACATAAGGGCCGCCGGCATCAGCCGTGGGAGGATATGGAGGCACGGTTGTCTGTACGACAACAGACGCGGAGTCGAACAGTTGCGGCGTGCCATTGTCGCCGACCTGCAGCCAGACGGTGTTGGTGCTGAGGCTGCCAAACACGTTCGTAACGACGGGACCGACGGCATCCGGGTGTGTAAAGTCGACACCTTTGGAGGAATTGAACACCCACCGGTATTCGATAATTTTGTACCCGGGATGTTTATGATAAGAGCCGCGGGCATCGAAGATCACTGGGTAGCCCATCGCAGAGGGATTCGGGGCGACATTAATGACCGCGACAGGTCCTTGTTGAAACAGCGAACTGGATAGAATCAGGATGGACCATGCGCTTGCGAGGGGACCATCGGCCCAGGCGCCGGAAACCCAGGACCCGGGAGGGCTGTTAACCGGGCTCTGGTGATCAATGGTTACCCGCGCCAGGCCATCCACGGGGTCATGGAACCAATCTTTTCCTGTAAGCGCGAAATTATGCACGGGCTGCGGCCAGGCCGTACGCATGGCCTTGGCGATGGCATAATTGGCGTAGATGTTATTTTGCCCCATGATGTTCTGGCCGGAAGTCCAATTGTTGGCCAGAAAGTTTTCGCCATGGACCCACAGGGCGTTGGTGGTGGCCACCTTATCGAATCCCATTTGGACAAGCGCCGAAGGCGTGGTCGCTACTCCATCGCCCGGACCGGTATAGCCGAACCCGTTTTGTCCTTCTGAATAATTGAGCCAAACAATGTTACGGGCTTTCACCCAGGCCGGGACGGTCGCGCCCCAGAAATTTTCCGCCGGGAACATTCCAATCGCCCCCCATTGGCTGGCCGAGTTATCCGGGGCCGAATGCCACCCATACCTCCAACCGCCGCCGGTTGCCGGATCGCTGTATTGACCCCAGCAAAACATATCGACCAGGTCTTGGACAATATCACCAAATGTGCGGCCTTTGACATTGACCCCGCCCGCCGGAGCGATCAGTTCAGGCCGGCCAACAGCTACGAGCGCGTCGAGTACGGGGCCGGTCTCGTAAATGGGCTGGCCGCTGTTGGCCTGCAGTCCAATCCCATTATGATTGCCGTCCGGATCCCCGTAAGGCACGAGGCCGATAGGCACCGGAATGAGCTGGCTCAGAAGGTAATTTACACCGCGCCGCACGGTGTCGACGTACGGGTCCCGCGTAGGATCGTCGGTCATCAAATGGCCGTTGACACCGAAACATTGGATCGAAGCGGCGCTGGCACTGATGGTTCCGCTGGAATCCCATCGGCCGGCGGTGGTGTTGGTGTCCAGGTTAAAGCGGTTCTGTGCTTTTTGAAGATACCATAAGCCCTCGTCAATCGCGATGGACTCCTCCACATCGATGGTCCTGGCCAGGACCACCAACGGGTAGGTATCCTGCAGGACGGTTCCATTGGTCAAATACACTGTGGCCTTGGCATAGAAAGGCGTGCCCGCACCGCCCGTATACGCGTGCAACGTTTCGAGGTTATAAACTACCGCTGTGGTATTGGTGATGAAGTAGTTTGTGACGCTCCCGGTGCCGTCGCCATAATCCCAGACGTTCGTGAACGGTGGCAGAACGCCTCGTAATACGGCTTTAAGAGTGTTGGTTTTTCCCGAGTAAACCTCATGCGGCTGTTCGATTCCATTGACGATGAGCCAGGGCACGTGCAACAACGCGTTGCTTCCCGAAATCGTCACGACCATTGAAGCGGTGGCGGTCTGGTCGGCGTAATCCATCACCGTCAGGGTGTTGGTGTACGTCCCGGGCGAACTGTAGCTGTGCGACACTGCCGGCCCGAACCCGGGCGAACTGCCGTCGCCGAAATTCCAGGTATAGCTCGCAATGGCATAATCATCGCTCGAGCCATACCCGGTGAAGGGCAGTTCCACACCCGTTTGGCCGTTGGTGGGACCATTGATGACGACAGTGGGAGGCGCGCCCACGACCGGAGAGATGACGATGCTCGTCGAGTTTGTCAGCAACGCGCTATCCACGACCTGCAAGGTCACCGTGCCGCCCGGGTAAACGGGCCGGAGCTGAGTCGCTCCAAAGGCGACCACGCTGTCGACCGCGAAGTTTTCGAACCCGAAGACACCGGAATTCACGTCAGCGCCGAAGCTGAACGTGCTGTCGTTTCCAGTGGCTGTGTCCAGCAAAAGCGTGAATGGGGCGCCTGTTCCGGAGGGCCTCCAGTAAAATCGCGCGCCTGCCACGGCTTTGGTTTCAATGCGCACGTCATAGGAAGTGCCCTGCGCATAGTTGGTGCTAACACCAAGGTAACCTCCATAGCTATAGAGATAAACCGTGCCGTTTTGGAAAAGGAACCCGTACGGGTACTGGTTTTCGTGACCGTATGCGGTATTGAGATTCTTGAGGCCGAGCAGGGCCTGGTTTTGCGTCGAAGAGGCCGGAGTATCGATCCGGCCCTGGAAGGACCCGCCGCGCTGGACCAGGGTCCCGATCGAGAAGAAGTATGACACATTCCACGCATTTTGGCCGGTGACGGAAAGCTTTCCGTTTTGCGTTGTGTAGAAGGCATACCACTGATTGGGATCAATGAGCTGGCCGGCAAAGTCGAACTGCCGGGGAGGCAAAAACCAGGTGTACAGATAGATGCCATTGTCGCTGCTCGAGGTCGTGCCGCTCAGGGTGATTGGTTGAGCTCCTTCCGGCGCGAGGGTGCTAGCCGTGATGCGCGCCACCGGCGGATTACCCGCCACCACCGCAACCGTCTGCGTCGCGGTGGCCGAAACATTCCCATTGTCCGTAACGGTGAGTTGCAACTGATAAACGCCCTGGGAGGTATAGTTGTGACTGACCTGCGGACCCGACGCGCCGGCTCCGTCGCCGAAGTTCCAGGAATACTGGTAGATTCCAAATGTATCCGTGGAGGACGATCCATCCCAGGCGCCGAACCAGAGGCCGTTAGTTGAAACGGTCACGGGCAGGACATGGGGACCATTAATAACCGGGACGGGAACGGCATTGGCCACTATCACGACGATGAAATTAGTGGAATTGGTCTGGCTGTCGTTGCCGGTGACCGTCAGCGTCACGAGGTTGGTGCCCACCGCGCCGTAAGTTGTTGAAACAATCGGTCCGGACCCCGATTGACCATTGCCGAAGGTCCACGCGTATTTCCAGATCCCGTACGGCGCGCTCGAGTTGGTGCCGTAGAAGGAGGTCGACCAGATGCCTCGTTGCGCGTGGCTGTCATCCACTACGGATAATCCGTTAATCACGGCAATGGGGGGAGCCCCGGGAGTGAACGTAACGGTGGTGCTGCGGGTATTGGTCTGCAAAGCGGCGTCCATCACCGTCAAAGAAACCTTCCAGACGCCGTAATTGGTCCAACCGTGGGAAATGGTGGGCCCGTTAGTTACCACAAAGGTTCCGTCCCCAAAATCCCACTTGTAACTAATAATACCAAAATCGTCAGTCGACGCTGAGCCATCCAGTGTGGCGTACCACACTCCCTGCGTGGCAACTTCAGACCCGAAAGCGTACGGCCCACCCGGGTTGGCCGCCGGCGGCTGGCCTTTGACGATGGCCCAGGTCCCCCGCACGCTTTGAATCCCCTTCGTGCTGGTATGCCATAAGCGAGTCAACAGCCGGCCTTCGGTCGTGTATTTATGGCTGACGACCGGGCCCTGGTTTGGCGAATTGGTGGTGAACGTCCAGGCGAGCAAATTACTTCCCTGGTCGCCGAAGCTCCAGCGGAAGAAATCATTGGAAGTCACCCCCGAGCCCACGGCTTGGTAAATGATGGTGCCGTTCAAGTTGGTAACCGGGTTTGCGGGACTGATATCGACATCCACACGTGGCGGAGCCGGCGGCGCGGAGATGCCCAGGGTGTTGCCAATGCTGGTGGTGAGAGTGATTCGGTTGCTGTTGAAGGTGCCGTCGCCGATTCCGGGATAAAGGTAAACGGCGTGGCTGTTCCACGTTGACATCGCCAGGTCAAGATGGCCGGTCCCCAGGTAGTCAAACGCGCTCATCGCGGCAAAATCGGCCACATTCAAATTCGCCCAGGGGCCGTTAGTGGCGATCGGCGCGAAGGTGCCGTCGCCCGCTCCCTTGTAGAACACCATATTGCCGCTGGTGCTGGAGTTTTGGATGATGTCCAAATGCCCGTCCTCGTTGAAATCTCCGGCGACCAGCCCATAGGGGTCGCTCCCGAACACGCCCACCTGGTTGGTTTCAGTAAACGTGCGGTCGCCATTGGACAGGAACAGCCGCACTCGTCCATCCGAATAGGTTCCTCGGGCGAGATCTTCGCGGCCGTCCTCGTTGAAATCTCCGGCAACAATTCCACGGCCGCAACAGCCCCAGTCCTTTATATCCAGGGTGAAGGTGCCGTCTCCGTTGCCCCAGTAGAAGTAGACATAGCGCTCATTGACGTCGCACACAAAATCCAGGTTCCCGTCGCCGTCGAAATCTCCGACCGTAGCGGCCATCATGTAACTGTTGGCGCCCTGCGCCGTTTGCATCGCCACGGGCTTGGCAAAGGTTCCATCCCCGATTCCTTTGAAGAAGAAGGGGGTCAATGTGTTGCCGTTGGCGCCGCCGGCGATGATATCCAGGATCCCGTCGCGATCGAAGTCACCCAGGGCCACTCCGCCCTCGGCGGTGTTGCCGGTGTAAATTTGCGAAGGCGGGCTGAAAGTTCCATTGGTCTGTTCGTAAAAAGTCCAGAGCCTGCCTTGGCCGTCGTAGGCGGCGAGAATATCGTCTCCGGGCATGTAAATCAGGGCGAAAATGCTCGAAGCATTGCCGGAGGCATCCACCGCCTGGATCTGAATATCGGTAGGCTGATGAAGGTTGACGGCGAATTGGTAGCTCAAGGTCGACGCCAGGACATTGGTGACAAGCACACCGTTCACGAACAACCGATAGTTGGCCACGCCGATATCGTCGAAAGCGGGGACCCAGCTTACCGCCAGCGACGATGGGGGAGTGATTGTGAACTGAGTTCCCGGCCCATTCGTCCAGGTCGGGGCGTTGGTGTCCGAAAGACGGTGGCCGTACTCATGCACGCGGAAGAACATGGCGCTGTTGGTCGGCGAAACATCCGTTATCTTAAATGAGGCTCCGGGCAGGGATTTGCCGGACAGAACCGTCTGCCAGTTGAGAAGGTTGGTGCTGGATTGCAGGACGTAGATGACACTGTTGGAAGCGCTCTGCAGCTGCAGTTTGAAAATAAGATTCGTCTGCGAGCCGGAATTTCCGCCCGGTTGCGCAATTTTGAGCATGGTCTGGCCCGCCGAATGGCAGAGGCAAGAAAACAGCGCGGCGCAAGCCAGGCCAATAACAACCAGCGAATTTAAGCTTCGTTTCATCATAGAAATCTCCACTCAGGTTTCCAGGTCCGATGAGCCATCAATGCTGTGTTGCCCATATCTCAAAGAGGCTCATCGGGGGCACGCTCCGGGTGAGGCTGTAGACCTCAACTGAGTTCGTCAGGACCACATTCTGGCCGGCCTCAAGCAAACCGTTTGAAAGGTCGGCTTTAACTCCGGCGCTGACATCCACATACGGAACACCGTCACGCAGGGTCCCGGCCGGATGCGGATAATAGAAATTCGTGGAAGCCTTGAGCCCCACCTGGAATGGCGGACCAAAAGCGACTTGATTCGCCACGGGGTTAGTTATGGTTAACGTGCCGAGCAGACTTCCGGTGGCCCGGTCCAGTTCCCACTTTATGAAGCCCATTACAATCTGGCCGCTGGCGTTGACGAACTGCTGCGATGGGGCGAGGTAGCCCCAGTCCAAAACTGCATTGGTCCCGCTCAAAGTCCGGGTCGCGCTAAACTCGGTCCCCGGGTTTGGATGGGCCACATTATTCGTCAAAGTTGAAGGCAAGGTGGCCGGAGTAACACTGACTGTGAATGGTCCGGGGCCGGGCGGAGTTCCAAAATCGTAGTGACCGTTTTTGTCCGTATATTCCTGAGCGAGGGTTGATCCGGAGTTTCCCTGCAGAACCATCAAAACGTTGCTGACTCCTTCGCCCGGATCGGGCAAGCCATTGGTGTTGGAATCGGCGAAAACGGTGCCCGAAAGCCCGGCGTATTTTGCCTGGCCCGAAAACGTGATGAGAGCCGCAGCATCCGCCTGGTCATGCTGCAAAAGAGAGAACCCGCCCAGCGAATGGCCTGCTTCCGAAACCATCGTTTGGACCTGGAAAGTATCGCCGGGCCAGAGCAGGTTACGGGAAAAGCCCAATGACATGGCGACGTCGTTGAGGGCGCTTTGGGGGACCGAATTGGAACTGCTCAAAGCCCCCGCAAAGAGGTTGCGCAACAACATTCCGTTCTCAAAACCCGGCTCGTCAATTTGCCATTGGTTTGGATCGGTAACACCTGCGCCCGCATAACCGGCAGTGGTCCCATATTCATTATAAAACGTGTTCGTCGCCTCCTCGATTTCGGCGTCCAGGAATGCCAGAAACGTCAGATTGGAATAAACGACGTTGGCGGTCGTGTTCGAAAAGGTGTAGGTCAATATCAGGTCTGCCGAATTGGTGCCCAAGGTCGAGGAGAAGCTGTAGGACAACCCGGCCGGCAGACTGTCCAGGGAGAGCTGCGCGCTTGTCCCAACCTGGGGGCCGTTTAAATCCAGTCCTCCCAGCCTGAGGAACGCATCCAGTTCGAAAACGTCGCTGCCGGCTCCAATCAAAAGAGGTTGGCCGTTCTTCGAGCCGCCCTGCCCTTTAGACCCAAAGGGGCCAAAACTAATCGCCTGGCCAGGGACAATGCTCAACATTGTCGCACACCAGATCCACACCAACAGATTCTGTTTCATAATCGGTTTCATGTCGTCGGCGAGAGAAGTCAGAACGGGCGTTGCATGTTCGGCGAGAAGCGCCCCAAAATTCCGCGCAGCCCTTTGAAAAGAACCACCAGGTCCATTCAACGCGTGCGTTTCAAGCCAAACAGGTTCAAAAGCGCTTCCCCAAACTCAAACCAGCCACCCATCCGCTGCCGTCCAAGAGCAGGATGTTGGGGCCAACCGCAACCTTCAGCTTCTCGGACACCCAATCGTACCCGCCAAAAAGCCCGGCGTAATAACCCTTGCCCAGGTCCAGGTTGGCTCCCACAACGGCGCCCAAACCGAAAAAGACCTTTTGTCGCTTCGCGGAGTCCGACCAACTGCCCAATAAAGCATTCCCAGCGGCTGAGCTTTGCGTGAAGGTCTCATTGCGATCGACGTTGGCGTCGACGATGTCCAGCGAAACGGATGGGCGCAAAAAAACGCTCACTCCTTGCGTCATGAGTCCGACCTTGGGTCCAAGACTGAACTGGTAAAAACTCTGGTCGACTTTAAAGCCGATCGAGTTGTAACTGGTGGAAAGCGGCGCGGAGGTGGTGCTTGAGCGCGAAGCCGGGAGATTGGGGATAACCGGACTGGGAACGACGGGCGGATTGTCGAACGGGCCGAGGTATGTCCCGTGAAAGCCATTGGCGGGAAAAGAAGCCGCTCCAATACCGGACACGTCGTAGGTGTCGGTCACCGTGATCTGGCGGACGTCCTCCCGGTATGAAGAGAAGTTGAAAGTTTGCTTGGCTCCCCAAACGCCCTGAAAACCCGCCGTCAGATCGAAGGTCCACGCGTCCGGCTGGGTCAGCGGAATGCCAGCGACCATTTGAAAGCCGCCCGCCCAATAGTTGCCGCTGCCGTCGGGCGCCCCGTTTTGGATCGTGTTGTAACCAGGGGAGCCTTGCTTTTGAAAGCTGAGCGTTTGCGCCCCGGCATTGTATTGCGCGCTGTTGTTAAATCCCCAGTTCCAGGTCGTGTTTGGATCAATCGAGTTTGGGTTGCCGGTGCCCGGATCCTTTTTGACATAACCGTTGTCGTAGGTCCTGTCAGCGTAGGCATTTGCCGCACCAATGCCCCCGGGCGGAGCCATCACCCCAGCGGCGTTCGGGTCATGCAACCCCAGCATTTGTGTGTATGAGGATCCTTGGGCGCTGACCTTCATCCCGCCTCTGAACACAGGGCCCGCTTCGATCCACCAACCTTGAGACCAGCCAGTTAACGGATAAAAAAGTGCGCCGGTACAAGCCAATGCAAAACAGCGTGCCCTCCAAGCCGACCTCATGCAATCCTTGTCATAGAAAGTTAGTCAGGTTTTTTCTTCAGGTCTTATTTTAATAGAAACACTTAATCAGCCTAGCTAATTTAATTCAAATATCGAAAATCACTGATTGTCTCAGGTTAATTCAAGCCGGCGGTGTTCCGAGGCTTACGCGCGAATTGGAGCCGGTTCGATCGCGGCCTGTAGTCCATCAAACGGCGGCCAAACTACAGGGTTTGGCAAAACAGGGGCTGCTTTGTTTTAAGCTACCATAAACGCCCTTTCAAGAGGAAGTCCGTGGTAATACGGATCCCTTAGCTTGCGGGCGGGCGGGTTTTGATTTTAAACCGACTGCAAGGCGGCGCGTGGAAACCGTAAACACCGGGACTAAGCGGTTCCCGGTGGACGCAGTTCTTCAGCGCTGCGCCAGTCGTCCATGCCTTCCTGCCAGTAGAGCGCGTCCAACGGAATTCCACCCTGGCGGAACATGTCCTGGACCTGGGCCGAGGTGAACGGTCCGGTTTGGGCGTTTGCCTGAAAAAGGTAAATCGCGGCCGGGTCAATCACTCGAGCCCGAACGGCGTTGAGTTGGACCCGGATGGGTTCTCTCGCGGGGCGAATCAACGGTTGTGGCACCGGTTGCGCCTCCACTTCCTCCTCGGTCTCCTCGTCAAGGGAGGGCATCTTCAGAAGCGCCTTTTGAACCGCCATAAGTCCCAGGCCGCAAAGTGTGCCGCCCACGTGCGCGGCAAAGGCCACTCCACCTCCGGTTTCGGAAGTGGTCATGCTCACCACCATTCCAGCGAAATCTTTCAGGAACCAAAAAGAAATGACCAGCCAGGCGGGCATGAAAAATTCGCCACTCCAAAGCCGAAAGAAGAAAAAGATAACCCATTTGAACTCAATTTTTGTCCGCAGAAACAGCAGCAGAAAGGCGCCGATGCATCCCGAGATGGCTCCCGAGGCGCCCCCAAGCGGGATCTCCGATGTGAAATGACCCGGGGCCATCGCTATATAGGTGAATTCAGAAGCCAAACCGCACATGAGGTAGAAAGCGATAAACCTGGGCCGGCCGATCA
>DATGLT010000040.1:0-2031 GCA_035294005.1 Verrucomicrobiia bacterium
ACTATCTCTAGGACGTTGATGACGTCTTTTTCGCTCAGCTGCAGGGTTCGCCTCTCCTGAGGCGTTACCGCAGCCCTTTGCTTGGCAAAGACGGATTCCGGCTGCCCGAACACGGCTGGCAGTCTCAACGGAGTGCCGTAAGCTCCGAAGCGGTTATAACCCAGCGGCGAAACCAGGACGTAGCCGTGCCGCTCGGCTAAGTGCAAAAGCTGTTTGCCGTTCATGTTCACGTACATGTTCTCGTCGGCGCCAGCTCCGTGGAGCATCACGATGAGAGGCAACTGCGAATGACCATCCCATGTCGTCGGGATGTAAAGACGATAAGGTATGTCCATTCCAGCATCGGGAAAATTGTACGTGCGATGTTGGTCGCCCTTGGCTCGCCACTGCGGGTTTCCAGGGGCCGCTTCCTTTCTTGCCAGCTTCTGGGAATCACGGATCTGCTTCTCGGCATTGAGGCCTGAGCCATAGGCAATTGGATGTCCAGGGCAGGGACCGGTGAGTAAAGAGCAGGGCTGCGCAGTCGGCCGAGTGGCCTGTTGTGCGGTTGCAGCCGTCGCGACAAGGAGTATGGCCACGAAGATTGTAGTTTTTATTTTCATTTGAGATTGCCCCGATCTATCGCTTTTTGTTGGCCGTCGAATTTCGATTTTACGAGTCGGCAAGCCACTCCTCGACCGAAAGCCATCGCGCCCGGATCAGCCTGGAAAGACTGCTGCGGCTCCAAGTCAGTGGATATGCTTCTCGTGAACCACCCATCGTGGATTAACGCACAACCCGCAATTTGCTCCGCGAAACATGAGCGCGGAACGCTGGTCGCCTTTCAATTGCCAGTCTAGCCACGCGATTGCAACACCCGCAAACTCACCCCCATTCGGTTGGCGGTAAGTGCCGCCATGACCGATCCCTCTCTCGTAACCGCGAAATGCCGGGATTGACGTGATTCGGTTGAAGTCGTCGTTAGAATTTGTGAAAGCAATATCTTCGGAATCGCCACTGATGTACGCAATTGGGGAGTGGAGGAGCTTTAGGTCGTTCTTGCTCATGGTCTTCCCGCCCCCCCCATGTTGGTGGGTTTCGGGAAGAGGCCGCTGTTCCAAATTACGGCGGTAGTAATGCGAGGGTCGGCGGCAACTTCGATGGCCTGCACGCCCCCGCAAGATTGGCCCATCACCGCGACCTTGGTGCTATCCAAGCGCTGATAGTATTTGCTGCCGGAACGCTGATTTTCAGCGATGGCCCAGTTCATGGCGGCAATCAGTTGGGCTGGGTGCGTGGCGGGCGGAGGTAAATTCGCCGGAGGCGACGGCGGATTGGCTCCTTGTGGCCTGGGCGGCATGGCCGGGAAAGGTAAGTTCTTCAGTTCGCGGATCGGACCCAAAGCGATAATGAGATATCCATACGAGGAGATCTCTGTAAGAAACGGCTGGAAGAGGTTCCCTGTGTCCGCGCATGCCCCATTACCCCATACGACGATCGGTAAGCGAATGCCGCCCAATTCCGAAAAATCGTCCGGACGGTAAATCGTATAACCGGGAAGGCTGTTGTCCATTTCCATGACGGCCTTGTACGGCCCGGATCCGGCCGGAGCGGGCACCGCTGGCGGCCGTCCGGTCGGCTCTTGCGCACTACCAGGTGCTGAAAGACCCAAAACGAGTATTTCCATCAAAATGAATAAGGCGCATCGCGAACGAATTGTTCTCATACGTCAGTTCCCTTTTAAACTGCCGAAGGTTAGCCTGCTTTCGCTGACAAGACCAAACAATCAAAAGCTGTACCGCAACCCAAACTGAATTTCGCGCCCGGATAGCGCACCGGTGATCGTTCCGAATGCCGGACTGTTGAAAATCGTTACGGGATTCAAGAAATTTGGATGGTTAAACGAGTTAAAAAGCTCGGCACGAAATTGCAAACTATGCTGTTCATGGAGTCTGAAGTTCTTCATGAGCGAAAAATCAAAATCCACGAGGCCGGGACCAACGATGGCGCCCGTCTCCTCGTTACCGAATTGTCCGCTGGGTGGTAGAGAGA
>DATGLT010000041.1:0-8772 GCA_035294005.1 Verrucomicrobiia bacterium
AACAAAACGACGACGGTAAGGAAGAGCAACACCGCGACGACCGGAGCGACGATTGCCAAAATCGAAGTGATTGTCGCCCCGGCCAATTCGACGCTTGAAACAACTGGATTGGCCATCCCCCCGGTAGTGGCCCCTGAAGCAGCCCGAGCCAGCACAGTCCCGCCCTGGATCAGCCCGGCAGCGCCTCCACCCGCGATGACACCGAGAGTCCACCTCAGGAAAGGGCTCATATCCCCAACCGCGGAGGCAGTCGCGATTGTGCCCGCCACAATGGCGGCCGGTGTTGCAATTGTGTCGAGCAAATGGTCCAGCCACGGCACATAATAGCCGGCAATCTCGAGCGCCGTCGCAACCGCGAAAGAAACCAGGGCCGGGTAAGTTCCAATCCACTCAAAACCATGCGCCAGGTGCATGTGGCCTGACAGTGACGCAATGCTCATGACCAGCAGGGGCACAAACACGCGAAACCCGCACGCGGCGCTCAAGCCGATTCCAACACAAATACTCAAAAACGTTTCCATAGATCACTTTCGCTCGCCTGCGTCCACACCGCAGTTTACTACCGCGGGAACACTCGCGCAATTTATGTTGGCGTTCACAACAGTGATCCTCAAACTGGACGAAAACCGTTCAAACCATGTTTTCGCACATTGTCATTTTTTGGACTGATCCGGGAAACCCTGCGGCCGCGGATGAATTGATCGCCGGGGCCAACAAATATCTCAAACCGATTAGCGGGGTACTGCATTTTCACATTGGGAAAATGGCTGCGAGTCATCGACCGGTCGTGGACCAAACGTATCAAGTCGCGTTAAATCTGATTTTTCCCGACAAAAAGGCTCAGGACGATTACCAGGTGCACCCGCAGCACATTGAGTTTGTAGAGAAGGTGTTCAAGAAAGTCTGCAAGCGGGTTGTGGTTTACGATTTCGAGTAAGTAGGGTTTAGGCTGCCGGTATGGCACTAGGGCCGGGGATGAAACTTGCGGTGAACCTCGCGCAAGCGATTGTTTGCCACATGGGTGTAGATTTCGGTTGTGCCGATGTTGGCATGCCCGAGCAACTCCTGGATCACCCGCAAGTCGGCGCCATGTTCCAGCAGGTGAGTGGCAAAGCTGTGCCGCAACATATGCGGCGTCACGTTGCGGCTAATTCCGGCACGGCGCACTCGTTGTTTGATTCTCAGCCAAAGAGTGACGGCGGCGAAGGGTGTCCCACGCCGAGTGAGGAAGACAGCGGCGGGGGATCGAGGCGTGACCAGCTTGGGCCGGCCCGCGGCGAGGTATCTTTTCAGCGCGTCAACCGCCTTGCGGCCGAGCGGGACCACGCGTTCTTTATTGCCTTTGCCGATAACATTGATGAAACCGGCTTCCAGGTGGAGTTGTTCCAGGCGCGCCCCGCGCAATTCGGCCAGTCGTAACCCCGAAGCGTAAGCCAGTTCCAGGACCGCTTGATCGCAGAGGTTCTGGGGCGTTTCCGGTGTTTCAGGGGTGAGGAGCTTTTCAACTTCCTGGGCCGTGAGGGCTTTGGGCAAGCGTTTCCACCGACCCGGCAGTGAAAGGTTCTCCGCAAGGTTCACCGGCAGGAGCTTTTCATTTTCAGCAAACCTGTAAAATGCGCGCAATGCGGCAATTTCGAGGTAAAGGCTTTCGCCGCTCAACCGGCGGGCCGAACCTTCGGGCTCGCGGGCAGGCGCGCGCCCGCGCTCATGCTGGAGGAAAGCCATCAGGTGGCGCAGTTCAACGGACTTCCAATCGGTCAAGCTCTGCGTTTGGGCCCAAATAACGAATTTCTTGAGCAAAGCGGCGTAAGTCCTCTGAGTGTGTTCAGCCTGCCCCCGTTCATGCCGGAGGTGCTGCAGGAAATCCTCGACCAGGGTGTCCATAATAAAAAACCCGCCTTTGTGAGTGAGCAAAGGCGGGTCGAACGACGTTGGCTCAAGCGAGGCTGGTTATTTAGCCGCGGCTGCAGCCTTTGAAAGAGGTTCGGGCGACAATGCAGCCAGCGGAATGACTTGCGATTGCATTCCCATCTTGGCGCAAAGGAAGTAAATGACCGCCCCGACGACAAAGGCCAACACCGGCGCCACCGGCACGTCAGGGAATGTTTCGGGCTTCCATGCATGCAGGTTTGGCAAAATGCCCACGATAAAACCGAGCGCCCAGGCAATCCACCCGGCGGGGTTGAAACCTGCCCGTGGTCCGACCCACTGCTTACCGGAGAGCAAGTAATCCACCACCATTGCGCCGACGATCGGGCCGAACGATGCTCCAATGATCCCAAACACAGCCGGCAACTTTGCGGCCAACTTCGCTTCCACAGGTGCGCCAAAAGGGATAATCGCAATCAGGATGCTGACGATGGCCCCAATGCCGACCGACAGGAACGGGTTAACCTTGGGCATTGTGGTTTTAAAGCTATTCGCGGCGATGAACGAGGAGAAGCAAGCGCCAGGAAAGGACGCCAGGGTCAACCCAATCATGATTGTGGCGAACAGGCCGGGAGCGAGCTTTTTCTGGAGCGCTGAGGTCATCTTGACGACAGTAGGATCCACTACGCCTGACGCTTGAGCGCCGGCAACCGCAATGACAGAAATCCCCGCAGTGAAAATGATGGCAATGACGATGCCAACAAGGCCGCACATATTGACGTCCCGTTTGTCGCGGTTGCTGGAGCAAATGTCGACGCCCGCCGCGCCGGCAGTTGCAAAAAAGCCGACGATGCCAGCAATCATCCCCAGCATCGCTTTGGTGGCTCCGCCTCCATCAGCGCTGGGGGCAGGTTTGAAATTAGCCGCAGAGCCGCCAAACAGAACCAGGCCCATTACCAGAACGGCAAGGGGAATCAGCGGCAAATAGGTCGCCACTTTGGCAACGTACTGAATACCTTTGAGTCCGACAAACGCGGCCAAAACAGTCCAAACCACACACAATGGAACATACAGGCCGGGCGCGTTGAATCCTTTGGACAGGGCATCGGCCGAGCCGCAGGCGTTCACACCCAACCAGCCAAACTGCAGCGCGCCCATCAGGAAGCCGGGCATCAGCAGGCCGCCTGCCGCTCCAAACGTCGAAGTGCCCACCACGTAAAGCGGAAGGCCAGTCCTCATGCCCAGCGTGCCGGGCACGAGAAAGAACAGGAAATGGCAGATGAGCGCCCCGATCACAATGCCGGCCAGCAATGCCCCAAGTCCCCCTGTGCTAAGGCCGTTGCCGGCCATAGAGTCCCAAAATACAAACCACAAAAAAATACCGGCATAAGTGGGGGCGGAGCTCGAAAACCACGGCACACGCTTGTCCGGAGGATTGGGTTTGGCGCTGGCAATGTAGTCCGGCAATTGTGAATTTGAGGTAGTCATGGGTTGGGTTTTTGGTTTAGAGGGTGAAATTGTCGAGTAGAAAATCCAGCGGAACCCCCGGACAAGACGATGTTCTCATCGATCCTGGCTGGTCTTCGTGCCGACCTGCAGTCAAGCTGCCAGATTCCGAAAGGGTGGCAAGCATTGAGCAAGCATTCTCAAATTCGGTCTAAGCCTGTCAACCGCAAAGTTCCCCGCAAATGTGTCAGGGTTCACGAAGACGGTAAAACCTGGCCGCCCCGTTGGTTGCGATCCTATCAGCAAATTGGTACTGACCCCGGCTCGATTCAGTGCAGGTTCCAATCACGGTCCAAAGCGGCAATGCCAACCCGGCGTTGGTGCTGATCAACACCGAGTAATTGAGCCCGGGCAGGTTGGTGCACGTTAATTGAAGCCAAGCATTTGAAGCGGTAATCGCCGAAAGCGTAGGCGGCGCAGGGGCCGGAACGATCTTCATGTTGTCGGCGATGAAAATGGGGCTGTAGTCTCCGCCCGTAACAGGAGGGTTGTCATAATGCACGACCACGTTGTCAAACGGCTGGCCCGTGTTGAACTCAAGAGTCTGAACCGGCCAGGTTCCAGGTGTGGCATTGGTGGTAGCAGCGCCCACGACATTTTGGCCCAAATACGCCGTCACTTTCATTGTCGCCGAGGAGTCGCAAGCCAACTCCTGCGGCGCGTATTGGATCGAAAAATCAAGCAGGGGCTGGGAAAAAGAAACCAGCAAATCCGAGGCGAAAACACTGCTCGGGTAAATAAAATGTCCCGTAAAACCCGCCGGCACGACCGGGGCCGTGCTGACGCCCTGGAGGGAATACCCCTGCCCTGTGGCTGTAAAATGTGCGGTGACGCTGCCCACCGTCAGACTAATCGGCAAGGGTGAGTAAAGAGGCGCATTGTCAAAGTCGAACAGAATGGTTTGTGCGCCGGAAGAGCATGCCAAGGCGGCGAGGATAAACGTTGTACCTGCTTGGACGTTGGCGCGCCTCATCGCGGCTGCCAGCATCTCGCCGGTTACAGCAGTGGGCTACACGCGGTTTGGGAAAAACCAACCCTGGTTTGCTTCGATTCTGAATGGGTGAAACGATGGCTGGCGGGGGCGTTTCCACTAATCTACGTGCCCCGACAGGAGGCACCGAACTACTCCGTCCTCGTCAGCCAATACAAATTACCCCCGTTCGGGGCGATGTTCAAGCAATGCGGTCGATAACCACGCATGCCTCGAAAAACTAGGAGCGAAAACCTCTGGGACGCAATCGGAGTTGCTGCTTTAGTGGGGTCAAACCCGTTAGGGAACAACCCGCCAGACAGGAGGCCCGGTTTGCGCGAGTCTTGTATCAACCCAGAGGGAGGGCTTGCGGACGCAAGCGTCCCGTTGGCGTATGAAAAAACGTTGCTCCACCACAAGCCGCGCGCTCTTTGTCATAGCCGCATTGGGTTTCGTGCTGCAAAGCCAGGCGCAGCTAACATTGACCTTGCTGCACTCCTTCAGCGCCGGCGCCGACGGGCAACAGCCCTATGCGTCCCTGATTCAAGCCACGGACTTGGTTTTGTACGGCACTACCTATATGGGC
The DNA here is from genome assembly GCA_035294005.1 of Verrucomicrobiia bacterium. GTDB lineage: Bacteria > Verrucomicrobiota > Verrucomicrobiia > Limisphaerales > UBA8199 > JANXQE01. Next base: position 4,932 of record DATGLT010000041.1, read on the forward strand.
GGCACCAACAATGCCGGCACGGTTTTTAAAGTTAATCCTGACGGCTCCGGCAATCGCCCGATCTACAGCTTCGGCCGGAGCGCGATTAACCCTCTTGGGGTCGCCAGCCCCTCCGGGTTGATTCAAGGGGTTGATGGGGCGCTTTACGGGACCACGGGCTCAGGGGGTCAGAGCGGCTACGGGTCCGTTTTTAAAATCAACACCGACGGCAGCGGGTACGTGGATCTGCACAGCTTCGACCCGGCAGGCGGCGCAGGTTACAATCCCTCGGCGTCACTCGTTCAGGCGACGGACGGCAACCTTTATGGAACAACCGAAAATGGAGGAGCCTTCGCGCTAGGCACAGTCTTCAAAATTGGGCCGGATGGCAGCGGGTTCACGGAGTTGTATTCGTTTGGCGCCGTTCCGAATGACGCCACGTCCCCGGTGGCCTCGCTGATCCAGGGAGCAGACGGCGCGCTTTACGGCACCAGCAGTGCCGGCGGCGCGAGCGCGGTCAACGGCGCCAGCGGGTATGGGTGCATTTTCAAAATCAACACCGACGGGTCCAGCGAAACCGTGCTTCACAGCTTCTTTTCCGATAACACAGACGGACAACATCCGTACGCGGGCCTGACCCAGGACAACACAGGCCGGCTGTACGGAACTACCCAGGAGGGAGGGAGCTTCGCGGCTGGAGCGGCGACCGGCTTCGGCACGGTGTTTACAATCCAGCCGGACGGGACCGGCTACGCGATTCTACACAGCTTCAATCCCGGTGGCGGAGATGGCAAATACCCGCATGCAGCACTGGTCCTGGGCAATGACGGAGGTTTGTACGGCACCACCGAATTCGGCGGAACAAACAATATGGGGATCGTATTCCGGCTCAGCACCGACGGCTCCCAATACAGCGTGCTGTTTCAATTTGGGTCGAGCCCGTCTTCAGGCCGCAATCCCAACGCTCCCCTGGTCCGAGCCGCAAGTGGGGGCCTTTTCGGGACCGCGCAATTGGGAGGCGCAGGCAACGGCGGAACGCTCTTTCGGCTCAATCCTTCGCCTTCGACAATTTCGCTCGTATCCGCAACGCCGACGCGAGTCTTCTCTTTGACCGCCACGCCTGATTTCAGATATAGCATCGAGACTTCCCCGGACGCCCTTCATTGGGCGCTGCTCACGAACCTGGTCAGTTCCGGTGGCGTTACGTTGTTCTCAGACCCGGCCGCGTCGAATGCGCCCACGCGCTTTTACCGGGCGGCATGGGTGCCCTGACCGGCGCAGGCTTTCGCTTGGACGGAGTTGCCCCGTGCTCGAGGAATCCGGGGCACGAACGCCTCTTTTTATAGAATCTTCACAAATTAGGAGAGTATCTTAATTAGTAATTCGAATAGTACGGCGCTATGAAAAGTCGAACGCAAATTGCCATGCGTGTCATCCAGGCGCGATGCGTGACGTGGCCGGAATGGCATCCTCCATTCAACGGCTTGGGAATCGCACGCGGGGCCAGCTCGCAAGCGTGAAGCGGCGACATTACACCGCCGCCTCTCCGCAACATCGCGCCGGGTCTTACCTAGCAAACGGGCATTGAGGAACCGAACGCTGAGAGGGGCCCCGTTGCCTTCCGGCGGCGCCTTAACACGCCTTAATACTTTCTTAACATCGCCAGCCCGATTCTCAATTAGGGGGTCGGCGCGCGCTCATGCTTTAGTTGAGGTCAATCTAATGAACCGCTCCATCCTGCAAAGCCACGCCGGGCCGTCCCCTCGCGCTTGCCGAAACGACGGCGCCGGACCGACACGGTTGCAAACAAGGGACGTCATTCATGCCGGACGCGCCGGTTTGACGGAAATTTCCAGCCTGAAAAAAAAGCGACACGGCGGGATTGGCGGCCTGAACGCAGAAGTACCGGCGCGAATCCGCGCAAGGGTCGCGACATTTGCGGAGGTGGCAAGGAATGCCACGAAAGTCGTTTTACAGTCCTTCATTATTGCCGTTAAACCCATTTTGCCGTGAAAGACTTCAGATTGGGGCCCGAGCAGGAGGCGTGGTTGCGCTCCGAGCTGAAACAAGCGGCCAACACCCAGGCATTTCGACGAGCTGCCGCCTTACTGGCCATTCATGAAGGACACACGACGAGCGAGATTGCGAAGTTGTTGGGGGTGACCCGGCAGACGATTTACAATTGGGTGGGCACGTATGGGCAAGCCGATTCCGAAAGAGGTCTCGCGGACGCGCGTCGCACCGGGCGTCCCAGCCTTTGGACCGAACAGGCCGACCGCCTGCTCAGGCGAACTCTCGAAGCGCAACCCGATGAACCGGGGTTGATTGAAGAAAAGCGAAGCACGCCGGTGTTGCAGCGGGTTTTGATGGCGCAACTTGGACAGGCAATTTCCGAAGAAACAATTCGCCGCAGGTTGAAGCACCTCGGCTACGCATGGAGCGGAAGCGGGTACGTCAAAGTTCAACCCGCTTCTCAGGTTCCTGCGGCGGGAGCGGGAGAGACTGGAAACATAAGTTACCCAAACCCAAGCGCGATTGCGGCGTGAACGTTTTCCTGCGCACCGCACAGAGAAGCAATACCACCAAAGGGAATCCAAGAGACTTTTGAGGGACGCGCGAGCGCCTTCACTGCAATCCACCCGTCTCCAACCGGCAGCGGCCAGTCCCGCAAAAATGGTATCCGTTCTGCTCAGCGCCCGTTCCAACGCATTGAAGGTCCGCGGCACTGACTCCAATGGCCACCACGCGGCGGTGGAAGCTGGAGCGTTCCGATGCTCGTGACCGCAATCCATGCCGGGAGCGGCACGGGTTTTCCCCCGCCCGCTCAAAATGGACAACCGGGACGCGAGCCGAGGCAGCGAAGCGGGCGGGCGGGAAAGTGTTCTCCGCGCAGGCGATGACTGTTTTATACGGTTTTAGCGCGGTGAATACTTTTCTTAATGTGCGGACAAACGATGGCGACAGTATTCTCGCCACTAATGACTCAAATTATGAATCAGGATCTACCGTGAGAGGAACTATGAAAAAAACAATTCGGAACAAATGGACTGTTGCCCTGGCAACTCTCGGAGTCGTGGGCTTGCCCTCGGCAATTTCGGCGCAGAATGCTGCCGATACCAACCAAGTGGCGCAAGCCTCGGGCACGAACGCGCCGGCGACGACGCCCTCGGGGACGGTGATTGGGAGCAAGGCCAATGAATCGTTTATAAAACGGCTGGGACAGGCGTTTCACGAGCAACTGGGGACCGCCTCCTACGTTGAACCCACTCCACCCGCGCCGGGATCTCCGCCGGCACCTGTAGCCCGGCGCGCCGCTCCCGCTCCGTTTGACTCGCCGCCGTACCCAAATGGGGAATGGCAAATCGGCGGGACGGAAGTCATCGGCGACCCGAACCTGACTCCGGACTATCCGCTAATGCAGGCGCTCTATGAAGGGCCACACGGCGATTTCTTTGCAGGACCAAGGATCAAGCTGTACGGCTGGATGGATATTTCGGGCAACTACAGCACTTCGCACCAGTCGGGACTCGGGCCGAACGGCCAGGCTGGCAACTTTCCATTGATCTATCCGCAACGCCCGGACCGTGTGGAACTGGACCAGGCTGTTCTGTACATCGAACGGACGCCGGATGAAGCCCAAACGGATCACGTTGACTGGGGTTTTCGCGTGTCCGGCGTGTACGGCCTGGATTACCGCTATATGATATCCTACGGGCTATTCAGCGATCAGCTTCTCAAAGGCAACCGCTTTTATGGCTTTGATATGCCGATGATCTATGGAAACCTTTACTTTCCCAAGGTCGCGCAAGGGCTGAACATTACCATCGGACGGATCATTTCCGAGGCGGACATCGAGGCGCAA
>DATGLT010000042.1:0-3602 GCA_035294005.1 Verrucomicrobiia bacterium
CCGAATTTTGCGCCCCGTCTGCTCTTCGATTTCGTGTTTGACCAGATCGCCCACTTCGCCCACGGTGTAGTTGCCCGAAGCGATGTTGAACACGCCGGTGATCCGTTCGTGGGCCTCGACGGCACGCACATAGGCCGTCACCGCGTCGGCAATGCTCAGAATGGGCCGCCAGATCGAAGGGTTGTTCACGGTGATCACCCCATCCCGCATCGCCGTCTTGAACATCGTGTTGACGATCAGATCGAGCCGCATCCGCGGGCTGTAGCCGCTGACCGTCCCCTTCCGCAGGCAGATCACCGAAAAGCCGTCATCGGCCAGGTTCATCACCGCCTGCTCGCCCTGCAACTTCGAAATGCCGTAGGGATAGGACGAGCTCACCGGCCGCGTCTCGTCGTAAAGCTCGTTTTCGGTGTAGCCATAAACCGAGCACGAACTGGCATAGATGTAGCGGCGCACGCCGGCCTTCTTGGCAATGTAGGCCAGATAGGCCGGTGCGGCGGCATTGAAGATGAAATTCTTGCTCGGCGAGTACTCGGCCATCGGGTCGTTCGAGAGGCCGGCGAGGAAGATGACCTGCTGGTAAGGTTTCAGGTCCTCCACCTTGAGATCGAACAGGTCTTTTTCGAGGATACCCACCCCGGCCGGCAGGTGGTTGCCAAACCAGAACAGGTCGGCCACATCCACCTCGTAGTCGCGCTCGAGCAGCCGCGGAATCAGCGCCGAGCCCAAATAGCCTGCACCTCCAGCCACCAGCAATCGCATTTCTGCTTCCTCCTCCGTCTTTGACGTGCTTGCCCTGCCTAACGGCGGGAATGGGGATGGTCGTAGGCCAGCAGCGCGGCCTCGGGCGAGGCCAGCCAGTCGCGCAGGCTGCGCGCGTTGCGGTCCTTCTCCGACAGGATCGGGTCCGGCACGGGCCACGGGATGGCCAGCTCGGGATCGTCCCAGCGGATGGCGCCCTCGCCAGCGGGGTTATAGATGCCGGTGCATTTGTACTGCACCTCGACCTCGTCGGTGAGCGCGCAGAAACCACGCGCAAAGCCCGCCGGTGCCCAGATCTGCAACTGACTGTCAGCCGACACCTCGAGGCAGAAGCTCTTGCCCAGCGTCGGCGAACCCTTGCGAATATCCACAGCCACCAGAAACGCCGTCCCGCGCGTCACGCGCATCAGCTTGCCCATCGGCGGGTCCCACTGAAAGTGCAGCCCGCGGATCACTCCCCGGCGGGAGCAGGAATGGTTGTCCTGTACGAACTCGGCCGGCAAACCCAGCTCCCGGAACTGGTCAGCGCGAAACGTCTCGGCAAACCACCCGCGCCCATCCCGGTACGCCGTGCCGCGAATCACCACCACCTCGCCTAACGCCTTTGCCTCGATTTGAAACGCCATACGCCCTCCAGGTGATCCCTGCCCTGCCTCAGTCAAAGACCCCAAATGCGCTCATCCGCCGCTTGAGTGCGCGTGGGAGTACGCCGTGGTACAGCCCGAGGACAAAACCCGCCGCCTTCCAAACCATGGGGCCAACCGCGCGGCTCCGCACGCTCCCGTTTCCCCCTCGCGCCGCTCCCCCGGACAGCATCATCTGCAGCCCCTGCCGCAGCATGGACACGCGCGTCTGGCGATCCCACATGCCGAGTTCCCGCCAGGTAAACCCGATATCGAAGTAGCGTTTAAACAGCCCTTCGTTGCTGTGATTGTGCGAGTGATACACCGCCGCCCCCGGCTCGTAAACGATCTTCCAACCAGCATCGAGCACGCGTTTGGCGAATCCGAGGTCTTCGAAGACCTTCAGCTCCTCCGGAAAGCGATGCTCCTCCCATACACTCCGCCGAATCGCAGCGTTGACCGTCGAAAAGGTGTAGTACAGAAATCCCAGTTCACGTTTGCGTCCCTGCTCTTTGACCATTCGGTGCTCTGGATAAATCCGACTGAATGTCTGCACCCTCTCGCCGGTCGCGTCCATCCTGGCAATCTGTCTTCCGTAAACCGCGGCTACCTTCGGGTCCTCGAACGGCATCAGCAACTGCTCAAGCCACCGGTCCGACGCCGGACACGCATCCGCCGCCAGATAGACCAGAAACTCGCCCCGGGCAAGACTGGCTGCATAATTCCGCGTCCGGGCATGGTGAAACGCCCGTGCAGGGATTTGAATCAAGTGAACAGGGTAGTTCTGCACGATTTTTACTGTTTCATCTGTGGATCCAGAATCGATCACGAGAACTTCGAACCTCGCTGCGAGCTGCTGAGCAAACACGGCATCCAGGCAGCCTGCAACACAACCCTGTACGTTTTTGGTCAGAATGAGAATCGTGATTTCTGCCATCACGAAGCTGGCTCGCCCTCTAGCTCCGCATTTTGGTCCTGCCCTCATGCGGCGCCGTTTGCTTCAAAATTCTCTGCATCGCCGCATCCACAGCACGCGTCACATCCTCGACCTGAATCAAACGCAAGCAATAAGGCTCTTTCCACCGACAGACATCCCCGCAGGGTCGGCACCAAAACTCCTGCCGGATGACCACCTGGTGTCCCTCCCCATAGGGCCCCACGAACTCCGGTCGGTTGGGACCAAAAACGGCGACCACCGGCACACCCAGCCCTGCCGCCACATGCATCGGCCCGCTATCGTTGCACACCAGCAGTTGACAACAGGAAACGACGGCCACAAAGTCCAGCAATGGCAGGCGCACTGTGGTCGCCAACGACTCTGGGGGAGCTGGCCTCGACTCCGCGGGGTCAGAAAACCACAAAACCCGCGCGCCGTACTGTTCGACCAGGTACCGGGACACCTTCGCGAAACGATCCTCCCCCCACGCCCTTACCGGGGACCCAGCTCCGGGATGAACACCCACCACCAATTTTTCTTTTTCCTGAACACCCAGCCCCTTTAGAATTTCCCTTGCCCTTTCTTGCTCGGCAGGCGAAACCCGAACAAAGGGCACCTCGACGCATGGTTTAACTCCGAAGGGCTCTAACAAGCTCAGAGAACTGTCCACCATATGGAGACGCTGCAAATTCCTAGGCACCACGTCTGTCAAAAAATGCTCCCCGCCCATTCCGGCACGCCCCACCACACGGCGCGCACCCGCCAAAGCAACAGCAAAGTACACCCGCAAATCATCCCAACCCCCAACACAAAATGCGAGATCGAACTCCTGCTTCCGCAGGAAAATCAATGTTTTCGCAAATCTTAACCATGCAACTGAAAGCAAATTATTTTTAGAAAACCTCGACGACCTTCTCGTCCAAGGCACCTCGGTAGGAACCCACTCGTCTATCAGGCCCTGGTGTCTAACAAAATCCCCAATAGCCTTTCCGCTAACCACGACAACTCTGGCATCGGGAAATGTTCGTCGCACGTTCTGCAAAAAGGGAACCAACATCACTCCATCCCCAAGATTTCCAGGCGCAACAACCAATATATTTTCAATATTCTGTGTCCTTCCCGGCGACTTCTTCTTCGTCAGGAACAGACAGCTCCGACTCAAAAAATCCGCGCATCGCAGAAGCCAACGAACTTTCCATATGTAAGGTCGCAATAAAGCCAGCTTGACATCATCCGGAATCAACAACCCGCCCTCGCACTCCCTGTCTTCACTTTCCCTC
>DATGLT010000043.1:0-4781 GCA_035294005.1 Verrucomicrobiia bacterium
GAACGAGCCGGCGGACCAATCGCTGGTGCCCCCTTCGTTGACAGTGTTGACCCGGTAATAGTACGTCGTCCCAGGCGCCGCTGAATTCAAAACGTAGTTGGCGTCGGTCTGGTAAGCGCTGGAGATGGTTGGCGAACTGAAATCGGCATTGGTGGAGATGTCGAGTTGGTAGGAGCGGGCCAGGCCTTTGGGCGACCAGGAGATCAGGATCGGCAGTGCCTGGTTGACTGAATACGTCACACCCGTCTGAGCCATGGGTGGCGCAATCACGTCGAAGGGTTGGACCCCTCGGTAATTTTGGACTTCGTTGAGGATTGGGGGAAACGGAAGGTCGGCCAGGTCGGGATATCCAAATATGAACTCGCCGAAGGCGCTGCCTTCGCCGGTTATACTCATTGCCGCGCTCACTTTTTTGGTGAGAGGATTGTACGAGGTAACTTGCGGCAGAAAAACCCCCTCCCCGGTTGTAGGTCGGTAGTAGACGGTGATATTGGTCGGGTCGGTGAAGCCGAAGCTTTGCTGGTCAAAATCAATGGTGCCTCCCAGGGGAGTCGCAAAGCTTACGGCAGAAAGGCTCACGCGAATGGGTAGAACACGCGGCGCTTTGCCTTGAAACAAAGGATAGACCGGGGCGTAAGGAGACCGTGTCACGTTTAAAATATTGTATCCACCCCCGCCCAACTGCACGTTCACCGTCACCCCGTTGGTAAAATCGTAACTATTGCCCGGCGCCAATTCTTTGACGGAAACGGTGTTGTCCTGCAGCGGGGCCGGATATTGGAAGCGGAAGGTCCGGTAACTCACGACATTGGTGTTGTCGAATTTCATTTGAAACACGACGTTCGTTCCGGCCACTTCGGTGCAAGCCAGCTTTGTAAGCCCGGGCAGGCCGCCCCACCCGATGAACGTGTTTCCATTTGCCAATCGTTCGGCGCTGCCCTGAAACGGCCCGTTGATGGGAACTGCGGGGGAATACTCCCAAACCAGGGTGGCAACTTTGTTCACCTCGTCCAGAGCGTATTCTTTTGCAGAAGAGGTTGAACCAGGCTGACCGAATTTGCTGTTGTTGTAGAGGAGCACATTTCCGTTAGGCAACCGGTTGATGTCGTGGCTCGCAAAGTCGCTGATGCCTTGCTGGGTCGAAGCTCCAAAGAAAGTGAATTGGTTCTCGACTCCGCCCAGATGCCACAGGATATCCCCCGTCTGGCGGCTGATTTTTTTCACCCAATCCGGAGTGCTGATGATGAGGTTGCCGTCGTCGTCCTCGAACACGCAATTGATGTGAAACTCCGAGATGATTGAAGCGGTCGAATTGACCCATTGACTCGTGAACGGATAATGATCCCAGGACCGCCATTGGAACACGACATTTCGCTGACCGTCGAGTTCCTGGATAACGGCCCCGGAAACCAACGCAGCAGGATTCCCATTGGGCACAACGCGGCTCATGTCCACCTGGGTGAGATAATAGCCGATGAGAAGCACGTTCCCATTGGGCAGCATTTGAAACTCATGCGCCTCGGCTACGTAGCCGTTGCCCGCCTGGATCGTTTCAACCGGACTGAAATTGAAATCTACGATCTGATGGGTGACATCCCCTCCGCCGGTATAGCTCAAGGCGTGGAGTTGATTGGCGTAATGCAGGTATCCGTTTGGCAGAACTTTAAAATCCCAACACGCGTTGCTCATCGCCTGGTACAAAAGCGGGACGCCGTCATTCTTGAGAATCATGGCGTAATAGCCAACGCCCGAGGCCGGCAGGTTCACGGCCGAGAAAATGTAGCCGTCGCCGACCGCCGGCGCGTAGTTTGTGACGATGGTGACCGTGGGAAAGTCAGCTGGCAATTGCGCCACAACTGGTGTCGAAGTGAGCGCGGCCAAGGCAACCAAGCCACCGCGCAAAATGTTTTTCATTCGTTGAGTCTTTAAAATTGGCGTTTGGAGCCCATTCGTTGGGCCACGTGCCGTTTATGGCCCGCCGGTTTCCCAGTTGTTTCCAAACACCGTGAAATCTCTGAAGTCGATCGCGCCGTTGTGATCCAGGTCCGCCGGCGAACCTGAGTTTTGTTTGAGCCAACCGTCGCAGAACGTTCCCAAGTCCGTCAGGTTAACCCGGCCATCCTCATTGAAATCACCCGGGGCTGGACTGAAGAGGCTGAGGTTCGCGAGATAAATGTCACCCAGCGTGCCTCCCATATTGAAGATGAGGTCCGCCGAGGTATCGGAGGGCGACGCCATGGTGAAGCTGTAGGAGAAATGCGTCTTGTTCGGGCTAAGAAACGAAGCTCGGAAATTGCTGTAAATCGCATTTGGAGCGCTGCTCTGAATCACCTCGGCCTGAAGGTAATTCGGGGTGCTTGACCAGGCATCGAACTGCAGGACGTAGGTGCTGCCCTGGTTAAGGCTCAAACCCGTTTGCTGGAATTGGATTGAGCCCGCGCCTGAGCCTCCATTGGAAACCGTAAAATCGCTGGCTCCTCCCTTAAAACTCCATTCGACAATCGCGGTTGTCCCCAGCTCAAGCTGCCAATCATCGCTGCCGCCGCTGAAGTCGCCGTTGAACAGCATGTTTTCGCCGGGACGAATCACGTGGATATTTTGATTTTCTTCGTTCGAAAATGGGCTTTCGGCTCCGGAGGTGCTTACGGCGGTGACTCGAAAGTAATGTGGGCCGTTGTCGAGGTTGGAAATAGTGGCAATGGTCGCCGCCGATTCGGCAACCAGGTTGGTTGGATTTGGCGACGTTCCACTATAGATTCGATAAAATCCAACGTTCGTGTCGCCAAATTTATTGTAGATGAGAGTCACTGCGTTGGACTGGACCTCGCTTACCAGGTAAGGCGCGGCAACGACTCCATTCCAGGGAAGGCGAAAGGCTCGATAGGAATCGGAACCGGGGATGAGGCTTAATTCGAAGTGTTTGACGCCATTGGTATCGACCTCGATGACCTTGGGATACTGGGGCAGCACAAAATCAATGAGCGTATTGCCCGAAGGCAACCGTTGGGAACTGCCCATCCAAAACGCGTATTTATCCGGCGAATCGCGGAACTGCCATACCAGGCTAGCCGTCTTCCGCTGAAGGTCCAAAGCAAATTCCGCGGCGCGCGACACCGGCGGGTTGCGGGTGTCTCCATTATCAAAAACCATGTAGTGACCGTTCCCGAGAGCGCTGATGTTGTGTTGATAACTAGTGCCGCCAAGCGGATCGTTGACAAACGAAAAATCGCTGGCGGCACCACCCAGCCGCCAGATCACGTCGCCCGATTGCAAGTCCACCTTGGTCACCTCGCTTAAATGCCGAGCAGACACCAGCAGGTTTCCATCCTCGTCGATATCCAGCCCGTTCATATGCGGGAAGTCCGAATTGCCCCCGAGATCGCTGAGGTTGTAATTGTCCCAGGCGCGCCACTGGAAAATCAGTTCATCGGCCGCGGTGAATTCCTGCACCACGGTTTCCCTGACGATCGCTTGCTGGTAAAACCCATAAATGTACTGGCTCATATCCACAGAGTTGGTCTGGTAACCAATCATGAAGTAGCGGCCATCCGGCAAAATCTTGAGCTCGTGTCCATCACTGGAGTAACCGTTGGTCGTCGCGTACGTCTTGATGTAGTTGAAATTCTGATCAAATGCCGGGAACCCGGTGTCGTCCGAGAGGCACCAGGTGATCATTCCATTGCGCTGGATCTTGAAATCGTACATGCGCCCGCGGCGGTACCAAATCGGAAGGCCGTTGTTATCGAGCATCATCGTGTAGGGCGGCACGCCATCAAGTCCGTTCTCCAGGAAAAGGTAACCCGGGGATGGGTTCGTATTTGCCGTGATTTGGACGGCCGGAAAATCGCTGGGTACCGAAACGCCATTGGCCATGCGCATCGCTTTTCTGCCAACGCCAGCTTTGAGCGTCGATAGGGCTTTGCGCGCGGAAGTTGGAGGAACCGGCGTGGGCGCTTGGCCGGTAGGGGCTCCGGGAAGGGCGAGGAACGGGACCGACCCCGGGAATGGCGCGTCCGTCAAGAACTGGTATTCAAACGAAGAAACGTTTCCGGCATTCGCCGGCGCCACCACGGGATTCAGAGAAACCGTGACAAATTCGTTTGGCACAAAGGCAGTGCCCGTTTCGAAAATCACCGTCTTGCCGTCCGATGCCACTTTCGTGGTGCCCGAATGCGACCCGCTGGTCTCGCCATTAACCGTGATGAAGTCCGTGAACAAATTCGAGACCGACAGAGGGCTCACCTGGGTAAAGCGGACCAGAAAGTACCGGGTTTGACTCGAAACGTAAGAGGCTGATGGAACAGGGGACAAATAAAGATAGCCCGCCGCGCGGGACGCGCTTTGAGCGCTGGCGAGCTTCACGCCAGCGACCAGTGCAACCAGAGCCCAGACAGCGAATTTGCGCATGCTCAATAGGTGGCTCGCACGCGGTAAAACCGCGGCTGGTTGGGGCTCAAAGGTTCCGTGCGGTTCCCGCTGCTGTCGCCCGTGTCTGCCCACGGGCCAGTCACATTCTGCGATTCCTGCAGTTCACCCCCGTTGAAGCGAATCGTCACAGAGTCAGCCTGGGACGCGACACTCGTCACAATCGGGCCGACAGGCGCACTTGAGAAGGATGCCAATATTTGCTGGCCTTGAACTGCCGAAACGATCCCGCCCCGAATCCCGTTATTGCGCACAGAAACGATTGCGGACTCGCTCAACCGCAAGGAGCAAAGAGTCCCTGTGGCAGCGGGGGTTGCCGCCGGCGCCGCAAGGTCCCAAAGCCCGCCGAACTCGAG
>DATGLT010000044.1:0-5918 GCA_035294005.1 Verrucomicrobiia bacterium
GACCGAAACCTGGATGCGGCGCGATTTGCGGCTCGGGGCGCTGGATTTTGGTTCAGCCTCGCCACAAGAGCCATCCTCGATGCACTTGATAATTCCAAGCAGTTTGATGGTATAACCGAGACGCCGGGCGAATTGGATGTCGGCGCGTGTGATGTGCCGGATTCCCTCCACGTAGATGTGCTTTGGGTTCACCCAAAAACCGTGTGCCAGCGACGCCAGAATCCCGATCTTATGCTGCGCGTCGAAGCCATCGACGTCCAGCGATGGTTCGGCTTCCGCGTACCCCTGGGCCTGGGCGTCTTTGAGGACTTCCCCAAAATCGGCCCCTTCCAGCTTCATCCGGGTCAGGATGTAATTGCAGGTGCCATTGACGATGCCATAGACCTGGTTGATTCGGTTGCCGACGAAACCTTCGCGCAGTGACTTAATAATAGGGATGCCGCCGCACACACTGGCTTCGTAGTAAAGGTTGGTGCCGTATTGCTCGGCCGCGGCGAAGAGTTCTTCGCCGTGCGCGGAAAGCAACGCCTTGTTAGCGGTGATGACCGGCTTGCCCAGCTTTAGCGCGGCCAGGGTCATGGTCTTTGCCAGTCCTGTACCCCCGACCAGTTCGCTGACAACCTGAACCTGGGGATCATTGACGACCGCCTCCCAATCGGTGGTCATTAAGGAGGCGGGGATGGCGTAAGGCCTCGGTTCGTCAAGGGCTTTGACGGCGACTTTTGCGACGCGGACTTTCACTCCGATGCGCGAGGCGACGAGGCCGCCATTGCGTTGCAGCGCGTGAAAGACGCCGCTGCCCACAGTGCCGCCCCCGATCATTCCGAGGTTTACCTGCTGCATAATCGGCGCAGAGCTTGCACACTCGCAGGGCAGGGGACAATGCAATTTTGAATCCAACATTGACCTGCCGGACGGTCCTCCGTAGCTTCTCATCGCAAACAGGAACTGCTTTGCCCCGAATTCAGGTTCGGGGATTTTTATTGAACTATGGCCAATACGATACTGGTGGGCGCCCAGTGGGGCGACGAGGGCAAAGGCAAAATCATCGACGTCCTCACCGAGCAAGCCGATGTGGTGGTTCGCACGCAAGGAGGCAATAACGCCGGCCATACGGTGCATATCAAGGGCAAGAAATACGTTCTCCACCTGATTCCCTCCGGGATCTTGCGCGCGCGCAAATCCTGCGTCATTGGCAACGGCGTGGTTGTCGATCCCGTCAGCCTCGTCGAGGAAATCGAAGGGCTTCGCAAGCTCGGCATCAAAGTGAATGGAAACCTTTTTCTGAGCGAAACCGCGCACGTTGTGTTTCCTTATCACCGCGAGTTGGACGCGCAACGCGAAATCCTGAAGGGCAAAAACAAGATCGGGACCACCAAACGCGGCATCGGCCCGGCTTATGGGGATAAAGCGGCGCGCACCGGGTTGCGCGTCATCGATTTGATCGATCCGCCGCGCTTCGAACAGCAGTTGCGAGCCAAGATCAAAGAAAACAACGAGATTCTGCGCGCGTTCGGCGCCAAGCCGCTCTCCTTCCAGGGCGTTCTCCGGGAATATCGCCGCGCCGGCGACTACCTTAAACCGTTTGTCGCCAATACCGTGATTCTTTTGCACGAAGCAGTGCGACGCGGGGACGATATTCTGTTCGAGGGAGCCCAGGGGACTTTCCTCGATCTCGACCACGGAACATACCCGTTCGTGACATCGTCCAGCACCACGGCCGGAGGCGCTTGCACTGGGTCGGGCATTCCCCCGCATCGCATGGACCGTGTGGTCGGCGTCATGAAAGCCTACACGACCCGCGTCGGCGAAGGACCGCTTCCCACCGAGAACGCCGAGGTTGCCGACATGCTGCACAAAATGGGCCGCGAATTCGGGGCCACAACCGGACGCCCCCGGCGCTGCGGTTGGTTCGACTCCGTCGCCACACGGCATGCCTGCATGGTTAACGGGATTGATGAACTGGCTGTGACGAACATCGACGGCCTGGATTCTGTCGAGACCGTCAAGGTCTGCATCGGGTATCGCGACGGCCGGAAAAGCTACAATTACATTCCGAATGACATAGAACTTCTCGGCCGTTGTCAGCCCGTGTATGCCGAATTCCCCGGCTGGCGAACTCCGACTCACAACGCCCGCCGTTGGAAAGATCTCCCCGCGAAAACGCGTTCCTATTTGAAGGCAATAGCTGAACTCACTGGCGCCTCGCTCTCGATCGCATCCGTGGGCCCCGGACGCGAGCAGACTATCTTTGTTTAACGCGGAACCAGGAAGCCGTAGCCGCCGAGGTCACGAGGCGGCCCAAAACACAGAAAGACCGTCGACTCCACCTGGTTGCCTCGCCCCCCACTTGCGCGGTGAGTCTTTCAATCAGCAAGACCATGATCCCGCGGAAGGCGCAGTCCACTATTGTCAGTGAGATTTCACCCCGGTAGGGTGTGAACGCGCGATGACTTCCGCCCAACAACAGGCGGCGCTGGCCGGGGCCAACTGCGAAATCGCCTTCGATAATTTAACCCGCCAGCTCTACGCGACGGACGCTTCTCTTTACCAAATCGAGCCGGTCGCGGTTGCGTTTCCGAAGAGTGCGCGCCAGGCGTGCGCGCTGGTCCAGGCGTCCTTGCAGGCGGGGATACCTGTGATCCCGCGAGGCGCAGGAACGGGCCTTGCCGGCGGCGCCATCGGCAACGGACTCGTCATCGATTTCGCGCGGTACAATCGCGAGATCAGTGAGCTTGACCTGGAACGTCAGACGGTGCGGGTCGGCGCCGGGGTTGTGCTCGACCAACTCAACCGTTTTCTCCGCCCTCACGGATACTGTTTCGGGCCTGACGTGGCGACCAGCTCACGGGCGACTCTCGGCGGAATGATTGCCAATAATTCGAGCGGCGCCCATGCGCCGGTGTACGGAACCACCGCCGACCACGTGCAAGAACTCGAGATAATCAACTCAGCCGGACGCGTGGTCATGGTGGGCGCCGGACATGACACGCTGCGAGCGGAACGCGAGCTGGTGCGGAATCTTTTGTATTTCCATGCCGCGAGCATCGAGCAATGGCTCCCGGCCGGGTTGTGCAAAAGGCGTCCCGGCTACGCCCTGGACCGGTGCGCCCGGGATCCCGACAACCTCAACCATTTGCTTTGTGGCAGCGAAGGCACGCTTGCGGCCGTGTTTTCGGCGGAAGTCAAAATCGTGCGGATCCCGCCTGAAAAAGGACTCGCGCTGATTTTCTTTGATTCGGTGGCCGAGGCCATGCAAGCGACAGTGGACCTGCTCGAACTCCGGCCCGCTGCGATCGAGCATATGGACGCACTGTTGTTGGATCAAACCCGGGGGCAACTCGAATTCCAGGCCGCGCGGGATCTGCTCCAATTGGATTCGAAGCCATGCAAGGCCCTGCTGGCCGTCGAGTTTTTTGAAGATGTGGACCAGCGCCTCCGGTCTGTCCGAGCCAAGAACCTTGGAAGCCGAACCCAAGTGCTGGTGACATCGGCCGAACGAGACCTTGTCTGGGGATTGCGCAAAGCCGGTTTGTCGTTGTTGACGGGCCGTGCCGGTCCAGCGAAAGCTACGACCGGCATTGAAGACACTGCCGTGCGCCCGGACCAGTTGCCCGAATACGTGACCGCCCTGGAATGCATACTTAAGGGGCTTGGTTTAGAGGCTTCGTATTATGGGCATGCGGCTTCAGGTCTGTTGCACGTCCGTCCGTTGCTGGATATCCATTCCCCGGCGGATCGCCTTAAGTTCCGTCAACTGGCGAATGAAGTTTCCGCCCTGGTGCGTCAGTTTAAAGGATCGCTCGCGGCCGAGCACGGCGTGGGGATTGCCCGAACCGAGTTTATGCCGGAACAGGTTGGCGAAGCGCTGGTGGGAGTGATGCGAGAGATCAAGGAAGCCTTCGATCCGCACAACCTTTTTAACCCGGGCAAAATCATCCCGGATGGAAGTTACACAATCGACACGAACCTGCGGGGCGAGATTGTGTTGCCGTTCGAGCCGGTGCTTTCTTTTGCGCCCAGGGACAACTCGTTTGTCGCCAACCTGGAGCAGTGCAATGGCTGCGGCGGGTGCCGCAAGGAAACAGCCACGATGTGCCCGACGTTTATCGCCACGGGGTTGGAGGCGATGAGCACCCGCGGCCGGGCCAACGCTGTCCGCGCGGCGTTGCAGGGGCGCGGCCTGGAGAATCCCGACCCGCTGGCTTGCGCCGAACTGAGTGACGCCCTGGAAAGTTGCTTGGGTTGCAAGGCCTGCACCACTGAATGCCCGTCCAACGTAAACATGGCCCTGCTTAAAGCGGAGTTGTTGAATGCGCGCATTCGCAAGCACGGGCGTTCCCGCCAGCAATGGCTGTTCAGTTCCATTGACATATTAAGCCGCTTTGGTTGCGCGCTGCCCAGTTTCGGCAACGCTCTACTCAATTCACTCTTTGCCCGGACCCTATTCGCTAAAGCCCTTGGAATAGCGTGGCAAAGGCCGCTGCCCCTGTTCGCAACCCGATTCGACCGCTGGTTTGCGCGCCACACACCCGCGCCTTCGCGCACGCGTGGACGCGTCGTGCTCTGGGACGATACGTTCGCCCGGTACCACGAGCCCCACATCGGCATCGCCGCAACCCGCGTCCTTGAAGCGGCGGGATTCAAGGTGGATCTGCCCCTCGGCCGAAAATGTTGCGGCCGGCCCGCCTTTAGCCAGGGCCATTTGAAAAAGGCGCGCGCCCTGGGCCGGCACAACATCCAGCTTCTCAATCTGGACATGGACTCTGCCCCCATTCTTTTCCTCGAGCCCTCCTGTTATTCGATGTTTGCGCAGGATTACCGTGAATTGGGGTTGCCCGGCTGGGAGCGCATTGCAAAACGTAGTTTCTTGTTCGAGAAGTTCATCGACGAGTTCCTTGAGCAGGAGCCCCGCGCGCTGTCGTTTCGGCCGCGTTCGTCCAAATTGCTCATCCATGCTCATTGCCACGTGAAGTCGCTGATGAATCCAGGTTTCCTGAGGCGGCTGGCCCTGCGGCTCCCCGGCCGGGAAGTGACGCTTCTCAATACCGGCTGCTGCGGCATGGCCGGGGCGTTTGGCGCGTTGAGCAAAAACTACGAGTTGTCGATCAAAGTGGCTGAACCGCTGGTCCAGCAAATCAGCAGCCTCCCTTACGGAACCACGGTTATTGCCTCGGGAACCAGTTGCCGGCAGCAGATTTCGCATCTCGCCCCGGTTCGACCTCGCCACATGGCCGAAGTCCTGGCCGCCGCGCTGGACCAGTAGCCGGATCCCGAGCCCGAAAGGGTTCCCAGCGAGTTGCCGGGCGGTCGCAGCGAAGTGGAGACGCCCCGGTAACGGCCACAAAGGATTTCAGGAGCACCCGGAGCGGGTGCCCCGTCCCGAAAGGGACGGATGACACTAGCCCAAGGTTTTAACCTTGGGTTCATCGGCTGACGAGATGAGTCCCGAAGGGACGGCTGGAATCGTGAGAGGACTGTGCGACCTCAGCACTCGGTTACCAACGAAGAACAACAATCATCTCAGTGTTCTCTTCCAGCAGGAATTCGTCATTGCAGATCAAATCCTTCACGACGAGTTTCCTATGGGACTAACCCCGCAGCCGTCCCTCCGGGACTTATCCACCTCTCACCGTACACCCAAGGTTAAAACCTTGGGCTATTTGCAGTTGTCCCTTCGGGACAGAGCCCCCGGATGCCAGCAATGTGAACGGGTGGTCGCAGCGAAGTGGAGACGCCCCGGTAACGGCCACAAAAGATTTCAGGAGCACCCGGAGCGGGTGCCCCGTCCCGAAAGGGACGGATGACACTAGCCCAAGGTTTTAACCTTGGGTTCAATGCTGACGAGATGAGTCCCGAAGGGACGGTTGGGTGCGTGAGGGGATTGTGCGACCTCAGCAGTCGGTTACCAACGAAGA
>DATGLT010000045.1:0-38588 GCA_035294005.1 Verrucomicrobiia bacterium
TGCCTTGCAACGGGATGCGGCCCACCATTTTGGCCAGGCGTTCACGGCCGGAGCTAATTAGGTCCTGGTTGGCCTCCTCCATGCTGGAGGGCGGCACCATGTAGTTCTCGGGGTAAACCGCCGGTTCGACCACGTGCAGCAGCGTCACCTTGGCTCCGAACCTATCGGCGATCGTAAGCCCGTAATTCAACGCAGTGGCCGAACAATCTGAGAAATCAATCGGGACAAGGATTTGTTTGAAGCCAAGCTTCCGAACGTTCTGCGGACTGGCAGACTCGATTCTTGAGGGTTCCTCTTCAAAGAGTGCTGGCAGTGCCGGTTCAGGTTTGTGGGATTTGGGTTTCATACAAAGTTCGCGCGCTCGGATCCTTGGCCTGGCCAACCGTTTCGTGAACATCTTTAGAAGCTTTTTTTTCCTTCGCTTGTCTGGGATTGCCAAATGCTTAGCGTTTCTTGCAGAAAAGGCCCGGCTCCATTGCATTTTGACCAGGGCTGAAGTATAGCTCTCCCAACGGCCGCAAACGAAACGCGGAGCACCGGGCGCAAGTGGGAAATTCTGTTTCGCCCCGGGCAAATTACGGTCCGAGCTCGCATGGATTCGATATGACGAAACACCTCCTGGGTGCCTGCAACATCAGGAACCGGGCTTTGCTGGCGTGGGTCCAAGAAACCGTCAACTTGTGCCAGCCGCAGAACGTTTTCTGGTGCAACGGCTCGGCCGAGGAAACGCGCGCGCTGACCGAACAGGCTGTCGCCCAGGGCGTATTGGTCCGCCTGAACCAGAAAAAGCTTCCCGGGTGTTATTACCATCGGTCCAATCCCAACGATGTCGCGCGAGTCGAGAATTCGACTTACATCTGCACCATTGACCAGGAGGAAGCGGGGCCAATGAACAATTGGATGGCCCCGAAAGAAATGTACCAGAAGCTCGCCGGCTATTGCGCCGGATCGATGCGGGGCCGGACTTTGTACATCGTGCCATACCTGATGGGCACACCGGGTTCGCCGTTGGCCAAAGTCGGCGTGGAGTTGACCGACTCAATTTACGTGGCGCTCAGCATGGGCATCATGGCTCGAGTTGGAGAGCAGGCTTATGAGCAACTTGGCACCAGCGACGAGTTCAATCGCGGACTTCATTGCATGCTCGACATCAATCCGGAACGCCGGTACATCGCCCATTTTCCCCAGGACAACGCTATTATTTCCGTCGGTTCGAACTATGGCGGCAACGTGTTGCTCGGGAAAAAGTGTTTTGCCCTGCGCATTGGATCATACCTGGGACGGCAGGAGGGATGGTTCGCGGAGCACATGCTCATTCTGTGCATCGAATCACCCACGGGCGAAAAGACCTATGTGGCGGCGGCATTTCCCAGCGCGTGCGGCAAAACCAATTTCGCCATGCTTGTTCCGCCCGCCCACTTTGCCGGCTGGAAAGTGACCACCATCGGGGACGATATCGCATGGATGAAGCCGGGCGCTGACGGCCGTCTTTATGCCATCAACCCGGAGGCCGGTTACTTTGGCGTGGTGCCCGGAACCAATTCAAAGTCGAATCCCAACGCCGTCCAAATGATTTCGCGGGACACTCTCTTTACGAATGTTGCGCTGACGCCGGACCTCGACGTCTGGTGGGAGGGCAAAGACGGCCCTGTTCCGGAGCAATGCCTCGATTGGAAGGGCAATCCCTGGACGCCTGAGTCGCGTGAGAAAGCCGCGCATCCCAATAGCCGCTTTACCACGCCCATGGCGAACAACCCCGTGCTGGCGTCGGAGGCCTATGACCCGAAAGGCGTGCCGATCAGCGCGATCATTTTTGGCGGCCGCAGGGCGGGGACCATGCCGCTGGTCTACCAGGCTTTCAATTGGGTCCATGGAGTTTACATCGGCGCGACGATGGGGTCCGAAACCACGGCGGCATCGACCGGCGCTACCGGCCAGGTCCGCCGCGATCCGATGGCCATGTTACCGTTCTGTGGCTATCACATGGGCGATTACTTTCGTCATTGGATCAACATGCACCGGCTGATCAAGCATCCGCCGCGCATTTTCCACGTTAATTGGTTCCGCAAAAACGCCCAGGGCGAGTTCCTATGGCCCGGGTTTGGCGAAAACATGCGGGTGTTGAAATGGATCATCGATCGCTGCCACGGCCGGATCGACGCCCAGGAAACCTCCCTCGGGTGGATTCCCAACCGCCAAACATTCGATCTCGAAGGCATGCCTGGATTTGACCTCCGCCAATTCGACCAGGTCCAGGCCATCAACGACGAAGATTGGCGGCGCGAAATCCTCGACCAGCAGGAACTCTTCATGCAGCTTTACTCGCACCTGCCCAAAGAACTTATTTTTCAACGAGAACTGTTAATGGCCAGGCTTTAGCCGAGGAATTCAAAGTTTGGTTTCAGACGACCGCGGGCGGGGCTGGAAACCTGTAACTTGCAGGGTGCCCGGCTGGTTTGATACAAAGAGGGGCAGGTTTTAACCCAAATCAACACTATGAAAAAATTCCTCTCCCTGATTTCATGTTTGGTTCTGAGTTTGGTTTCCGTGCAGGCACAGTTCGGGCCACCCACGGGAAAATCCTCTCCGGGACCCGGTCTCAGCGGCAGTACCGCCAAACTGTTTGGTGAGAATTCCGCCTTTTCCGCTTCCTTGGAAATGCAGACCAGCGCGGCCAATGACCCCGACACCATGTCCATGCCCGGCAAAATCTACTTTGACCAGGGTAAATCACGTTTTGAAATGGACATGTCGCAAATCAAGAGCGCCAAGATACCTCCCCAAATGGCCGCTCAAATGAAGAGCATGGGGATGGACAAAATGATCGTGATTTCGCGGCCGGATAAGAAAGTCGGTTACCAGATCTATCCCGGCATGCAGGCTTATTTGGAATCGCCGTTGCCGGACAAGGAAGCCGGTGGACAGTCTGACGACTACAAACTCGAAATGACCGAATTAGGCAAAGAAACGCTCGACGGCCACCCATGTATAAAGAACAAGGCGGTGGTGACTGAAAAGGACGGGACGAAGCACGAGTCGCTGATCTGGAACGCTGAAGATCTGAAGAAATTTCCCCTTAAAATTGAGCAAACCCAGGAAAACACAAAAGTGACGATGCTTTTCCGCGATTTAAAGCTCTCCAAGCCCGGCGCGGACCTCTTTGACCCTCCTGCCGGCGTCACCAAATACGACAGCATGCAATCCATGATGCAGCAGATCATGATGAAGCAGTTCGGCGGCGCCCGCCCTGCCCAGGGCCAATAGCAGCGCCGCCTGCTCAGGCCGCTTTCAGCAGTTCCTTGGCTTTGGATAGCGCTTCGTCGAGCTTGGCAATTTCTTTGCCTCCGCCCCGCGCGTTGTCAGGCCGGCCGCCGCCTTTGCCGCCAACGATCGGGGCAATCGCCTGAATAATCTTGCCGGCTTGAATCTTCGATGTCTGCTCAGCGGACACGGTCGCAAGCAGAACAACGGCGCCATTGGAACTGCCGCCCAGCACAACGACACCTTTGAACTGTGCCTTCAACGCATCCGCAACGGCCTGCAAGTATTCGCCTTCGGCCGTTCCCAGGTTTTCTACAATCGCCTGGACATTGCCGAAACCTTGCGCCCGCGCCTTCAATCGCCCGGCCGTGTCTCCGGCTTGCTGCTGTTGCGCGGCTTTCAAGCGTTTTT
Organism: Verrucomicrobiia bacterium; assembly: GCA_035294005.1. Classification (GTDB taxonomy): domain Bacteria; phylum Verrucomicrobiota; class Verrucomicrobiia; order Limisphaerales; family UBA8199; genus JANXQE01. Next base: position 3,673 of record DATGLT010000045.1, read on the forward strand.
CCAGCTCCCTTTGGTGAGCCAGGAGCGACTCGATCTTTTTTTCCAGTTCCGCCATGGGAGCATTCAACCGCGCGGCGAGGCTGCGCATTGTCTGAAGCTGGTCATTGGCGGTTTTGTAGGCCTGCAGACCGGAAACGGCTTCAATCCGCCGAACCCCGGACGCAATGGCTGATTCGCCCATGATGCGGAACAAACCGATTTCACCCGTCGCATTGGCGTGAGTTCCTCCGCACAGTTCCATGGAATATCCATCCAGCCCGGTGGGATGGCCCCCAACCTGGACCACCCGAACCCATTCGCCATATTTATCGCCAAAGAACTGCATGATGTCCTTGCGCTCTTTGATGTGATTGTATTTCACCTCAACCCACGTGACGGGCGCGTTCTCCAAAATCCTTTCGTTCACCAGCCGCTCAACGTCCGCTACCTGGCCAGGCGTCAAAGCCGCGCTGCTGAAATCGAACGTCAGCTTGTCCGGACCGACGTAGGAACCTTTCTGAGTCGCTTCCGGGCTGACAGCTTCGTGCAAAGCCCAGTGCAGCAGGTGTGTCACGGTGTGATGTCTTTGGACGGCGCGCCGCCGGTTGCGATCGACCGTCAGAGTAACGGTGGAGCCTGCGGCCGGCACCTCGCTGAGCGAGCCCGCCGCGCTTCCGGTCTCCTCAATAAAATGCAACCAGGCTCCGCCTGCCTTTTGTGTGTCGGCGACCCGCCACAGCCCGCCGCCCGCTGATATCTCGCCGGTGTCACCCACCTGTCCGCCCATCTCGGCATAGAACGGCGAGGTATCCACCAAGACTGCCGATTTGTTTTTGATATTGAGCACTTCCAGCACCGTTGCGGGCGTCTCCAGTTTGTCGTATCCGACAAAGTTCGTTCGAACGGAAGTATCAACCTGGGACAGTTCAATAACTTCTTTTTTCTGCGCCGCTCGCGCGCGTTCGCGCTGTTCCTCCATCAACAAATCAAAACCTGCGGAATCGACCGTCAACCCGCGCTCGCGCGCCATGAGTTCCGTCAAATCCTTGGGAAAACCATAGGTGTCGTATAGCTTGAAGGCGAAGGCGCCCGAGAGTTGTCCCGAATGCATGCACTCCGTTTCTTCTCGGAACAGCTCGATTCCCTTGTCGAGGGTCTTGTTGAAGGCCTCTTCCTCGCGCTGAATGACCTCCTCCACATGGTCCTGCCGCGCGCGAATCTCGGGGAACACGTGCCCCATGGTTTCCGCGAGGACCTGGACCAGCTTGTAAAAGAAAGGTTCCCTGAATCCGAGCGTCCGGCCATACCTGACGGCGCGGCGCAGAATCCGCCTGAGCACGTAATTGCGGTCGGTGTTCCCCGGCACGATGCCGTCCGCGATCGCAAAACTCAGTGTCCGGATATGGTCGGCAACCACGCGAAAGGCGACATCCATCTTTTCCTGGTCCGTGCTCCCCGTCGTTCCAGCTGCCGGCAGCGTCGATCCGTATTTCTTCCCGCTCAAGTATTCCAGCCGGTGGAACAGCGGCTTGAAAACGTCGGTCTCATAGTTGGAAATGATCCGGCTGAAATCAGTAAAGTTCTTCGTGTTCTGGATAATGCCGGTGACGCGTTCGAACCCCATGCCGGTATCGACGTGTCGCGACGGCAGCGGCGAAAAAGTGCCATCGGGGTTTGCGTTGAACTGGATAAAAACGAGGTTCCAAATCTCAATGCACTCGGCGGCTCCTTGATTCACCAACCGGCCCCGGGTGTCGCCTTGGGGCGTTAAATCCACGTGGATTTCACTGCAGGGCCCGCACGGTCCCGTGTCGCCCATCATCCAGAAATTGTCCTTTTTATTCCCAGGAACGATGTGGATCTTGGGGTCGAGCCCGGCTGATGCAAATTTTTCGGCCCAGAAATCCGCCGCTTCCTGGTCGTAATCGCTGGGATCGCCTTTGCTCCTGTCCGGCGAGTAAACCGTGGCGTAGAGCCGGTTCCTGGGGAATTTCCAAACTTCGGTGACCAGTTCCCACGCCCACTCGATGGCCTCGCGTTTGAAGTAATCTCCGAAAGACCAATTTCCGAGCATTTCGAAAAAGGTGTGGTGGTACGTGTCCAGGCCGACATCTTCCAGGTCGTTGTGCTTGCCCCCGGCGCGGATGCACTTCTGGGTGTCCGCCGCCCGGGTGTCGCTGCCGGGAACCACCCCGGGCCAGGTCGACACGTCCGCCTTGTGTTGCCCCAGAAAAATCGGGACGAACTGGTTCATCCCGGCATTGGTGAATAGCAGGTTCGGCGAGTCGGGCCTGAGACTTGCCGAAGGCACCAGGGTGTGGCGCTTTGACTTAAAAAAATCCAGGAACGACTGCCGTATTTCCGAGCTGGTCATAAAAATCAGGCGGTTGAGAGTAGGCCAACCCCAAGATCAAGACCAGAGCAGAGTTGCCGATTTTACCGATGGTTTTTGCGCTTCGCCGGGCGGATTATCTCCGGCTCGCAAAAATCACAGAGGCCGCCCGGTGTGGATTACCGGGCGGCCTTGTGAACAGCGAGGCCGGGCGCCGAGAACCCTCGGTGGCGCCCAGGCCTCGGCCCCGCGCCTCGGAGGAAGGCGCGGGAGAATCGGGTCACCTCAATGTTTCTCCGCTAAATCATCCCGGGAGACGGACAAACCATTTTCCTGACCATGGCCGCCCTGGGTCAGCCGGAGTTTAGCGCGGTCGAAAATGTCCCTCCGAAACACGTTCTTGAGAACGGGTGTGCGCCCGGGATTCCGGGCCTTGAAAAACTCCTGTTGCAACAATTCGTACAACCTTTCGACTATCCAGCGGGCCTTGTCATCGCTGGGTTCGTTGGCGTTGAACCGGTTGAAAATCGACAATCCCTGCAGAACCCGGCCAGGCGCCTCGCCCGCCGCCGGGCCGGACAGTCCCGCTCGCACGCATTCGGCCGGGGCGTTGACATAGTGGGGGTGCGACAGCATTTCACCCAGCAAAGCATGATTTTCCGGTTTATCGCAGAAGGCGCATGCTTCGAGTAACGCCGCCACGAGGCGTTCATGGTCATCCGCGCGGCCGACCGCAAAGCTTTGTCGAACCATCAGCACGCGTTCAGGATGCAATGGCGCCAACTCGGCGCTGGTGGTCACGCACACCCCCGCTCCGGCTTGCACCGCCAGGGACGTCCACGGTTCCCCAACACAAAACCCATCGATATAGCCCAGCTTGAGCGTCGGATACATCTGGGCCGGTGGCACGGCCACGATCCGGACTTCCACCTCCGGCTGAATTCCCGCGCTTTTCAGCCAGCTTCGCAGCAGGATCTCCTGCGATGACAATGAAAACACCACGCCAAAGGTGAACGTTCTCTTGCCCCAATGATGATAAATTCTCTCGCGCAGACTTTGGGCATCGCGCACCCCCTCGTCATAAAGCGAACGCGACAGGGTTATGGCATTTCCCTGCAGACTAAGCACAAGGCCGCTCACGCACGCGCAAGGATCCGATTCAATCCCAAGATTTGCCAGAAACGGCAATGTTGCCGGCGCATGCGCCGCGTCTAATTCCCCCTGAATCACTTTGTCGCGGACGTTGGCCCAACTGGTCTCCCTCTCCAAGTGCGCCTCCAGGCCATATTTTTCGAACAGCCCGGCCTCATGGGCATACACCAGCGGCGCACAGTCGCTTACTGGTAGAAATCCCAGCCGCAACGGATCTCTCCTCCTCAGGATCTGCGGTTTGACACGGCTCATTTGAATTTACTGCGGGACTGTATGCACTTCAGCCAGCCCTTCGGTAGGGGCCGGCTCGCTCCGTTTGACGGCTTGGGCCCGGAGGTGCGCCGCGGAAGCCACGTAGCCTCGCACGACCTGTCCCAGCCAGCCCAGCCATGCCATAAGCTCGTCCAGTCTCATTTTCACGTCCTAAAGCAAAGTGGACGCCAGCTCGTACAAACCAGCGGGAAAGTGAGAGAAATTAATTCGGAAATTTAGCGAACCCTTTTCACTGCCGGCACAATTACTTAATCACCAAGGACATTGGCAAGTGAGCGCGTTCCAGGTCTAACCTTGCCCATGGCTTTCCCGCAACCGCGCGGGCGTCCTTCGTTCGACTAACGGCGGATTTTTGCTGAGCATCTTTGCTCACCGTGGTTAATTCAAGGTGAGGACCGCGCTTGAATTGCCCAGAGGAAATTGAGCAGCCCTGCTTCCATCGTTCGACACACGCCATAATTTGACTCCGGCAGCTCCTCCGAGGACCATGGTCACAAGCGCAAATCGCCCCAAGCCAGAAACGCGAAGTGAACAACCAGCTACAACCGAGTCAGCAACCGATCTTTCACGTTCGTGGCCTTACAAAGGTTTACGGTGTTGGAACAGCGGAAGTTCGCGCGCTCGCCGGCGTGGATTTGGATCTCTACGCGGGAGAACTCGTGGTTCTGCTGGGACCCTCAGGCAGCGGCAAAACGACGCTTCTCAATAACCTGGGCGGCCTGGATGTTCCGACCAGCGGCACCCTGGTCTACAAAGGAGCGGATCTAACTCAGGCGACCGATGCGCAATTGACACAATACCGGCGAAATACGGTCGGCTTCATATTTCAGTTCTACAATTTGATCCCGAGTCTGACGGCGCGTGAGAACGTCGGGTTAATAACCGAAATTGCAGGGAATCCGATGGAACCCGAGGCCGCCTTGGAAATGGTGAATCTGAGCGGCCGGCTGGACCACTTTCCAGCTCAGCTTTCGGGAGGTGAACAGCAAAGAGTGGCGATCGCGCGGGCAATTGCGAAGCGCCCTGAGGTGTTACTGTGCGACGAACCAACCGGCGCCTTGGATGTTCGAACCGGCATCGTTGTGCTGGAGGCAATCCAGCGGGTGAACCGCGAGCTGGGGACACTGACCGTCGTCATCACGCATAACGCCGTCATGGCGGAGATGGCCGACAGGGTAGTCCATTTGTCCGATGGACGCGTTCAAAGCGTGCGGACCAATGTTCAAAGGGCTCCGGCGAGCAGTCTTAACTGGTAACCCTCACCCCGCACCAATGATTTCATACCTGGACAGGAAACTTTGGCGGGACCTGCGCCGCATGAAAGGCCAGGCGATTGCAGTCGCCCTGGTCATGGGTTGCGGGCTGGCAATGATGATCATGGCCCGCAGCCTGATCCATTCCCTCGAATCGACTCGGCGCGAATATTACGAAGCCAACCATTTCGCGGAGGTCTTTGTGCAGTTGAAGCGGGCGCCTAACTCAGTGGCCTCGCGGATCGGCCAACTGCCAGGAGTGGCCGCCGTCCAGTCCGGTATTTCCATCCAGGTCACGCTGGATATCCCGGGCTTGGATGAGCCCGCCAGCGGGTTGGTTCGATCGCTGCCCGATGTGGGTATCCAGCAGCTCAATCGATTGTTTTTGCGTTCAGGACAATGGCTTAAGCCTGGTTCACGCGACCAGGTGCTGGTAGGCGAAGCCTTTGCTTCGGCAAATCACCTCGCGCCCGGTGACCGGATTGCCATGCTGCTTAACGGCAAACGACAGGAGCTGCGCATCGCGGGAATCGTGCTTTCCCCTGAATTTATCTTCGAATCCCGTCCGGGCGCAGCCTTGCCTGACAACCGAACCTACGGGATTTTCTGGATGCCCTATAAAGAAGTCGCCCGGGCGTTTGACCTGGACGGCGCGTTTAATTTTCTGACGCTCACGCTGGCCCCCGGAGCCAGTGAACAGCCCGTGATTGCCGAAGTCGACCGGTTGCTGCGACCTTACGGAGGGCGCGGGGCCTTTGGCCGGGCCGATCATCCGTCTCACATTCGGGTGTCCGATGAAAGTCGGGTGCTTCAGACCATTTCGGTGGGATTCCCGGTGGTGTTCCTTGGAGTCGCGGCGTTCATGACAAACGCGGTGCTCTCCCGCTTGCTTAATTTGCAACGCGAACAAATAGCAATTCTTAAAGCCTTCGGGTTTGCGAACCGGCACATTGTCATTCATTACCTTAAGTTCGCCCTGGTGATGGTCGTGGGCGGAACAGTTTTAGGCACCGTTGGCGGAATCCTGCTCGGGGGTCGGCTGGTCGAAATGTACCACCGCTTTTTCCGTTTTCCCGATTTGAACTTCCGCTTGGACCGGACGGCGTTGCCCCTGGCCATCGTTGTCAGCACACTGGCCGCGATCGTCGGTGTTTTCGGCGCCGTCCGCCGTGCCGCTCGCCTGCCGCCCGCCGAAGCGATGCGGCCTGAACCTCCGGCCAACTATCGCCCCGCCTTGGTGGAGCGGACAGGAATCGGACGTATTCTTTCGCACACCTTCAGGATAGCCGTGCGCAACATCGAGCGCCGTCCGATGCAGGCCGCTTTCACCGTCGCCGGCCTTGCCCTCGCGACGGGCATCCTGATTGTTCCCAATTGTTTCAAGGATGGCGTCTCGGAGATCCTGGATTTCCAATGGGACGTGATCCAACGGCAGGATGTGGGCATCGGCCTGGTCGAGCCTTCCAGCGACCAGGTTCGGCACCTGCTTCGCCAGCTGCCGGGAGTGATTACAATTGAACCCTTTCGCCAGGCTTTTGTGCGCATCAGCTTCGGTCGCCAGCGCCGCCAACTCGGGATCCAGGGGCTCCCTCGAGGCGGTTTGCACAACCGGGTGCTGGACGAGAGCTCGCACCAGATTGAACTACCATCCGACGGCCTGGTGGTTTCGGGCAAACTTGCGGAAGTGCTGGGCGCGCATGTCGGGGATTTCATCCAAGTCGAAGTCCTTGAAGGAAAGAGGCCGGTCCGCATGGTGCGCCTGGCTGGACTTGCGGAAGATTTCGCCGGCGTCGCCGCCTACATGGATCTACATGCGCTAAACCGGTTGCTCGAAGAGGGAGACATCATCTCCGGGGCGAATTTTCGGGTGGACTCGGCGCAACGGACCGAATTCCTGCGCGCGCTCAAAGGCATTCCGCGCGTCAGTTGGGTGGCCATCAAAGAGTCGCTGCGGGAAAATTTCCGGCAAACCACAGCGGCCAGCATCGGGCTGATCCAGACGATCTACATGATCTTCGCCATAGTCGTGGCGTTTGGGGTTGTGTACAATAATGCTCGAATTTCGCTCGCGGAACGGGCAAGGGAACTGGCCACGCTGAGGGTGATTGGCTTTTCGCGGCGTGAAGTCGGAGCGGTGCTTGTTAGCGAGTTGGTCATCCTGGCGATCATGGCGGTGCCGCTGGGATTGCTGATTGGCACCGGGTTCGCCACGGCTATTCTGCGGGCCGTGAATACGGAAACCGTGCGCGTGCCGCTGATCCTGACCACCAGCAACTATGCCTTTGCGGTGCTGGTCGTGACGGTCGCGTCGACGGCTTCCGCATTGGTGGTTCTGCGCAAATTGAATCAATTGAATCTTGTTGGCGCACTGAAAGCGCCCGAATGAAATATCACCGGCATGCCGTATAGGACAAATCATGTGCGCCGACTCGCTTGAGGGCAGGGTAGTTGCGGGCGGCGGGCGCAACTCGGCGCGACGCGCCCGGCGTTGGGTTCCTTACGTGGGCGGGTTGCTGTTGTTGGGGCTGATTGCCTTTGGGCTATGGCCAAAGCCGGTGCCGGTCGAGATTGCGTCTGTCTCTCGAGGGGTTTTGCGCGCGACCATTGATGAAGAGGGAAAAACCCGGATCAAACAACGCTACGTCGTGGCAGCCCCGGTCACGGGCCAATTGCGCCGAATTCCGTTCAAAGCCGGTGCAGAGGTTGTTGTCGACGAAACCGTGGTGGCGGTGATCGATCCGGTTGCCCCCGCGCTCCTGGACGCTCGCAGCCGCGCCGCGGCCCAGGCTCGCCTGGAGTCGGCCTCCGCCAATCTCGACAAGGCAAAAGCGGAACACCTTTTTTCGGCTTCCGAGCTTCGGCGTTTTCAACAGTTGTACTCGGAAAAGACAATTGCTATCCAGGACCTGGAGGCTGCTCGCATGCGGGATTCATCCGCGGCCAAAGCGGAGGCCAGCGCCGAAGGCGACCTTCGCCGCGCCCAGGCGGAGTTGGATGTGTTTGGCAATTCAGGCGGATCGCAAAGCGAGGACCCATGTCCCACGCGCGAAATCAAAGCCCCCGCTTCGGGCCGGGTGCTGCGGTTATATGAAGAGAACGCGCGTGTGGTGAGCGCCGGGACGCCTCTCATGGAAATCGGGGATCCGTCAAATCTGGAAGTGGTTATCGAGGTGCTCTCCCGCGACGGAGCCGTTATTCCGCAAGGCGCCAAAGTGGAATTTGAGCAATGGGGCGGCCCTGCGCCGCTGGTCGGGCGTGTGCGATTGGTCGAACCCGCCGCCTTCACAAAGGTTTCGGCCCTTGGCGTCGAAGAACAGCGCGTGAACGTCATCGCCGACTTGCTGACCCCTCCCCAGGACCGAAGGAACGTTGGGGATAACTTTCGAGTCGAAGCGAAAATCATCATCTGGGAGTCACCCGACACATTGAAGGTGCCCGCGGGCGCGCTCTTCCGTGAAGGGGACCAATGGGCGGCATTTGAGGTTGTGGACGGGCGGGCGACGCTCAGGACCGTCAAAGCAGGCCGTTCGAGCGGGACGGAAACGCAGGTATTGGATGGCCTGAGCGCAGGTGCGAAGGTCATACTTTACCCGAGCAGCCGGGTTCGAGAAGGCACACGCGTGTCGCCGATTCAGGTCGCTCCTCGTTCATAGGTGTCGGAGGGAATAATCGCGCCTTGCCCATCAAAAACCCCGGCATTGGTACGAGCCATGCTTCAGAAACTTTAGCAGCCGTTTACATCCGTGTTGTAGCCGGTGTCCATTTGAACAGAAGACCTCCCGAGGCATGGGAAATCTGCCATTTAACCTCTTTGACCTGTTGCTGATCGTGGTTTTGGCCGGTGGAATCGTTCAGGGCCGAAAGCATGGGATCTCGCTTGAGTTGGTTAGCGCCCTGAAATGGGTGACTTTAGTGTTGGCTTGCGCCGGATTTTACGGGCCGGCCGGGCAAATGATTGCCGGGATTGGGGAATTCGACCTGCTTACCTGTTATCTGTTCTCTTACCTTGGGGCGGCCCTGCTGATTTTCCTGTTGTTCTCGATTTTGGAACGGCGAATGGGCCCAAAGCTTGCCGGCAGTGATATTTTTGGACGCGGTGAATATTTTTTGGGCATGGGATCAGGGATGCTCCGTTTTGCGTGCATAATGCTTACCGGTTTGGCCTTGCTCAATGCGCGTGAATTTACTCCGGCGGAACTCAAGAACAACGAGCGGTACCAGGAGGAAAACTACGGCAGCCATATTTTCCCAGGGGTCCACAGCCTGCAGGTCGCCGTTTTTGAAAGATCGTTTTTCGGCTATTTCATCCGGAACGACTTGGGATTTTTGCTGATCAATCCCACGGGCGCGGACGAAAAAGCGCCGAAGATGGAAGCACGCGCGAGAGAAGCAAAGTCACACTGAGTCGGCTTGTTTCCGGCGCGTAAAAGCGGCTGTTACACGAAACTGTAGTCGTACGGCTTCCGCATTTCCCGCGCGAGGTACTGGTTGGCTTCTTTTGAATGGGGCCCTTTGAACTTCTCGGCTACGGGATCCCACGTCAGGTCGAACCCGGTCCTGAGGGCGATCGCGCCAAGGTGCGAAATGCACGCGGAGCGGTGGCCCGCCTCAACGTCTGCGATCGGGAGTTTTCTCGAACGCACGCATCCGAAGAAATTCTCCATATGGTCCGAGCTGTTATAGAGCCTTTGAGCATTCTCAGGCAGCGGGGTATCGATGATGGACTTGTCGCTCGCGCGAAGATTGCCTCGGTTGACCCAAATCCACCCCTGTGTCCCTTCAAAGCGAACGCCGTTGCGCTGACCCGCCGGATCCTCAACGCCGCCGAAAATGTTATCGGCCCTGGTGGTTTTAACGTTGTGAATGACTCCATTGGAATAAGTGAACTTCACCTCGTATTCACTAATGGCAGTGTAACCGCCGGGAATTGGTTGTGCCAGAGCCTTGGCCTGGATGGCCGTAGGGCCCGGCAGGCCAATGGCCCACAACGCGATGTCATTGTGATGTGCGCCCCAATCGGTCATCGTGCCTCCCGAGTAGTCGTACCAATAACGGAAATACAAATGACATCGTTGCGGCAGGTAATCGACTTTCGGCGCCTGGCCGAGCCAGAAATCCCAGTTCAATTCCTGCGGCACCGGCTTTGATTCGAAGGGTCCCTCCCGCAACCCTGCGGGCAGCCATACGGTGACTTCTTTCAAAGCGCCGATTCGTTCGTTCCGCACCAACTCGCAGGCCAGCCGAAACCGGGCGTCGCTGCGTTGCTGGGTTCCCGTCTGGAGCACATTTTTGTGCTTGTGAACCGCTTTGATGAGGTGTTTGCCTTCTTCGACGGTCAGCGTCAGCGGTTTTTCTGCGTACACGTCTTTACCGGCCTGGCAGGCCGCAAGATTCACCAGGGTGTGCCAGTGATCGGGCGTGGCGGTGATAATCACATGAACGTCATCCCGTTCCATGAGCTTCCGAAAGTCGGCGTACTTGGCGGGCGTTTTCCCATCCTTCGTAAATTGCTCCGCAGCCTGGCTCACATGTTTTTCATCCACGTCACACAAGGCAATGATTTCGCCAAAACGTGTGGCGTTCTTGGCATCGCCCCGGCCCATGCCGCCGCATCCGACCAGCGCGATACCCGGACGATCATTTGGGCCCAGTGGCCGGGGCCGCGACACAGCTGCCAGCGCTTCGCGCTCGACAAACCAGGCCGGCAAACCAGAGGCTGCCGCCGTGGCGGCGCACAGCCGGATGAAGGAACGACGCGAAATATTAAAGGTCCGGGTTTTCATGACATGGAGTTTGGTTCGGGTTGAAGGAACCTTCCGAACAAAACAGGGCTGCTTGCGTTCGGCACGGGAGGGAACGTAAGGCAAGGGGCAGCGCCTGGGTAGAAAAAATTTTGGGACGCTTTTCAAACCTTGGCCCGATCTCCCGGGTGGTGTGCCCATCACCTCGCGCGGTTGGCCTACCGGTCTGCGGGTGAGACCTCAGCAATGCTATCCTGGAGTATGTCGATTGCCTGGTCTAATTCGGCTTGGCTGATCGTCAGGGCAGGGGTGAGGGTCAAAATGTTTCCCATTGTGATCTTAAAGTTGAGTCCGCGTCGAAGAGCGGCATACATGACGCGTTCCGCCTCGTCGGTCGCCTTTTCAATCGGATTGCGGCTGCGCAGCAGTTCAACCCCAAGCAACAGGCCCAGCCCGCGGACATCCCCGACGAGGGATTGCCTCGATGCCAATACCTTGAGCCGCTTGAGAGCGTGTTCACCCAGTGCACGCGCGCGGTCGACCAGCCGCTCCTCTGCAATCACGTCCAGTGTCGCCAATCCAGCGGCGCAGGCCACGGGGTTTTTCTCGTGAGTGTAGTGGCCCAACGCCTTGTCCGCGGCAACATTGAGCTCCTCTCGGGCGAGGATCGCCGCCAGTGGAAAGATCCCGCCGCCCAGCCCTTTTCCAAGCGCCAGAATGTCCGGAACAACCCCGTAATGCTCAAACGCAAAAAATTTTCCCGTCCGCCCGAGCCCGATCGGAATTTCGTCGAGAATCAACAACGCGCCATGCTTGTCGCAAGCGGAGCGAATGCGCTTCCAATAATCTGGAGGCGGTATGAAGGGCGTGCACCGAACTGTCTCAGCGATGACCGCGGCAACATCTCCCTCCCGCTCCAAAACGTATTCAACGTAGTCGGCGCACGCCAGGTTGCAGGCATTTCCGCACTTGAATGGGCAACCCCGATTATCCGGCGGGGGCACATGTTCGCAACCCGGCAACAGCGGGCCGATGCCCTGCCGAAAAGCGGTCTCTCCCCCCACGGAAATGGCATCGAGCGACGCGCCATGAAAGGCCTCCCACATCGAGACAAATTTGAACCGGCCTGTGGCTACGCGGGCGAGTTTCAGCGCCATCCCGATCGCGGTTGTGCCGCCCGGCGCGAATAAAACACGGCTCAGGCCCGGGACCAGTGAACCGAGGCGCGCCGCCAGATCGATCGCCGGCTGGCAAGTATAGCGCCGCGTGCAGAAACTCAGCTCATCGAGTTGCCGCTTGATTGCGGCGATGACTCGCGGGTGTGCGAACCCGACCTGGTGGACATTGTTTCCGTGAAAGTCCAGGTAACGCCTGCCTTCGATATCTTCAATCCATGATCCCTGCGAGGCCTTGAGGACATTGAGGCAGGGTGTGGACAAGGATTGATGCAAAAAATGGCGTGCATCCTCTACTAAAAGGTGTGCGGTTTCACTCCCGATTTGATGTTTCGTCCAGTCGGCCCGGTGCGGGGAAAGGTTCAGATCCCCTTCGGACTTGAGGTGCTGAAGCTTGTCGGGAAGCTCGGACATGCCACGCTACTCCGCGTGTCCGCCGCGTTCGTCGGAGAGCAGTGTGGCTTTGGTTTTGCCCGAGTGCCGGATGTCCTCGGCTTCGCAAAGGTAGACCACCTCTTCAGCCACGTTTTTGGCGTGGTCGGCGATGCGTTCGAGGCTTTTGGCAACCACCATAAAATTGAGGCAGCGGGAAATGGTTTCGGGATCCTCAATCATCTGGTTTGCCAGTTGGCGGTGGACTTCCTTGTTTAACGCATCCACCTGCTTGTCTTTGGGTATCAAAGCGCGCGCCGTGGCCGTATCCTGACTGACAAAGGCGTCGAGCGCTGTCCTCAGCATCTGCAAGGCTAAGTCCGCCATTTGTGGAATCGCCGGCGGGAGCTTTAGGGGTGGTTCCTGGCTCAGGTCCCGGGCGCGTTTGGCGATTTTGGTCGCTTCATCCCCGACCCGTTCGAGGTTTTGAGAAATCTTCATCGTGACCGCGATCAGCCGCAAATCTCCCGCCAGCGGCGCCTTGGCCAGCAGGCGAATCGCCAACTCGTCCAACTCGACTTCAAAGTGATCAATCACCGAATCGCCGGCTCGCACACGCAGGGCAAGATCATAGTCCCGATTGGTGACCGCGTCGATCGCCTGCTTGACAGCCGATTCGGCATGGCTCGCCATCGTCAGGAGCGCGTTCTTGAGCCCGGTCAGTTCGTGTTCGAAGTGGACCATGATCAATTGCTCAGCCGAATCGACCGGTGACGTAATCTTCGGTCTGTTTTTTCGATGGACTTGTGAACATTTTGGACGTGGGCCCGAACTCGATCAACTCACCCAGATAGAAGAACGCTGTATCGTCGGAGATTCGGGCCGCCTGCTGCATGTTATGAGTGACGATGATGATTGTGTAATCGCGTTTTAATTCAAGAATCAAATCCTCAATTCGCGCCGTCGCCAGGGGATCCAAGGCCGAGGCCGGCTCATCCATGAGCAACACCTCGGGCTGCACCGCCAGAGCGCGGGCGATGCACAGCCGTTGCTGCTGCCCGCCGGACAAACTGACCGCGGGCGAATTAAGCCGGTCCTTCACCTCGTCCCAGAGTGCGGCCATGACCAGCGCCTGCTCGGTGCGTTCGGCAAGGGTGGAACGCTTGCGAAGCCCGTTCAGACGCAACCCGACCGTGACATTATCCGCAATCGACATCGTTGGAAATGGGTTGTACTTCTGAAAAACCATTCCAATCCGGCGGCGAATCTGGACCGGTTCCACGCGGGCGCCGTAGATGTCCTGGTCAAAGAGGCGGACCTGGCCCTCGACTCGTGACCCGGCGACAAGGTCGTGCATTCGATTGAGTGTTCGGAGGAAAGTCGATTTGCCGCAGCCGCTCGGCCCGATGATGGCGGTGACCGCCCGGGCCGGAACATCCAGGTTCACGCTTTTTAGCACCTTGTTTGACCCAAAGAATACCGATAATTCCCGCACGGTGATTGCCGCTTCGGCGATGCCCGTCCGGGCAGGCTGCCTGGGTTGAGGGGTCAAACCCGGAGCGATTTGGTCCCGTTTCGGCGGTGTAAGTTTTTCCGGCTCGGTCGACATGATCATAACGCTAGCTGCCCTGTGAAAACCGGTCTCGTGTTAGAACGCGAACCCCTACATTGACAATCGCGACGAACATGAGCAAGACCAGAGCGCCGGCCCAGGCTTGCCGATGCCAGTCCTCGTACGGCGAAATAGCGTAGCTGAAAATCTGCAGCGGCAGCGCCGCAATCGGGTCCGACAGCTGATGGTTCCAAAAACGATTCCCGAACGCCGTGAAGAGCAGGGGCGCGGTTTCACCGGCGACCCGCGCCAGGGCCAGCAACACACCCGTGACAATGCCTTTGAGCGCCGTGCGGACGATGATTTGGAGAATTGCCCGCCACCGGCCGATGCCCAGCGCAAGGGCGGCCTCTCGGTAGCCGTTTGGCACAAGCCTCAGGACTTCTTCCGTCGTGCGCATAATGAGCGGAATCATCATCATTCCCAGAACGATGCCCCCGGCCAGGGCTGAAAAGCGTTTCATGGGGACGACCACCAGCGCGTAAACCACCATTCCCCAGATGATCGAAGGTACACCGTTGAGGACATCCGCGCCAAAACGAATGAACCAGTTTACCTGCCCGGAACCGTATTCGGAAAGATACACGCCACCGAGAACTCCAATGGGAACTCCGATCAGCGCCGCCAGGGCCAGCAACTCGAACGTCCCAACAATGGCGTTGGCCATTCCGCCCCCGGATTCACCAACCGGTTTGGGCAATGCTGTGAAAAAACTCCAATTGACCGAGCCGATCCCCGATTTGACTACGTGGTAAAAGACCAGTAACAGCGGCACCACCACCAGCAACGCGCAGCCGCAGGTGAGAACCTGCATTACCGTATTAAACAGTTTGCGGCGGGTATGATTGTGCGTCGGCATGTTATTGGGATGCCGCGCCGCCAGGCCCTGAGAAGGCTTTCAACATCAGTTGAGCCAGCGCATTGACAAGGACCGTCATTGCAAGAAGCACAATCCCGACTTCGAACAGGGCGTTCATGTACATGTCGGTCGTGGCTTCGGTGAATTCGTTGGCTACGACGCTGGCCAGGGTGTAGCCGGGGGCGAAGAGGCTGGCCGAGATTTCCGGCCGGTTTCCGATGACCATTGTGACGGCCATCGTTTCGCCAAGGGCGCGGCCCAGTCCCAGGATCACAGCGCCAAAGAGCCCTTTCTTGGCATAACTCAAAACGGCAATTCGAGTGACTTCCCAGCGGGTCGCTCCCAGGGCGAATGCGGCCTCGCGCTGCAGCCCTGGCACCGAACGAAGGATCTCGCGCGAAACCGACGTGATGATCGGCAGGATCATGATTGCGATGATAATTCCCCCCGCGAGCATGCTCACGCCGTAGATTGGCCCCTTGAATAACGGCGTGAATCCAAAGCTGGCTCGCAGCCACGGAAAAAGGTGTTCCCTGAGCCAGGGTACCATTACAAAGATGCCCCATAACCCAAGAATCACACTGGGCACCGCGGCAAGCAGTTCGATAAAGGTTGTCAGAAGCTTTCTCAACCAGGAGGGAGCCACCTCCGTCAGGAAAATGGCCGTGGCGATGCTTAAGGGCACGGCAATAACCAGGGCCACTAAAGAAGAAACCGCCGTGCCGAAGATGAACGGCAAAGCCCCGAATTGATCGCTGACCGGATCCCACTCCGAGCTGGTAAGAAAACGCCACCCAAACTTCTTTAATGCGAGGTGCCCCCCCTTCGCCAATTCATAACCAATCAGCCAGATAAGAACGAACACCGTGAAGGCCATCCCGAATGTAATCCACTTGAACAGGCGATCGCCGGCATTGCCGGGGCTTAAAACCCCGGCTTTTGCCAGCGGCAATCTCTGCGCCATGCCATTCATCAGTTTTTCAAGGGACTATCTTTCACAGGTTGTCTTGCCGAGCTACAGCGCCCCACTTCAAAGCGCAGTCCATCTTCAGTAAGTGATGGTCTTCACTTTTTCCAGCGCGCGGGCTTGCAGCGACGCCGGCAAGGGAGCGTAATCGAGCGCCGCGGCCTCGGCCTCGCCTTTTCCCAGGGCCCATTCCAGAAACTCGACCAGTTTCTTGCCTTTGGCCGCGTCCTGTTGATGTTCATAGACCAGCAGCCATGTCGCTCCCGAAATGGGGTAAGCCTTTTCCCCCGGAGGATTTACCATCGAGAAACGGAAGTCATCGGGTACTTTCGCCGAGGCCATCGCTTCGGTTACCGATTCCACCGACGGCAGGATGTATTGCCCCGCCGCATTTTTAACTTCAACGACCGGCAATTTGTTTTGATGGGCGTACGCCAATTCCACATAACCGATTGTCCCCGGCAACTGTTTGATCTGGCCGGCGACGCCTTCATTGCCTTTGGCTCCCAACCCGGTCGGCCAGTGCACCGACGTGTTGCGGCCAACCTTGCTCTCCCAATCCTTGCTCACACTGCTCAGGAAATCGCTGAAGATATAACTCGTGCCGCTACCGTCCGAGCGATGGACCACCACAAGGTCGCTCGAGGGAAGCTTGATCCCGGGATTGAGCGCCGCGATGCGCTTATCGTTCCAGGAGGAGACCTTGCCCTGGAAAATCTCGGCAATCGTTGGGCCGTCAAGCTTCAGGGATTTGACTCCCTCAAGATTATACGTAACGACCACGGCGCCCGCGACGGTCGGGATATGAAGCAGTTTTGAGGGTGCTTTGGCCAGGTTCTCATCGCTCATCGGCCCATCGGAAGCGCCGAAGTCCACAGTTTGCGCCAGGATTTGTTTCTGGCCGCCGCCCGAACCGATCGACTGATAGTTAAACCGAACGCTCGGGTCCAGTTTGGCATATTCGTCGAACCATTTTGAATAAAGCGGGTAGGGAAATGTCGCGCCCGCCCCATTGATTAACATCTGCGCTGACGCGCCACGCGGAGTCGCGACGGCGGCCAGGCCCATGCACAGAAGCCAACTTAGTTTTTTCATGTTAAAGTTCTGATTCAGAATCGCCAGGTCAGGTCCAGTTGAAGCAAATGGTATTGATTCACCGGGTTGAGAATGGGCAAGTCAGGATTGTTTCCCCCTGTGCCCAGGTGCTCGTTGACGCGGTGCGCGTAACCATACCGAAGCGTCCCGATGATCGAGTCGGTAAAGCTGTACGCTAACGCCGTGTAAACGCCCTCAAGGTTAGCGCGGCCTTCGAAAAAGTCCGAATCGATGATGTTCACGTCCACGGCATATTGTTCAATATGCTGCCAATAGGCCCGGGCTTCCCACGTATTCTTTTTGGAAGTCGCTCCGTACACCAGTCCGAGATTGCCGAACGCGGCCCCCACCTGGTAGGCCTTGTTTTCACCCGTATACGCATGCGGCAGAACAGTCGGCCCTCCCGCCGCAGCGGCGGCGCGTGCACGGTCATCCCCATGGAAGTTGTAAGCGAAATCCCCAAACCCGCGCGCGTTGTATTTGCCGACCTTGAAGTTCACTTCAGCCGGTGTTTCAAGCACCAGAAGATCGTTAATCCCGTTCTGGTTATATTGAGCCATGTTGGCTGCGCTGCCGCTCAGCCCGGTATTGATCCCGTTGAGGCCCTCCCCGACAAACGCCGTATTCAATCCGTTGCCGGTCCCTTTCCCGGTGTAGTTGTAGATCACCGGGGCTGCTTTGACAGAAATATCTTTGGTCAGCTTTGCGTTGGCCCCCACTTGCCACGCTAACATGAACGTGTCGCTCGAGGGAACCGCTGTGTCCGGGTTGGTGTCCTGGTACAGGAACTGGCCGAAATTGGCAAAAAGATCCACTGTGCCGGCGCTGAATTTAAACTTTTCCACCGCGCCCTCCGGATTGATGTCGCTGTCCCACATCATCGGAGTCACGTAAAGAGGCATCGGCATCTTGCCGACCGTCATCTCGAACCAGTCACTGGGACGCCATCCGACGTAGGCCTGGCCAATGTTGATGCCGTCGCTGTTCTTTGCGGACGGAGTCGGGTTTGAATCGTCCCCAAACGTGACCCAAGGGGAACGGGGGTTGGTCGATGTCTCAACCCTGAGCCCATAATAAAAATTGTCGTACAGATCCCCTTTCAGCCCAACCCGTACCGCGTACCGAAAACGTTCGCGGTAATAATCGTCAGCACTGGACCCGGATTTCGGGGCATTGTCCGCGCCGCGGTATTCATAACGGAACCGGACGTCGCCAAACAAAGTGATATTCTTGAACCCCTCGCTCAGCCTCCACTTCGAGGCGCTGACCAGGTTGGTGTCCGTTTCGCTGATCAAATCCTTTCCTTCCTTTTCCGTCAGCACACCTTTTTGAACAAGCTTGTTAATAAGGGCCTCGGCTGATTGGCCATGGGCCTGATGGACGGCAGCCAATGCGGCAATCGTGGCCAGCCCGACAGTCCGATAACTTTTGGTAGGTTTCATTGTTGGGTTTGATTCGTTTGCTTTTCTGCAAACCCAAACTCAACCAAGCGTGTTACGAAAGCACTGCCCATTTGTTACAATTGTGTTACGAAGGACCTCGGACCCAAGATGAAATAGACATTATTGCATACTGCTCACGACTGTTTCCATGGGGTTTTTTCCCCGCGGGAGGCTTGTTTTATCACCCATTTCATTGCCCAGGCAAACTGACGGGTCAAGTTGACGCGCCGATGACGGCGGCGTTCCGATTGTGTGACAACGGCTGTGCGATGTCCTTACGGTGGCGCCCCGCGGGAGCCTGGGCAGCGTCCATCCGTGCCTGCTTGAGACGGCGTGGCCGAAATCATAGAGGGACAAGTGTTCACCGAGGTTTGGGGTGGCTTTTGAGGGCATTTTTTTGCTGCGTCCGGCCGTCTGTTATGTCACATACCCCGTTATGTTCTCTCTTCAGAAGCTTCTGGGCAAAGAAGACAAATTCTTCACGTTGCTTGAGGCCAGCGCGCAGGAGGCTCGCAACAGCGTCCAGTCGCTGGCCAAGCTGAGCAGTAATCTCGATAAGCCGCTGCCGATGGACGAGTTTGCTTACACGCGAAAAAAGGACAAGGAGATCACCCGCGAAATCAGCGCGGCGGTTTATACCACCTTCGTTACCGCCCTGGAGCGTGAGGATATTGAAGAGCTCTCGAACGCTCTGTACAAGATTCCCAAAACGGTGGAAAAATTTTGCGAGCGTGTTCTGCTCTCGCCGCAACACGTTCGCGGCATCGATTTTTCGAAGCAAATCCGGCTCCTGGAACGGGCGACCGAAATTGTTTTGGAGCTGGTTCATAGCATGCGCGATCGGTTCAATCTCGAGAAGGTCAAGGAACTCAACGACAAGCTGCAGTTTATCGAAGGCGAAGCCGATAAGCACATGATCGACTTGTACAAGGACCTCTTCGGCGGCGCTCATCAGCCCATCCAGGTGATCGTCTTGAAGGATCTGTATGAGCTTCTCGAGAAGATCATCGATCGTTGCCGGGATGCGGGCAATGTGATCTCCCACATCGTCCTTAAGAATTCCTAGGCCTTTGCCCCCGCAGGCTTGTTTCTAAACCCTGCTAAGCGCCGAGGTAGCCGCTTTATTTCGAGGGTTCCAGGCGATCCGGTTCGACCTGCCCGCCCACCGCGTGATTCAGTGCGTATTGTGCCTTGTTCTGTTCAGCGAGCGCTGTGACGTATGCTGAGCGAGCTTGAGTCAACGCCTGTTGCGCCTGGATGGTCTCCAGCACGATGCCCACTCCGAACTCCTTTCGTTGTCGCATCAAGTCCAACGTTTCCGCCGCGGTGCTCAAGTTTTTGCGTGCAAGTTGGACCTGGGCCGCTGTCGAGTTCAGTCGCGTCAAACTGGAAACCACGTCTGCGACGATTGCATCCTTAAGCTTAGCCCCGTCCAGCCGGGCCGCGGCCAGCCGCGCTTTGCTGCTGTTGATCCTTCCAGAATCAAAAACCCCGCCGGGGCCGATGCGCCAGCTCACGCCGACGGCGTAATCCCCTTCCGCCCCAAAAGTGCTTCTGCCGCTGTCCGGCCCGCCTCCGATTCCACCTCCGAAAATCTGCGCGCCCAATGATGGAACCAGCGGCCCGTACAAGGCGCCTTTTTTTGTGTCCATGGCGGCTGCTACCATAGCCTGGCTCTCCTTAAGCTCCGGCCTCGTTCGTAACGCCCTTTCCACCAGGGATCCCATCGCGGAGTTGGTCGAAAAAAGCAGGATCGCGTTCATCCCGTTATCCCGAGGGACAAGTTCAACCGTTGAGTCGAGATGCAACAACGTTGCCAGATTGACCCCGGCAACGCGCGCCTGCTCAAGCGCTTGTTCAAGTGAAATTCGGTATTGCTCCGTTTGGGTCTGCACTCGCAGTTCGTCTCCGCGGAAGGCCACGCCTGCAGCTACTCCGGCGCGCAGTTGTTGTTGGTAATCCTCTGAAATCTGGATCGCCTCCCTAACCACAGCCAGCAGCGCTTGCGCTTTGACGAGTTCGAAATAGCCCTGTGCCGCCGCAAATACGGCGAGCTGGCGCTGGCTCTCCAGCGCGTAACTCGATGCGTGGGCAAGTTGTTTTGCTGCAAGCGAGTTGTAAATGGCGTCGCCAACGGTGACCTGCGCCCCCAGGGTCACCCCCGGGGAATAGGACTGGAAATGCGCGTCTGAGATAACACCGGACGGAACGGCCTGTGCCAGCCCATCGCGACGGTGATACGAGATCCCCGGCGCAATCCAGGGAAAGAACTGCTCCATTGCGCTCTGTTTACTTGCCTGCGCCTGGTTCAATTGTTCACGAGCAATCTGAACGTCGAGGTTCTGTGCGCCTGCCAGCCGCAATGCGGTTGGCAGATCAATGACGTGCTCCGTCGCGTTTGTCTCCTCAGCCGCCGCGCTCAACCTGACCGAAATCAGCCAGGCGGTGCTTAGCGCCATCCATGCGGTCCGCCGGCTCATTTGCCCTCCATGACGCTCACCGGCGCGCCGTCCGCGAGTGTCAGCTTGCCCAACAAAATCACGTTCTCGTCTCCTTTAAGCCCTTTCGCCACCTCCACCTTCGTGCCGTCGTTGAAACCAATCTGAATAGGCCTTTTCCTGGCCTTGCCATCCTCCGCCACGAAAACAGACGCATTTGATTTTTCCATCAGCAGCGCGTCGATCGGTATCAGCATTGCATCCCGGTGTTTTTCGAGGCCGACTTTGATCACTGCGTACATGGATGGGCGTAAGATGAGGTCGGGATTTGGCATATCGGCCTCCGCCAACATGGTCCGGGTCGCCTCATCCAGCGCGTAGCTGATCCTGCTGATGCTGGCTTGAAAGGTTTTTCCTCCGGCGCCTTCCACCGTCACCAGTACCGGCTGTCCGACCTGCGCCAATGATGCCTCAGTTTCCGGCAACGCCACTTGCGCCCTGACCACGTTGAAATCGGCGATCGTCACAATGGCGGCTGTTTGGGCCGCGCTCCCTGAGGTCGCCGAAGGTATGAACGCGCCCGGATCAACGAACCTGGCAGTGACGATGCCCGCGAACGGCGCTGCAATCCTCGCATAGCCCAGCAGCGTCTCTGTTCTGTCGAGGTTCGCTTTGGCGACTTCGACCCGTCCCAGCCCTTCGTCGACGGACTGTGCGACGACAAGGTCCGGCGCCTTCTTCTGCGCCTCAGTGATTCGCTGGTAATCGCGCTGCGCGACCCTGACTTCGGCCTCGTACTTGGCCAAATCCGCCTGGAGCTCCGGTACTTCGATTTCACCCAATTGTTGTCCGGCTTGCACCCTGTCGCCTTTGTCGACCGTCAGGGTTTTGAGATACCCACCCACTTTCGCATAAAGGGTGGCCTGCTGATTTGCCCGGATGGTGCCAGGCAACTTCACATACCGAATAATGTCGCCGCGGGCTGGATGCGTTACCTGCACCTCGAAGGTCTTTGGAACGTCGGCGCCGTGGACCTGGGTCACTGTCCCGACCGCCAAGGCCCCGATCAGCAATGTCACAAACGATGTTGTTCGGTTCACAAGAGAGTTCCGGTTGATTGTCAAACGCTGGCCTTTATGGAATCGAAATGCGGGCTATGCTCGTCATTCGGATCGAGGGAAGGCGACAGCCTGTTGGCCCGGCCGCGCACGATGCTAAACACGGCCGGCAAAACGAACAGCGTGGCCGTGGTGGCAACAATTAACCCGCCAATCACGGACCTCCCCAGCGGCGCGGTCTGTCCACCCCCTTCGCCGAGCCCCAATGCCATGGGCAGCATTCCAGCAATCATCGCGCAACTGGTCATTAGGATCGGGCGCAGCCGGCTTTGGGCCCCTTGAATCCCCGCCTCGTGCGCATGAGCGCCCTGGACCCGGCTGCGTTCGGCAAACGTGACCAGGAGAATGGCGTTGGCGATAGCTACGCCCACCGCGGTGATCGCTCCCATCGCTGACTCAATGTTCAGCGTGGTGCCCGTCGTCCATAGCATCAGGACCACGCCTGCCAGTGCCGCCGGCACTGTCGAAATAACCACCAGAGAAAGAGGCAGCGACTGGAAATTCGCGCCCAGGAGCAGAAACACCACGGCCACTGCGACCACCAGGCCGATTCGGAAGCCTCCCAGCACCTCGCGCAGGGGCACTACTTGTCCTCTCAAAGCCACGCTCGTTTTGGGCGGGGGATCCCCAGCCTCCGCGATGGCCCTCTCGATTTGCCGGGCGACGCTGCCCAGATCGGCCCCGTGGATGTTCGCGGTGATGCTCACCACTCGCGCCATGTTGTAGCGCTCATACTGGCCCACAGCTGTTCCAGTCGAGACGGTGGCGAGATTCCTCAACAAGACGGTTTTCCCGTTCGCAGCCGAGATGGGCACGTTCTGGATGTCCTCCACCGAGGTGGTTTTCGCCTGCGGAATCTGCACCTGCAGGTTGTAACTGACGCCCGACCTGGGGTCGGCCCAAAAGTTGGCCACGGTAAAACGGCTGGAGGTTGTCGCCGGCACAAGCGATCGCGTCACGTCGCCGATTTTCACCCCCAGCAATCCCGCGCGTTCTCGGTCCACGTTCACATCCAGGGTCGGGAAGTCCAACGCCTGGACGAACTGCACGTCGCGCAGGGCGGCAATGCTTTTCATTTTGTCGTATATCTTGCGCGCATGCTCTTCGCTCAGCTGCAGTGACGGCCCGCTTACGGCCACTTCTATGGGCGTGCTTGCGCCGAAGCTCATGACCCGGTTGACAATGTCGCTCGGCTCGAACGAGAACCGGACCGCGGGCAACTCGTTGGCGAATACCGCGCGCAACCGCTCCAGGAACGGTTCGATTCGAATGTTGGCTCCGGGCTTGAACTGCACCGCCAGCCAGCCTTCTTCCGGGCCGCCGTTCCAAAGATAGATTAGGTTGATCGGATAGTTCGGCGCGTGCACTCCCACCAACCCAATCGTCAGCGCCACGTTTTGTTGTCCCGCCTCCCTTTTTATGATGTCGAGGACGCGGAGCGCGATGGCTTCCGTATTCTCAACGCGTGTGCCGGCCGGCGCTCGCAATCGCACCGCAAGTTGTCCCGCGTCGCTCCTCGGGAAGATATCGACACCGAGGTTTTTCCCCACCAGCCAGGTGATTAGCAAAGCTGCCACGATGTAAACCGGGACAACCACCCAGCGCAAACGAATCACTGTCCGCACCATCCCGCCGTAGAGGGCTCCAAGGCGTTCCATGGATGCGCGCTTGCGCTCCAAACTTGTTTGAGCCGCATGACTTCGCAGCACCCATACTGCCAGCACCGGAACCAGCGTGCTCGACAACAGGTACGACGCGATCATGGAAAACCCAACCGCAAGCGCCATCGGCACAAACAGCGCCCGGGCTGCCCCCGTCATGAAGAACGCGGGAATGAACACGGCCAAAACACATAACATCGCGAGCAGCCTGGGTACCGTCGTCTCCACTGTCGCGTCGTAAGCCGCTCGGGCGGTCTTTGCGCCGCGGGCTATGTGCGCATGAACATTTTCAATCGTGACGGTCGCCTCGTCCACCAGGATCCCAACCGCCAAAGCCAGTCCGCCGAGGGTCATCAAGTTCATGCTCCCGCCCGAAAGCCACAACGCGAAAGTTGCCGCCAAAATCGAAACGGGGATGTTAAGCACGACGATCAAGGCGGTGCGCCAGTCACGCAGGAACAGCAATACCATCAGCCCCGTCAGGATCGCTCCCAGGGCCCCTTCTTCGACCAGGTTCTTCATTGCTCCCCTCACCACTGGCGACTGGTCAAAGTCATAACCCACCTTCACATCCGAAGGAACCACGCTTTGGAATTTGGCAAGGTTGCCTTTCACCAGCTTCACCACCGAAAGCGTCGAGGCATCCGCCCTTTTGGTCACCGGGATATAAACGGTTCTGCGTCCATTGACCAAAGCGTAGCTGGTGACGATGTCGGACCCTTCCTCAACCGTGGCAACGTCCCGCAGGAACACCGCGCTATTGTTCCCGACCCGCAACGGCACGCCCTCGAGGTCTTTGATGTTTTTAACCACCGCATTGACCGGCACAATCGGATATTTGTCCCCAAGGTTCACGTTGCCACTCGGGCTGATCGTGTTCGCCTGCGCCACCGCCTGGACAATGTCATCCGGTGACAAATTGCAGGCGCGCATGCGGTCGGGTTTTACATTCACGAGGATCGTGCGTGCGCTTCCCCCAAATGGCGGCGGCGCAGAAACCCCGGGCAAGGTTGCGAACAACGGTCGAACGAGGTTCAGGGCTGCGTCCTGCATTTCTCCGACGGTCCGGTTCGTGTTGTCGGTCGAGAAAGTCAGGTAACCCACGGGCACACTCCCGGCATCGAAACGCGTGACAAATGGGGACACCGTCCCCGGCGGCATGAACGCCCGGGCCCGGTTGACATACGCTATCACTTCGGACATCGCCTGCGACATGTCGGTCCCGGGGTGAAACTGAAGTTTCATGATCGAGGCACCCTGGATGGATTTGGATTCTACGTGCTCGATTCCTGTAATGTAGAGGAAGTGGTACTCGTAGTAATACGTGAGATAACCTTCCATCTGGGCCGGGTCCATGCCTCCATACGGCTGCGCGACGTAGATCGTCGGGACGCCCAGCGGCGGAAAAATATCACGCGACATTCGCTCGAGCGCCAGGCCAGCTCCCAGCACGATGGCAATCACGGCCGCAACGATCGTGAGCGGCCGGCGCAACGCGGTCTGAACGAGATTCACAGTACGGTAAACAACGGACGAACGTTCATGCCCGGGAGGTCAGTTTCGAGTGCCGCGCTCTGTTGGGACGCGCCTTGTCTCGCTCCAACACCACTTCTTCATAAAGCTCTTTAACCTGCTCCCGAATCACCTCCAAAATTTTTTGGCCCTCCGACGTGAGGCGATAATCTTTGCGAGCTCGCTTCCCGCCGTCCGGATTGGCCCTGGCCTTCAACCAGCCGAGCCGCTCCATCCGGTGCAGCAATGGGTAGAGGGTCCCGGCGCTGATCTCGTATCCGTGCCTGCGCAGTTCGAAGATTACCCATTGCCCATGCAGCGGGGCTTCGCCCGCGTGATGCAGGATATGGGCTTTCCAAAAGCTCAGCAGAATCTCGCGTTCAAGTTCTTTCACGCAAATAGTATCGATGGCCGATATTGATAACCGATATTAGAAAAGGCGCAAACTGTCAATATCCTTCAGGCGAAGAGAGCCAAAAGCACTCGTCTTCACGGTGGCTGGGCCTCGCGCAATACCGGGAGCTCAGGTTCAATCACCCACTGCGGACAGTGGGCTCCCTTCAAGCGCGAGCGTTTGACTTGCTCTTGCCATGGCCGTTGGCAACAGTGTCACCATGCTGCCACTTGGAAAATTGTTCAGTGCGGTTGTGGCGCTCGTTTTGGGCTGCGGGGCCGTTTCTGGCGGGCAAACGAGCGAGCAGGTCCCATTCGCGTCGGAGGAAAAGGTTGGCCCGATTGGAGAAGGCCGGACGATGACGCCGGTGAACCAGGTCCTGACGCCGGTGGGCCACGAAGTCGACCTGCCGGAGTTGCGTCCCCAGGCCCTCGCGCTGAGTCCCGATGGCCAGGTCCTGGTGACTTCCGGCAAGACCCCTGAGATCGTCGTTCTGTCGCCTACCACGGGAAACATCCTGCAGCGGGTAAAACTACCTTCCCAGGATGCGGACGACCTGGCCGACCCGGTTTCGAGTCATATCCTCAAGCCGGATGACAAAGGCCAATTGAGTTTCACCGGCCTGGTGTTTTCACCGGACGGGTCTCGGCTGTATATGGCCAACGTAAACGGCAGCATCAAAGTATTTGACGTGTCCAAAACACATGAGTTCACGGCGCTGGCATCCATTTCACTGCCACTGGCCAAAGCGCCCCGGCGCAAAGCAGACATTCCTTCGGGGCTCGCCGTTTCGGCGGACGGCAAGCGCCTTTACGTGGTGCTGAACCTGTCGAACCGGCTCGCCGAATTGGATGCGGCCACAGGCCATGTTCTGCGACTGTGGGATGTCGGTGTTGCCCCGTATGCCGTCGTGCTCGGGTCCGGAAAGGCCTATGTGAGCAACTGGGGCGGAAGGCGTCCGGATGGGTCCAGCGTAACCGGCCCGGCAGGACGAGGGACGCTTGTGCGGGTAGACTCCAAAAGGTTCATTGCCAGCGAAGGTTCGATCTCCATCGTGGACCTGCAGGCCAACGTGGTCCGCGAAATCAGGGTCGGACTCCATCCCAGCGGCCTGGCGCTTTCGCCAAACGGCCGGTTCCTGGTTGTCGCTAACGCGGCGAGCGACACCCTGAGCGTGCTGGACGTGCGCACCGAGAAAATTGTCGAGGCCATCTGGACCCGGCAAAACCCGGGCGACTTGTTCGGAGCCTCTCCCAACGCTCTATCCTTTGATCAATCCGGCCGGACGCTCTACGTCTGCAACGGAACCCAAAATGCCGTCGCCGTTGTGAACTTTTCTCCGGGTAAATCGAAGTTATCAGGCCTCATTCCCGTCGGCTGGTTCCCGGGAGCGGTCGTGTGTGACTGGTCACGCGACCGGTTGTATGTGGCAAATATCAAAGGCCTTGGCCCGGGTGAACCACGCAAATCGGACAAGCGGCCTAAATTCAATTCTCACCAGTATTACGGTTCGATCTCGCTGCTCGACTGCCCAAGCCGCAAAGAATTGCCCGCCATGACCGCCGACGCCCTGGCGAACATGCGTTTTCCGCTGCTTGCCAGCGCCGCGTTGCCTGCTCGTACCGGCCGCGCGCCCCAACCCGTCCCCGAACGGGTCGGCGAGCCCAGCGTGTTTCGGCATGTCGTTTACATCATCAAGGAGAATCGAACCTACGACCAGGTCCTGGGCGACGTCTCCACAGGCAACGGTGACCTGGATCTCTGCGCGTTTGGGGACCTTTACACGCCGAATCAGCACAAGCTGGTGAACGAGTTTGTGCTTCTGGACAACACCTATTGCTCGAGCATCCTCAGCGCCGACGGGCATCAATGGGCCACCACGGCTTTTGCCACGGATTACATGGAAAAATCGTTTGCCGGCTTTCCCCGCAGCTATCCGGATGGCATGGAGGACGACGACACCGACGCCCTGGCCTACGCGCCCAGCGGGTTCATTTGGGACAACGTGCTGGCCCACGGAAAGACCCTTCGGGATTATGGCGAATTTGCCATGACCCGGAAGTCGTGGGTCGACAAATCCAGGAAAGGTGTGCCTCATTTTCAGGATCACTATTCCGAATTCCTGCGCGGCACCCACACGATCCATCTATACAGCGAGCCCGCGGTCGAATCTCTGAGGCCTTATCTCGCGACGAACTCAGTTGGATGGGATCTCGACGTGCCCGACATATTCCGCGCTGCACAATTCACCGCCGAGTTGAAGCAATATGAGCGGCAGGGCGCCTTTCCCGACCTGTTGATTATTTGTTTGCCCAACGACCATACCAGCGGAACCGATCCGGGACACCCGACGCCGGCGGCCCAGGTAGCCGACAATGACCTGGCGTTTGGACAGATTGTCGATGCCATCAGCCACAGCGATTTTTGGAAGGACACTTGCATTTTTGCCATTGAAGACGATCCACAAGCCGGTTGGGATCATGTCAGCGGGTATCGCACTACCGCGTACGTGGTTTCTCCCTACACAAAGAGAAAAGCCGTCGTCCACACTCAATACAATCACACCAGCCTTTTGCGAAGCATCGAGCTGATCCTGGGCCTTCCGCCGATGAACCAGATGGACGCAACCGCCACGCCCATGTTCGATTGTTTTACGAATGTGGCCGACTACACCCCGTTTCAAGCGCTCACCAACAACATCCCTCTCGACCAAATGAACCCGCCCGCAAAGAAAGTCGCCGATTCGGTTCTTCGCAAGGATGCGTATGTCTCTTCCCGGCTGCCATTGGCAAAGCCCGACCAGTGCCCGGAGGACACTTTGAATCGGATCTTATGGCATGCCATGAAAGGCTCGCGCGCGCCTTACCCGGTCTGGGCGGTTCAGACCGTGGATGACGATTGACGGTTCGAACTCGTCACCGATTAGTCACAAAAATGAGGCCAGGTTGCCATGAACTTGCGTCAGCCTGCGCCCCACAGTACTTTCTGGACATGGCCTGCGACACCCAACCTGGGAACACTCTGTCCCGCCTCGATGACATCGGCGGTTTGAATGGCTGAAGGCCCTCAGACCGAGGACGCGATCCCGCCCGCGCGGGCGTATTTATTCTTGGGCACGATCGTCGCCGCATATATCGGAGTGTATCTATGCCGCAAAAATCTTTCCGTTGCGGTTCCTTTGCTGCAAAAGGCCTGGGGCCTGAACAAGGAGCAGGTGGGCATAATCAACAGCGTTAGCACGGTTGCGTATGCGTTCGGAAAATTCTTTTTCGGCCCGATCACCGATCGGGTGGGGGGGCGCAACGCTCTGCTCGGGTCACTCACCCTGGTGGCGATTTTTGGAGCGCTGGGCGCTTTTGCTCCGTCGCTCGGGGTCCTGGTGATTCTATACAGCGCAAACCGTCTCTTCGGGTCGGCGAGTTGGGGCGCCTCGCTCAAGCTGGTGCCCGAGTGGTTCGGACCTGCCCGGCTTGCCTTTGCGTGTGGTTTGTTGTCGCTCAGTTTTGTTTTCGGCGGAGCCCTTGCCGTGTGGCTGGCGGGTTGGATCGCGGGCTTAACGCATGATTCGTGGCCCGCTGTTTTGGGGCTGCCGTCGCTGGTGACCGTTGCTCTGATTGCGCTGTGTTGGACGGTGCTGCCGCGCCCGGAACGCAAACCCCCGATCGCCCAAGGGGCCAAACCCCAGTCAACGTACAGCTTGTCCCGCACTCTGGCGTTGTTTGCCGAGCGAAAATTCCTTGTTGTCATCGCCCTGAGTTTCACGCTCACCCTGCTTCGCGAAACATTCAATTTCTGGACAGTCGATTTCCTGCGCACCGAGGGGGGCCCCCAGGTTTCGACCAAGGTGGCCTCCTTTCTTTCGACCCCGTTCGACTTGTGTGGCGCTGCGGGGATTATTCTTATGGGCTGGGTTTTTGGCCGCCTGGGACCGGTGGGGCGTCAAAGATTGCTGGTCGTGATTCTGGGAACCCTGGCCGTTTTGCTGGCCGGCTTGCCGCAACTGTTTCACTTCGGCCTGTGGCTCCTGGCAGTTGGTGTCGGACTGATTGGGTTCCTGGTCTACGGGCCGTACAGTTTGCTGGGCGGGGTTCTTTCTGTTGAAGTGCGCGGAAAGGATTTTGCCGCCACCGTCTCCGGCCTGGTCGATGGGACCGGCTACTTCGCCGGCATTATGTCGGGCACCGTCTTCGGCAAACTTCTGATGATCGGCGGCTATCGGCTGGGCTTCCAGGCGATGGCCGGGTTGACCCTCATTTCAGCCATTATGTGCTGCTTTTTATACAAAAAGGGCGCGCCCGCCGCAGCCGCTGCGATTCCCCCGGTTGTCAATTCTCCCGCGCTTTCAGACAGGACCCACGTATGAGCATCCAACTTGCAATTTTCGACATGGCGGGAACAACGGTGCGCGACGACGATGCCGTCAATATCTGCCTGCGCGACGCGCTTGCGGCGGAAGTGTCGGTGACGCGCGATGAAATCAACTCCGTCATGGGGTTGCCCAAGCCCATCGCCATCCGGCTCGTGCTCGAAAAGAAACTGACCGGGGGAAAGCCGGCGGACTCGGCGCTCGTAGGGGCGCTCCACGCGGATTTTCTCCGGCGCATGCTCAAACATTACCAGGACGCTCCCGGAATCGAGCCGATGCCCCACGCGGTGGATACGTTTTTGCAACTGAAGCGGGCCGGAGTTCGCATCGCTCTGGATACCGGGTTCAGCCGCCCCATCGTGAATGCAATCCTGGAACGGCTCGGTTGGAACGGCACCGCCCTTCTTGACGCCACCGTCGCGAGCGACGAGGTGGCCCAAGGACGTCCCCACGCTGACCTCGCGTTCAAGGCAATGGAATTGACCGGCGTGCGCGATTCGGGGCGCGTGGCCAAAGTGGGCGATACCCCCTCGGACCTCCAGGAAGGAACCGCCGCCGGCTGCCGATGGGTGATTGGGGTGACCAACGGCACCCACACCCGCGAGCAACTGGCCGGTTCTCCCCACACTCACCTGATTTCCAGCCTGGCGGAATTGCCGGCCATTGTTTTAGCCTAACCAAAACATTTTTTTATTTTTGACATAAGAGTTTTTCTCTGCCAGATGTAAGCTATTGCCGATTTGAAAACCCTTGCTCAGGAACTTTGCTTGCGTCTGCTGGTCTGCACTGCCCGTGGCCGGTCTTAAGCTCGCTCAGCGTTTGTAACCGTCCCGGCACATCAACGTCACAGCGCTGTTGTTGTGATGTGGCCGACATCGGCTAGCCTTGGCGTCGGGCGAAATTCAGTTTATTGGGATCACAAGCGGTCGAAGTGTCGACTGCGCTTGCCGATCCTGCATGTCTGTTGACCCATAACGGTGTGGCCTGAGACATGCCGCGAACTGTGTTTGGAATAGATCGATTGCTTTTGCCGAATGATTTCTGCGCTCCGATAACCGCTGCGCCCGGATTTAACCGTGATCAAAACACCATAATGACCATGAACAAAACAAACAGAGTCAGACTTCGACTCACTCTGCTCGCCGCTGCCTTCGCAATGCGGTTGTGCAGCGACCAGGCCTCCGCGACTACCGTAACCAATGCGTTAACCGTCCATCTCAAATTTGACGGGAACCTGCTGGATTCCACCGCCAACAAGATCAATGGCACCAACGTGGCCCTGGGGACAGCCGACAAGAACGGAGTTACATTCGCACCCGGCTTCCTGGGTCAAGCCGTTCACATCCTTGTCACCGTTGATGGAACGACCAACAACTATGTCACGCTCGGTTATCCGGCGTTGCTTCATTTTGGAAGCGACGCAACGAGCAATACCACCGATTTCTCGGTCGCAATGTGGCTCAAGATCGCTTCCTCGTCCGCCGATGAGCCATTCATCTCCAACAAAAACTGGGACAGCAGCGGCGACCTTGGCTGGGTGATTTCCAACGAGAGCGATGGCACTCGTGTTCAGTTGACCGACAATGTGAACCCGAAGTGGAACATGGTTGGCCACGCCGGGCCTCAGCTTGAAGATCAAACCTGGCATCACCTCGCGGTGACATTCCAACGCACAAATCTGGCCAGCACGTATGTTGACGGCGTGCTGCTCAACACCTTTTCAATTGCTCCGGCCGCGGGCAACGCGGTCGGCAGCCTCGAGACAGACGGACAGCCCAATCCCCCGCGGTCCGGCGTGGCGGGCCCCGACTGGGCCATCAACCTGGGAGAGGACGGCACCGGGCTGTACGCCACGAACAACGGGGCGGCATTGGACTGCCTGATGGATGACGTTGGCATCTGGCGCCGTGCCCTTACCGCGAGTGAAGTGCAGGAGATTTACACCAAAGCCACTGTTTCTGGCCAGACGCTCGAGCAGGAACCCGTCGTTTCCAGTGTGCTGCCGGCCAACTACGTGATGCCGCCTGGCTCAGTCAACACCAACCAACCCGGCTTCAGGGTCCGTCCTTATCAGACCGCAGCTACTGAAGGGGGCAGCATTGCCTGGACCGAAGGGCAGCAAAGCGGCCTTTATGGCCCGAATATCGCCGATTTGTCCGGTGCCGACGCGAGCGGCTTCTACACGATTACCAATGTCATCAATTTCAATATTTCCCCCGGTGGCAGCGTGGATGGCTTTGCGGGCGCTGATCCGTTTCCAGGAATTGGCTCCGGCAACACCGTGAATTTCTCAGAGCAGGTTATCACTTACATTGAGTTTCCCGCCCCTGGCGAATACCTGCTGGGCGTGAACAGCGACGACGGATTTGGAGTAACGGCTTCGTTACTCAATCCCAAGGACCTCTCGACGGCGGTTAGCCTTGGCAAAAATGACGGGAATCGAGGTTCCCAGGACACTTTGTTCCAGGTCGCCGTGCCGGTCGCTGGGATTTATCCGATACGGCTTATCTACTGGCAGGCGGGCGGAGGAGCGAACCTTTCATTCTTCAGTGTGGTGTCCGACAGCACCAGCACCAATAACGTGCTGATTAATGACCGCTCTACGCCCGGGGCTCTCAAAGCATACGCGACGGCCAAAATCGGGCCGCCTTACGCGACCGCTTTCAATTTCAGCCCGGCGGGCTTCAGTTTTCTAATCCAGGACGATGTTTCGGCTTTGGCGACCAATACGTTAAAAGTAAGCCTTAACGGGTCGGCCGTGAACACCACTCTGTCAAGGAGTGGCAATGCCACCGTTGTTTCCTACGCCTCACAAAACTTGTTTGTCGCCGGTTCGAGCAATTATGTGTCCGTGGCGTTTTCGGACAATTCCGTCCCTGCGCACAATTCGTCCGAGGTTTTCACCTTTGTTGTTCCTGCGTACACCGCGGTTCCGCCGAGCGCCGCGTTACCCTCGTCGGCGGTAGACACCGCCCAACGGGGCTTTAGTTTGCGCATCAGCCAGATCGATTCGAGTGCGTCGGGAATAATGGCGGCCAACATCGCGCATGCCGAAGCCCAGTTGGCTGGGGTCCTCATTGATCCCACCACGGGCGCTCCCTACGTAAACACCGCCACGGCCGGCCCGCAGCCCGATGGCAGCTACATCATTACCAACGTGAATTTCTCATATGACCTGACCACTGAGCAGGGGTCTTTCACGACTGCAAATGGTTACCCCGACGCAAACTTCCCCGGCCTCAATGCCCCTGACAGCGCCAATATGGCGGGCGAAATCATCGGCTACCTCGATCTCCAACCCGGGTTTTACACGTTCGGAGTTGACGCCACGGACGGTTTTCGTGTCACCGTCGGCGCTAACGCCCATGACGCCTTTGGCACCATGGTGGGCCTTTTCGATTATCGTGCAATCACCGCCGAGACGCGTTTCGGGGTTGCTATCCAAACTGCCGGAATCTACCCCTTCCGCCTCGTCTGGTTCCGAACGGCAAAGGGGTCCAACAACAATGGCGATGCCAGCTTGGAATTCTATAGCATCGACACCCAGGGAAATAAGACTCTTGTCAATGACAGTACAAAGGCCGGCGCCGTGAAGGCGTATTGGAAACGCACCGCCCCGGTTGGAAGCTACGTAAGTTATGCCGGTCCGTCGTCGTTTGTTTCTCCGTTTGGCAGCAGCGCCGACGTTGGTTTCACCAATGCTTCGTTGATCCTTAACGACGGATCGTCGAATAAGGTCAACGCCTCATCTGTTGTCTGGACTGTCGATGGGCTGGCCGTCTCGACCAAAGTGACGGCGACCAATGGGCAAACGATGCTGACTTATAATCCATCGGGCTTGCAATTGCCGCGCACTGTTCATGCCGCAACAGTTACCTGGAACGAGTCCGGTACTGGTGGTGTGAGTCACACCAATAGCTGGAACTTCCATCTGCTGCGCAACTATATCCTGCCTCCCGCGGTGTACTTCGAAGACTTCGAATCGACCCCGGCCGGCCCCAATCCTTCCGTGCCCAGCGGTTGGACGCAGGTGAACTTTACCGGACATGAAACGGCTGGGAACGATCCGGCGAATCTGGACTCGGACTTTTACCTTGGCTGGGTTGTGGTCGACAAATCTTTCAACATTTCCAAGGATTTCGGCGTCAGCAGCTACGTCCCGCAGATTCTGAACGGGGTTGCCTTCGACGAAGGAACCAATGCCTTGCTCGTCAATCATTATATCCGCGCGGAGTCGGACGCCCGTGGCAACGGTCCGCCGGGACAAATCCAATATCTCTACACCAAGCCCTATGATCTGACTGGCAAGTCTGGCATCGTCATTGCCTTCGACAGTGCGTACGAGCAAAACCAGGACAGCATGGCGGCCCTGGAATACACGCTCGATGGAACCAATTATTACCCCATTCTTTATTGGGTTCAGGGCGATGCCGATAGCCAGGCTCCTCCGGATATCATCCGTGATGGGTTAGGGAATATCGACGTGGTAAAGACCATGACAACCAGTTACGGCGATGTGGCCAAGTACACGGATCCCATCAGCAACCAACTCGTTGGTGGTTATTACGGATTCTTCATCAAAGCCCCCATCACCCAGGCCCTGGCTCCATATATCGAGGGCCGGTACAATGACGATGGCAACGAATCCAAGCGGATCGAGTTGTATCGTGTTCCTCTGGCGGATAACCAGAAGAACGTCGTGTTCCGGTTCGTGCAATCTGGGACATCCAGCTGGTATTGGGCGATTGATAATTGGGGGGTGTACAGTGTGCCCTCACTCGCTCCGCTGGGTCCAGGAACCCTGAGCGCCAGCCTTGTTAGCGGCCAGTTAAACATCTCCTGGAATGGTGGTGCAACCCTCCAGTCGGCCCCGAACGTAACGGGTCCCTGGACGAACGTTTCTAGCGCGACGAGCCCATTCAAGCTTGCTCCTGGCGCTGGGCATCAGTTCTACCGCCTGCACCAGTAACCGCTTTCGGCCGCGTGCATTCGGCGGCTGAACTCTACATGATTGCCGGGCTCGGGTTTGTTTCACCGGGCCCGGTTTTCATTTGAACACCATGCGTTTCTGCACTTTCTTCTTTGTCCGCGCGATGCTCGTAGCGTGCGCAAGCTTCGGTATGTTGACTCGTGCCACAGCCGCGCCTCTCGAGCATGTTCTCATTGTGGGTTGTG
>DATGLT010000046.1:0-10734 GCA_035294005.1 Verrucomicrobiia bacterium
ACGACGAGCATGGAGAACTTTCCGGCGAAAATGCACGGGCACTTGATGACCTCAACGGCCCTCGAGTGAGAGTGGAACAACAGGGGCAATTTCACTCCGTCCTCTTCTTTATTTCCAGCCGCACGGGCCAGCAGGTGAAGCGTGCAGCGGTTGGGGCTGAAGGTTTTGTGATCGATCACTACGACCATGCAGCGGTGAATGCTTATCTGCACTCGACCGGCGACAGGTTGATGCAGGCATTTGTGACGCGAAAGCCGTATGCAGTGTTCAGCGACAGCCTGGAAGTTTTCATGTCAAATTGGACACCCGGACTGTTGGAGGAATTCCGCCGCCGGCGTGGCTATGATTTGAAGCCGCATCTGCCGGCGCTTGTGGGCGATGCAGGCCAGGATACTTACGCCGTCCGATGTGATTGGGGTCGTACGCTAACCGAGTTGGCGAATGAACATTATCTTGTCCCGTTGCGTGAATGGGCGGACCAGAACGGCACCCGCATTCGCTGCCAGGTTTACGGCGAGCCTCCGGTGGTGCTTTCAAGCAACCGGCTGGTCGATCTTCCTGAGGGTGAAAATCCGGATTGGAGAGGGCTCAGCCCAGCCCGCTGGGCATCTTCGGCCTGCCATCTCTATGGCAAACCGGTGACCTCGGCCGAAACGTGGACGTGGATCCACTCTC
Source organism: Verrucomicrobiia bacterium (assembly GCA_035294005.1). GTDB lineage: Bacteria > Verrucomicrobiota > Verrucomicrobiia > Limisphaerales > UBA8199 > JANXQE01. Next base: position 676 of record DATGLT010000046.1, read on the forward strand.
CGGCTTTTCGCGCGACACCGCTCGATCTCAAAGCAGAAGCCGACCGCCACTTCCTCCAGGGTATCAATCAGATTGTCGGCCACGGCTGGCCGTACTCCGCACCCGAAGCGGGCGAGCCCGGCTGGCGATTTTATGCTGCGGGCGCGCTGAACGATCACAATCCGTGGTGGCCCGTGATGGCGGACGTGGCGGCGTATTTGCAAAGGATCAGTTTTCTGCTCCGCCAGGGCAAGCCAGCGAACGACGTCGCCGTGTACCTGCCGAACAGCGACGCGTGGGCGCGATTTACCGGCCACAGCAACCCATCAGTCAACATAGTGCTGGAATCGCTGTTGGGTCCACACGTTCTTCCTGCCATTTTAGACGCAGGCTTCAATTTCGACTTCATCGATGACGATGCTATCGACCTCGTTGGAATTCCTTACGCCGCTGTGATTCTGTCCGGCGTCGAGCGAATTCCCCTGACAGCCTACCGGAAACTGCGGGACTACACGCGGCGAGGCGGAATTGTGATCGCCACGCGCCGCAAGCCCAGCCTTGCGCCCGGACTCCTCGACGGTCAGCGTGACAGCGGAGACGTTCTGGAACTTACTCGAGAGCTTTTTGAGGGCCAGAATGCGCTATGTATTTTTGTTGAAAACGAATCAGACCTGGGCGCTGCGCTGGCAAGCAGGCTTACTCCCGACGTTCAATTGAATCCCAAAGTGCCGGAAATCGGATTCATTCGCCGCCGCCTCGATGAAGGCGAGCTTTACTTCCTGGCGAACACCGGGAACCAGGCACATGACGTCGAAGCCACGTTCCGGGTGAAGCAGCTTTCGCCCGAGCGCTGGGACCCGTTGACAGTCAGCAAGTCGTCCGTCCACTGGAGTACTGCAGTGGACGGCCGCGTCGTCGTTCCGCTCCATTTTGAACCATATGAATCGATGATTCTGATATTCTCCGGCTCGCACAGTTCGCCCGCCCCACCACACGTTCGCCCGAGTGTGTTACCCGCTCCAATCGACATCAGCCGGGATTGGAACGTCACATTCCCAGGAACAGGGAAGAGCATCCATATGGATCAACTCCGTTCGTGGACGGAAATCGAAGGTCTTCGCTACTTCTCCGGCCAGGGGATTTATGAAAAGAGCGTTGCCGTCCCAGCATCCATGCTGGACGGCGAAGCAAGAGTTTATCTGAATTTCGGAAAAGGAGTTGCACTTCAACCCCATCTACGGCGAAACGGAATCCAAGCCTGGATCGACAGTCCGGTTCGCGAAGCGGCTGTCATTCATGTGAATGGCAAACGCGTGGGTTCTGTGTGGTGTCCACCCTATGAACTCGAAGTCACACCGTGGCTGAAGACAGGGGAAAACACTTTTCGCATCGACGTTGGGAATCTCGCGGTCAATTCGATGGCGGGCCAATCACTTCCCAACTATCGGCTTCTCTACGACCGCTACGGCAGAAGATTTGAACCTCAGGATATGAATGACCTCCATCCATTGCCCTCGGGCCTGATGGGGCCGATTGCTCTGATTGCGCGTTGATCGAATGCGTGTGCAGCGCAAGCTGCCGAGGAGACTTGCCCCGGCGAAACGTGATCGGTTTCTCCTGCCTTGGTGGAAAATTCCAGCACCTCGTTCTCCGCACGAACGCGAATGTCTTTGCATCTTTTGTTCGCGTAACCTCCGCCGTTGTTTCCTGCCATGGACTTGGAAGGATGGCGATTTTTTCCTTTTTCGCTACCTATGATGATCTTCGAGATATTCTTTCCGTCGAACACAGCACCGACGAGGAATGTGCCGACAGCACGAAGAATCCTGAACCGTGCAAGCCGAGATTCCTGATGTTCGGAAACAGCCGGATCGTTCCGTTGTAAATGTATTCGACGTGCTGCTGTCTATTCGACAGGTCGCAATAAGACACGGCCAACGCATAAGGAGAATTGTGGTTAGTGACTGCTCTACTGCACGGCCTGTTCCCAATCAGTTTACGTCGGCTGTGCGGTCGCCCTCGTAATGCATGATGTGGTAGTAGGCTTCCCATCCGTCCCACAGCACCGGTGGCGGCAGGTGGGTCATGGGGTCGGTGAGAAATTTGGAAAAGATCTCAGCGATCTGCTTTGTTCGATAGATTCCGGTAAGCCAGTCGCCGCGGTACCAGTTTTTCCACTTGCCATACTCTGCGGCCTGTTCTGCCTGCTGGATGGAATCGAGGGCCAGCAGAGCTTTGTGCGTCGATTCAACCGCTGCGCTGGTGTGGCCGGCCTGCGCCAGTTGGATGGCCCGGGATAATTCAAGCAGCGCCCGATTGCTCTGGCGGTTGATGGCGATCATAGTCAGCACGCTCGCGCGGTAGAACAGCCTGCGATCGGGCGCCACGAGGGGCTCGGCGGCGAGCGCTTTACTCCACACGGCATCCCAGCGCGGCTGCGCATCTCCGCATTGCTTGATTTCTCTTTCCACCGTTTCGTGAAGCCAGTCTTTCCTGCTCACTCGTGCAAAACGAAAGCCGAAGATCCTTGGCTGGACCCACTTCGGCGCCTGGCTTGGAATCGAGTAAAGCGGCGAATCGATCATGTAAGTAAGCATCATAATGCGCGCTTCGGTATGGTAGAACTGGTCCCCATATTCGAGCGGAGGATTGCCAAAATGTGCTGGCGCTTTGAAATAATCGTCATAGACGTCGACCACCTGTGCGGCCGCCCTAGGCCCGAACTCGCTCGATGCCCAGCCTCGGTATTCGTCATTGGCGGCCGCGGCGCCTGCTGCGGGAACGCCGCTCCAGCCGACGTCCATTACGGTCTTGGCGGTCATCAACACCGGGCGAATATCGCTGGTATTCACCAGCAGGTAGTATGTAGCTCCGGCTTTAATGTAGCGCCCCAGTTCAGAATAGATCCTGTCCACGGGAACCATCTCGGTCAATTGGTTCGCCCGACCGTTCATCATGGCCACGTGGTAATAAGCACCCTGGCCGGCAGAAACTTCGCCTTGATCGAGAAGATACCCGTATCCGCTGTCTGCCCACACTTTGTGGACTTCGGGAGGAATGGTGAGGTCGCCCAGCTGAACCAGCTTCGCTCCTTCCTGCCAAAGGTTCGTGATGAACTGCGCGTCAGGATGCACTGAGCGCACGATCTCGATCTGCCTGGCGATGGCTTTGCTGATCAGTTTTCCAAGCGCTTTATTGTTTCCGCGAACACTTGGGTCTGTCGAGGCATAGCTGACGTCGGAGAGGCCTCTGAGACCAACCGTCCACAGCACGTCCACGTCAGGAGGGTATTCATGAACAGCGTTCCGCCACGCGCGCTCAAGAATTTCGGGATGCTCGGTGTAATTGTAAGGCACGCCTTCCGGCCATCGCGCGACGTTCAGTCCCAAAGGAATTGCGTGATGCTGAGTGATGATCAGCCCGCGCTCGCCCGCCAGCTTGATTTGCGGTTCATCGGGAAAAATCCAGGTCCCCGGAGCAACCATGTCCCCCTTGAGCCGCAGGATGGTTTCATAAATTCTGTTCCAGACATCAAGCGAGATCCCGGTTGTTTTTCCTGGAGCCCAGCCGGTCAGCAGGTCTTCGTCGTTGATGAAAAATCCGCGGTAGTGGAAAACCGGCCCCTGAGTTTCGGCATAGTTGTCCGGAACGCTGATCTCGGCGCGGTGCTGCGGTGGATGGTCAGTCCACCAGTAGAGCGGGTCCACTCCCAGGAATTGTTGGGAGAATTGATAGATCGCGTAAATCGTCCCGCGCATGTCTGATCCCGTCAGGACAATCGCATGTGCTGCGGGCGAGCCGGGAAGTGGGTGCTCGACCGCCTGAATGTGCAGTTTCTCCCACCCAGAGGGTTTCTCGACACGCGCCGGAAGATCGAATCGATCTGAAATCCAAATTGTCGTTGAGTGCGCCTGCGCAGGATCATGAACAATCCGGACCGGGACACCAAACACGTTTTGCATATCGTTGGCCAGGTCCTGCGCCGCCTTTTGAATGGGAGCGGACTCGCGAGCATTGATGAACACCGAGGTTTGGCGAGTAATGACAACCTGCCCGAGGGCATGTGTCACGAAGAGGCCCATAGTCAGAACTGTGGTACCGAGATGTCTTATCAAGGTCTCTCCTTAAATATGAGCTGGAGGTGGGTAGGCAAGAACTCCTTCTCGTAATTATTGCGGGCTGTTCGCAAAAGCAACGATTTTCGTCAAAAATCTGACCGCCGGCACTTCGGAAACTCAATAAGATATTTAGATTCAACTTGTTATAGACGTTACCATTCCGGCCGGCGCAAATCTCATGCGTCCCATTCCGCGGGCTTCAACGTCCTGTGTGGCCTACATGCCAAGGCTACAACACAACCCGCCAAGAAGTCCAATGTCTGCCCCGGCGTGCTTCCGATCTGATCCCGGTTTTTTTAGAAGAACAATTTCATCGCCAATTGAATCACACGCTCGCTGTTCGCCTGGCTAGTGATCCGGCCAAAGTTGGATCCCACATAGCTCAGGTTTGGGTCTCCGAACCATGGATGGTTCAGGACGTTAAAGAAATCGCCACGCACCTGAATGCGAAAATTCTCATGCGCGGCCAATGGGGTGAAGTCTTTCATCAGTCCCATATCGTAATTCCAGCCTCCGGGCCCGGTGATCGCCCCCGCGCCGACGTTTCCGAACTGGCCGACAGCGGGCAGAGCGAACATGGAAGTATTGAGGAAAGGAACGCAGAACTTCACCGATGGGCTGCAAGGGGTTGGGTTCGCCTGGGCGCCGGTTCCGTGGGCTGCTGGATTCACGAGATTCACCCTGTCGGCTCCGAGACCCGATTTTGAAACATCTGTTCCTGCGAGGATGGTCATGGAGTCTCCCGATTCCGCGGTAAACAGGCCGGACCAGTTCCACCCGCCCAGGGTGCTTCGCAGGAGGCGGCTTGAAGTTCCCTGGAGCGTGGGCAACGGGAAGACATAGGACAAAGTGAAGACGTTCGAGCGGTTGTAAGGGGCGGGACCGCGGTTGAAAGCGAACTGGGCCGGATTGTAATACGACATCCCCGATCCCTTGCTCGATCCCACATCGGTGATGCCGCTGCTTCCGGTTTGCGCCACTTCCAGGATGGCCTGCGAGTATGTGTAGTTACCCACGAGAGTCATATTGCGCAGCGCTCCCGGCAGTCCGGCCCCGGGACGGATTTCCACACTCGCCTGAAGGGAGTTGTAGTGAGAGTTACCGCTGTTGCTGTTCATAAGGATGTCGGAGTAGATTGGGCCGCAGTTTGTGGTGACTGTGGGGGAGCATCCTGAATATACGCGCCGCTGGTCAGTCGAAAGTGCATCAAATGCGGTGTTTCCAGGAATGTACTGCGCCGGATTCAAATCCTGGTCCTGGCGCAGGTGGCTGGCAGCGTTCCCCACATAGGACAGCGTAAGCAATGTGCTCGGTCTGAGTTGGCGCTGGACTGTCAGGTTCCATCCAAAAGTTGTGGGCGTCTGCCAGGTCGAGCCAGGCTGCAAACCGTAAACAGTGAGCGGAGCCGGAAAGATGGTATTTTTGGGGACGGCTGCGAGAGTGTATCGCTGCGGAAAATTCGCGACGAATGACTGCTCGTTAACAAGTGGGTTGGTCAATCCCCCGCCTTCATAGGCCGGAGGTGGCGGAAACAGTGTGATACTGTTGCTGAACGGCGTCACGATGGAAGCGTCGTTCAGGAAAAGACCTGGAAGCCGCGTGTAATAGAACGCGCCAAACCCACCGCGGATCACCATTTTGCCGTTTCCCTTCGGGTCAAACGCAAATCCTACGCGAGGCGCAAAATTACGATAGGTGGCAGTCTCACCGGTTGCCGGAACCGACACTCCATTGTACGAGTCGCCGATGAATAACAGTCCCGGCGGCGCGGTCGGAATCACCGTCGAATGTGCACCTGCCTGATACGCCTGGGGAAGGAATTGTTCAATGCGGCCGCGAATTTCCTTCATGGGCGTCTGTGGGTCCCATCGAAGGCCGACGTTCAGCGTCAGACGGTGGCTGACCTTCCATTGATCCTGAACGTACAGTCCCAGAACCGTTTGACGTGAGTCGGAGTAATTTCCAGAGGTCTGGGTAAAGCTATATAGATTGCCGGTGATGAAATTGGCGAGGGCGTTGCCGAGAAAGTCGCTCGAGTTGAAATTCCAGTCGCCGTTCAGCCGATCGGTGTTTCGAATGTTGCTTTGGTCACGTTCGATGTCGCCGCCAAAGCCGATGATATGACGTCCGTTGACCCAGGAGGCGTTGTCACGAACGTCCACGCCATTGCGAATGAACGCTCCGCCCGTAAAAGAACCAAGCCCAAAGTACCCGCTGACGCCGAACCCATGATACCCACCCTCGGCTGTCGGCAACTGGTAAATCTGCGTACCCAACTGGCTCAACTGGTAGCTTGCGGGCAACCCCTGATAGCGGTTTGACGCCGTGCGCAGATAGCTGACGTAAGTGTTATTCACGAAGGTGGCGCTCTTGGTCCACGCATAGCTCAACATGTAGTTTTGCGTCTGCACGGTGGACCCGTCGCCGCTGAAATTGTTCTGAAGGCTCAGCAGGTCCTTTCCGTTGAAGGACGGCAGAGCCGTGAAACGGACAATATATGCGCGAGCGGTGAGTTGGTCCACGCCCCGGACCACCTGGTCGAAACGGGCGTCATATTCGTTCGTGTTTTGTCCGACGTTTGGCAGGAACGTGACGGTGCCGTTAGCGGACTCCGGGCAACCCGGACACAGTACTTTACTCATGTTGAGGGCAACGGGATTAAGCGGCGTGTTCGGGTCTGAAGTCAGCTGATTGCCGGGAATGGGCGCGCCGGTCACGGGATCCACGAGCTGAACGACCTTGCCCAAAGGATTGGCCGGACCTGTGGTGAGGTAATTTGAAAAGTCTCCGTTCAGGTTTGCAGGCGTGGGGATGACAGCGGTCTGGCCTGGAACCGTTGACCGGACTGTTGTGCGCTGATACCCGAAAAAGATAAAACTCTTGTCTTTCTTAATGGGACCGCCGATGGTGCCGCCAAACTGATTGCGTTTAAGGGGGCTGCGTGAATCCGTCGAACCTTTTGGCGGCGAAGCAAAAAAGTTACGCGCATCAAACACCTTGTTTCGCACAAATTCGAAGCCGTCGCCATGCCATTGATTCGTGCCGCGCTTCGATACCACATTGACGATGGCGCCGGAGTTCTGCCCGTATTGGGCGCTGAAGCTCGATGTCTGGACGCTGAATTCCTGCGTGGCATCCGGAAACGGGAAGGGGTCATTTGTGTTGCTCAGCAGGTCCTGGTTGTTGGCTCCGTCGAGATTATAGGAGACCTGATCAGGACGCAAGCCGTTCACCGAAAAGGATTCGGTGTCAGGAACGTTTTTCGTAGTCCCTTGCCCTACTGCAAAGCCGTTAGCCACTACGACTCCCGGAGTTTGGAGTGTCAGGTCGGCCACATTGCGGCCATTAAGCGGCAGATTCTCAACCTGCGCATTGCCGATCACCTGGTTCAAGACCGGCGAAACGGTATTCACCGCTGCTGCTGTGCCCTGGACCGTTACCCTTTGTGTCGGCTCTCCCAGTTGCAGTTGTATTTTCAGGGAACGGGCCTGGTCCGCCAGCAGCGGAAAGCTCTCAACGTAATTTTTGAAGCCGTTGGCCTCAACTGAGACGCGATAGTTGCCGGGAGGCAGAGAAGGGACCGAAAACACTCCCGCCGAATTTGTTGTGACGGTATGTCGAACGCCCGTTTGGGTCTCGCTCACGGTGACACTGGCCTTGGGCACAACGGCCCCTGAAGGATCCGTCACTACGCCGCTGATGGCTCCGTTGCCGCTCTGTTGACACCGAGCGATAGCAGGCCAAAAAAACAGTAACAACACCAGCAGTGGACTAAGCCGCTTCATACTTACCCTCCTCAGTTCGCTTACGCGAAATATGATTGGCCTCGCGCATTGATCCGCAGGCCGCTCAGGCCCAAGCGACGCTCAAACTAGAAAAGCGGAAACGCCTTTGTTTGAGGCACAAACAAAATAACCATGCGAAATACGAATGCTCATCCGCCCTGCAGAAGTCCACCTTAAGGGAACATGCTGGGCTGGAAATGCTTTTGCAGTACCAGAGCCACCGTTCCCCGCAGCCGAGGCTGCATAACCTCGTCGGTCGGAACAATCCGTGTGGCGGAATGGGTCTTGGACCTTTCCTCTACGACTGTTTGGACAACCGGTCCAATTTTGTCCCATGCCCGGGTGACTTCGCCGACGATCGTGATGACCGAGGGCGCCAGCCCGTTGATCAGTATTGCCAATCCGTAACCCAGATATCGCCCCATTCGTTCGAGAACCTGGCAAGCTCTGACATCGCCGCGGTCTGCGAGGGAAAGAAGGTCTTTGAAATCCTCCACGGAAGCCTGCGCATGGCTCTTTCGATATCGGGTTGATGCTGAACGTGACGGTGGGTCCTCGTTGTAGGCACGAACCGCTGCGGCATTCGATGCATAGACTTCCCAACATCCGTGGCTGCCGCAATTGCATGGGGGCCCCGAAGGATCAATGCAAACATGGCCGAACTCGCCTGCGGCTCCGCCCGGCCCTCGCACCAGCCTGCCATTGGCGATGATTCCGGTCCCGATGCCTTCTGAAACGGTCACGGCAATCAGATCCTGAACGCCTGCGAACGGCCCGGACCAGGTTTCCGCCAGCGCGCAGGCGTTTGCGGCGTTTTCAACCAGAACGGGGATTTTGGTGGCCCTTTCCAGCGGGCCTTTCAGGTCAACGTCTCGCCAGCCCAAATTGGGCGCAAAGACGAGCTTCGCCGTTGTACGGTCCACGCGTCCCGGGACGCTGATCCCGATCCCCTCGAATGTCTTCCCGGAATGCACCTCCACGAGCCTCTCGATCATGGCGGCCAGCGCCTTGATCAGCCCCTGAGGCTCCCTGGGCGTGGGGAACGATTCCTGGAAATCAAAGCTGCCGTTCAGGTCCGACAGTGCCACGGTTGTGGCGCGCGGCCTGATGTTGACCCCAATGATCCCCGCGCGTTCAATATCCAGCGAGAGCAACCGCGGCTTACGCCCGCGCGGAAGATGAGCAACCCCGCCCTCGACGACCCACCTTTCCCGGGCCAGTTGCTCGACAATCAGCGACACGGTGCTTCGCTGAAGGCCGGTCAGCCGCGCAAGATCGGCCCGCGAAATGGGCTGCCGGGTGCGGATGGCGTTGAGAACGAGGCTCCGATTGATGTCGCGGGCAGTCTCAGAATTGGCCCCCTTTGGTTTCGGTTGACGGCTCGCCAGAAGATAGAGCTCCTTCGCCGATATTGTACGAGATACGAACTATATCACCGAACACCTTTGTGTCAAGCGAAATTTCACCCGCATCGGAAAGGGGGTTTTCCTAGCCCGCAACAATACGAAGAGGTGTGCTCACGGCCTGGGTTGAACTTGACCCTACCCGGAGTTCGACTTCACCCGGTACAACCCGCGGGCGCATGTCCAGATCGTAAATTGCCAGAAGCTCCGGAGTGATCCTGAATTCAACTTTCGCTTTTTGCCCCGGTTTCAGCGTGATGCGCCGGAAACCTTTCAACTGAATAATCGGCTGCGTGATCGGGCTGAAGGGCCGATGGATGTACATCTGGACGACCTCATCTCCCTCGCGCGTCCCGGCGTTGGTGACATCCACAGTGAGCGTGGCAGTACCTTCGGGCGCAATCGTAGAGGGCGTCACGACCGGATTATCGATTCGGAAAGTTGTGTAACTCAGCCCATGGCCGAAAGGAAACAGGGGCGTGCTGTCCGCGAAGGCATAACTGCGGATCGCGGATGGTTTGTAGTTGTAATACGCGGGGAGCTGACCGACCGACCGCGGGAAAGTGATGGGGAGTTTTCCCCCGGGACTGACTTCGCCGAACAGAATGCGCGCCAGCGCTGTGCCGCCTTCCTGCCCGAGATACCAGCATTCGAGGATGGCGGGGACGTGCGCTGCCGCATAATTGATGGAGAGCGGACGGCCGTTGATCAATACAAGGACCGTCGGCGTGCCGGTCTCGACCACAGCCCGGATCAGTTCATCCTGCGCGCCCA
>DATGLT010000047.1:0-2113 GCA_035294005.1 Verrucomicrobiia bacterium
TTCGTCCGTTTTTACTGCCTGGCTGGTCTCAATACCACTGCCAGCCAAAAAGTCGACGTTACGGGTGATACCCACACCAACGCCGACCATGTCAGCAGGAAACACCCGGTCGTCCGAGGTTACGACTTCACAGACTTCACCGTTGCGACCGCGGATCTCTTTGATCCCGACACCGTGAACCACCTGCACGCCGTGCTTCTCGGCGATCCGGTCCACGAGCGCTCCACCTTCCTCTTCCAGCACTCTTCGCAGGAAGTAAGGACCGCGCATGAGCCAGGTCGTATTCAAGCCGCGCGAGCGGAACGCTTCAGTGAGCTCATACGAAATGTAGCTTCCACCAATCACGACCGCATTCTGTGAACGCTCAATCTGTGCGCTGATCGCCAAGGCATCGTCAAGGGTTTGAAAATTGAAGACGTTCTTTAGCTCCCCACAGCCCGGCATGGGGTTAGCCCGACCGCCCGTGGCGATGAGCAGCCGATCGTACGGTAGCACTCGGCCGGTGTGCAGATGAACTTCCTTGCTCTGGGTGTCTACCCGCATCGCCGTCGTTTCCAACATCAGCTCGATTGAGCGCTCCTCGTGCCAGGCAATGTTGTGAATCGTGACTTTCTGCCGACTAATCTTCTGCTTGAGAAAGGGCGGAAGAGCGATTCGGTTGTAAAGCGAGTACGGCTCATTTGTAATTAAGATAACCGAGGCGTGCGGCTCGGCTTTGCGGATCTGTTCCGCGGCGGTTGTGCCGGCGATTCCATTGCCGATGATCACATATCGACGGTCTGCACCGTTCCTTACCACGACGCTGGATCCTCCGCGCCGAACCGGCTACCCTCTCCCCCACGACTAGCGACGGAAACGGCCTTGAGACGCACGCCATCATCCGCCGGAGTGCACATCAGGCCCCAAACGTTCGTTGACATCTCTCTCCTCAAATTTCAGTGGCTACAGGGATTATAGCGAAATCGCGGCGCTTCGAGTTTGCCCCACTTATAGCGCGGGCTAGGTGCGTTAAGCGGGCGGCGGGAATTAGTTAATTGACTAAAATTACCACCGGTTTATACTAGGAACGGTGAACGCGATCAATGAAGCTTACGGAGTGTATCCGATGGATCCTGTAAAGGACCTTCCGAAGACCAGCCGCCGTAACCTGATGTGCTGGGGAATCACCGGTGCGACGATTGGCCTCATCGGCCCGCTCCTGGCTGGCTGTGCTTCGAGCGCGCCGCCTCCTCCCACCACTGTGCCTGCTGCGACCAGCGCTCCCACCTCCGTACCAGCAGCGACGTCAACCGCCGCCGCGCCCCAAGCCTCACGGCCTACCCCGGCTGCGGCCCAGCCGACCACGGTTAGCCAAGCCAGCGCCGCGGCGCCGTCCGGTCCACAGGAGATTATTGTTGCCGATGCATTCTTCAGTACCGGTAACACGGCGGGCGACCTGGCCGAGCTGGATCCGGCCCGACGCGGAACCTGGGGCTTCGAGTCACTCCTCTGGGCGCCCTTGGTCGCCTCCGATGCGGAAACGAATCCGTTGCCGGCCAAGAGTCTGGCCACGAGCTGGGAGACCAGTGAAGATGGCAAGACGTACACCTTTCATCTCCGTCCCGAGGCAAAGTTCTCCGACGGCAAACCCATCACCGCCCAGGACGTCGTCGACAGCATTGGCTACTTAGCAATGATGAACCATAACGAGGCACGCGGCTACCGCGATAACTTCGCCTCGGCCGCCCAGCGGTTCTTTTACGACGTGGAAGGGTTTCTCGACGTCGCCAACAAGGTGCCATATGATCCCTTTGGCACGCCGGCGGTGCCGGGCGTCAAGGCCACGGACGATCACACCGTTCAGATCACGATCATGGCGCCGTCAGCCACTTTCATCAAGCGCGTGATGTTCGCCGTCGGCGTCTTTCGAAAATCGGATTTGGAAGCCGCGCGGAACATGAAGCTCGACCAGCTTGACTTCTGGTCTGCGCACGCTGCGAACTCGGGCCAGTACAAGCTTAGCAAGGCGGTCCCCGGCGATCATTACGAAATGGTCCCGAATGAGAACTATTTCGGGCCGCCGGGAAAGTTGACCAAAATCACCGTCAAAGCCGTGGGCTCGGACCCGAATACT
>DATGLT010000048.1:0-4065 GCA_035294005.1 Verrucomicrobiia bacterium
TAGCCATGAACTCGAGATGGACTCCAGGTTGAGCGCTCACTTGACTCCTGCCACCCTGGGCAGTTACCAACCTATTTCCCCCGCGTGCCTTCCCAATCGAGGGTTTGCCAGTCGCCGGACCAGTCGGATTCCACTTTACCTTTGACGGTGTCGCCGGTGAGTTTGCCTTTGTACTTGGCAGTGACTTTTCGCCCGTCACGGTCTCGGATGACAGTGAAGCTGATTTCGTCGCCGGCGACTTTGCCATCCTGAATTTGGGTTTCATTTTCGTTGCGGACGGTAACGCCGGTCAGTTTATCGCCATCCTGTTTGAGCTTGAGGGTGCCTTCAATGCGGTTTCCGTCGGGAAGGATGAGTGCGGTGTTCCAGGTCCCGCTCACGGCGGCTTTGGCCATGTCGCGTTTGGCTTCCCAGTCGAGCGACCGGGCTTCGCCGTTCATTTCGAACTCGCATTTGCCCGTTATTTTGTCGCCGGAAAGTTTGCCGGCGTATTTGATGATAAAGGGCTGGCCATTGAAGTCGCGTTTTACTTTGAAGGTGATGTCGCCGTCCTTGAGCGAGCCATCGGTAATCTCCGCCGCACCGAATTGGTTGGTGTAGTTGCCGGTCAGTTTTTCGCCGTCCTGTTTGAGTTTCAGGATAGTTTCGCTATTCAGTCCGGGGAGGGTCCATTTCCAGGTGCCGGCGTCTGTTTCAGCGGCAAACACCGGGAGAGAAGCGAAGGTGACGGCGGTGAAGATCAACAGGAAAGATTTCATAATTTCAGCGCTTTGAATGGGTATTGAAACTCAAGCGCGTCCACTGAGTACCGGCGCTACCGGCGACGGTTCAGGGGTGAACGACGCTCGAATGTTCGGCTACGGCCGCACTTTAGATCCACAGCGCAAAATAGGAAGTGTTTTATGCGAGGACTTCGCGGTCAGAACAAAGATCCGGGGCCAGCCGGCGGCAGCCGATATTGACAGCTCGTGGAATGGCGCTACGGCTGCGAGCCTCGATAAGACCATCGCAGGCCTTTACTCTGCTGGGATTTAGCGTAGTATACAGGAATCATGCATCTTTTGATAAAATGTGATTTGGGCAGCGCAGGGCTGGCTCTGGCCGGCGGCGCACCCCTTCGCTTTTATCCTACTCCACCCTAGATTGCCCGATTCTTCCCGGAAAAAACGCCGGGGTTTTCTTTTGAATTCACAGGCCCCTTCGCCCTGGCGGTGTAATGACTCTGCATTTTTAAAATTTTTGGTTGGAATAGAACGGCAATTTTTATGGAAGAACAGATTTCACGCAGGCGCACGTTTGCGATTATTTCGCACCCGGACGCCGGCAAAACGACCCTCACGGAAAAGTTTCTGCTTTATGGTGGAGCGGTTCAGCTGGCAGGATCGGTTACAGCCCGAAAGAACCAGCGCGCGACCACTTCCGACTGGATGGAACTGGAGCGGCAGCGCGGTATTTCAGTCAGCTCCACGGTGCTTCAGTTCGAATATCACGGCTTCTGCGTCAACCTGCTGGACACGCCCGGTCACAAGGACTTTTCCGAAGACACGTATCGCGTGCTCACGGCGGTGGACGCGGCGGTGATGGTCATCGACGCCGGCAAAGGCATCGAAACCCAGACGCGCAAACTGTTCGAGGTTTGCCGGCAGCGGGGCATACCGATCTTCACGTTCATGAACAAAATGGACCGGCCCGCCCGAGATCCGTTGGCGTTATTGGACGAACTGGAACACGTGCTGGGCATTGCCGCCTACCCGGTGAATTGGCCTCTGGGGGACGGTGCCGACTTTCGCGGCGTGTTCGATCGTCATGACAAACTAGTGCACTTCTTTGAGCGCGTCCCGGGCGGTGAATACCGCGCGCCGGTCTCGGTTCACGGTTTAGAGGACCCGATCGTAAACGACGCGATGAACCCGGACGCCTACCGCAAAACGGTCGAAGAACTTGCGATGCTGGACGGCGCGGGCGCCGCATTTGATCACGAGGCTGTGCTGGCGGGCCGCTTGAGCCCGGTTTTTTTCGGAAGCGCGGTCAACAATTTCGGTGTGCAGTTGCTGCTCGATTCGTTCCTCGAATTGGCCCCTGCCCCGCGTCCGCGCTCGGTGAACGGCCGGGTGATTCTGCCGGAGAGCCCAGGGTTTTCGGGCTTTATTTTCAAGATCCAGGCGAACATGGATCCGAAACATCGCGACCGGCTGGCCTTTGTTCGCGTGTGCTCGGGTCGATTCGAGCGGGACATGAGCGTGGTGCACACGCGCACGGGCCGGAAGTTGCGGCTGTCCAGTTCGCACAAACTGTTCGGACGCGACCGCGAGACCATCGATGAAGCCTATGCAGGAGATGTTGTCGGCCTGGTGGGCCACAGCGACTTCAGGATTGGAGATACGCTCGCGGAGGATCCTTCTCTGAAGTTCCGGGAAATCCCACGCTTCACTCCGGAGTGCTTCGCATGGTTGCAGAGCCCGAGCACCGCCCAGTTCAAAAGGTTTCGGGAAGGCCTCGGCCAGTTGCTTCAGGAAGGGGTGGTGCAGGCATTCCACTTCAGGGATGCCGCGCAACGCGTGCCGTTGCTGGGGGCGGTCGGCCCGCTGCAATTCGAAGTGGTCCAGTACCGGATGCAAACCGAGTATGGCGCCGAGTCACGATTGGAACCGGGCCAATGGAAAGTGATCCGCTGGATCAACAACAGCGACGGTTCCGAAATCGGTGAAACTATGCTGCCCACCGGGGCGCGACTCGCTTTTGACTCACATGAAAAACCCGTGCTGCTGTTCCAGGAACAATGGAGCTGCGACTTCTTTGCCCAGCGCAACCCGAAAATCGTAATGTCAGCGCTCCCGGAAGACCTGGAGGAGACGGAAACTGCGCCCAGCATTCAATGAGCAAGTGCTAGCAACGGGCAGGCCGCGGATAAACTGCCGCCCGTCGATTATGTAATTCGTGGCATTCCTGTCGCTCTCGCGGCCACAGGAGTTTTTCTGGCCTGAATCCTTGGGATCGAATATGCTGCCCGGTATCAGCATCTACCGGCCAACCCTGGCTGCAACGGGCCGAGGCTGATAACCGACGTCATCATGAAAACCGAAATGCCAATATTGAGAACTGTCTGCCTTGCGCTGCTAAGCTCTGTTGCGATTTCCTTCCACTCGAGCGGCCAACCCGCCGCCGCACCGGCAAGGGGCCGCGGTCCGCAAGGGCCGCAAGTTGTCTCGCCGGAGCTAGCGCCCGACCGGCATATCACCTTCCGCGTTTTGGCCCCCAAAGCCGAAACGGTAAAACTTTCAGCGGGAGATATCCCCGGCAACGGGCAAGGATCGGAAATGACAAAGGGCACCAATGGAGTCTGGGAAGTTACGATCGGACCGATCGATCCCGGGGCTTATCGGTACAATTTCAACATCGACGGCGTGTCCGTCATCGATCCCAGGAACCCTGCAACCAGCGAATCCAATAACAATGTTTGGAGTCTGGTTTATGTGCCAGGGTCTGATTTCATGGACACCAAGGACGTCCCGCACGGGGCGGTCGCGTCGGTAACCTATTATTCGAAAGCATTGCAACGCTTTCGACGAATGCACATCTACACGCCCCCCGGCTATGAGAAAGGCCACGGAAAGTTCCCTGTGTTCTACCTGCTGCACGGGGCTGGCGATTCCGACGACGCCTGGTCGTCGGTGGGCCGCGCGGGATTCATCGTGGATAACCTCATCGCGGGCGGGACGGTAAAACCCATGATCGTGGTCATGCCGGCAGGGCACACCCGGCCCTTCGGGTTCGGGCGGG
Source organism: Verrucomicrobiia bacterium (assembly GCA_035294005.1). Taxonomy (GTDB): domain Bacteria; phylum Verrucomicrobiota; class Verrucomicrobiia; order Limisphaerales; family UBA8199; genus JANXQE01. The sequence continues at coordinate 3,781 of DATGLT010000048.1, forward strand.
CAACTGGCCGCCAAGCAACCGACGAATTCGTCAGTGATTTTATGGGCGATATAATGCCCAACGTGGAGAAAAATTACCGAGTCTATGCGGATCGGGCGCACCGGGCGATCGCGGGCCTCTCAATGGGCGGCGGCCAAACCCTCAACATCGCCATTCCTCACCTCGACCAGTTCTCCTATATCGGCGTCTACAGTTCAGGTATTTTTGGAATAACGGGTCCGCGTCCGGGCGCCAGCACCAATGAACCGGCGGGCCCAAGCTGGGAAGAGCAACACCTGGCGGTGT
>DATGLT010000049.1:0-16192 GCA_035294005.1 Verrucomicrobiia bacterium
GTCGCGTCCCAACTGATTACCTGTCCATTCGTTGTGAAGTCATCGATGTAGACAGAATCGTTCGGCGCGACGGCGATGTGCCAGGGACTAAAGTTATCGCCGGCCCAGGGATAGCCGCCCGTGCTTAATCCGCCTTCATCCGCGAACGAAGCGTCAGCGTTACACTTGACGATGCCGACATGAAATCCCAACCAATCCGGCTGTCCAGCGGTGCTTTCAGCTGCGTTGGAGACATAAATTCTGCCATAGAACGGGCTATTGGTATTGCGGTTGACCGCGATGCCGCGGCCCTCATACACAACGTTGCCATTAGTGTTATCGTCCGTGGTTTGCGTCCAAACCGGATAACCGTGCGATGCGGCCGTAATCGAAAGGGCGTAAGTGCCTGGCGCGGCATTGTTCGAAGCATTGTCCTTTCCATCCCAGGAGACCTGGTTTAATCCGCGCAGGGTTCCGGACGCGCCTCCAGGAATAGCGATGGTGCGAACTGCAATCCCGCCGGATACCAACTGAATCGTGACCCCTGCCGATGCGGGCTCGTTGAGGATGTAGCTGATGGCGATCGAACTTCCCGCGGTGGCCGTTATGTTCGTGAAACCGTCGTTAACCTTTATGTTGGTGGGGTAGACATTTGCCTGAACGATGCTCGACGGAAGCATCAGTAGAGTGAGAACCAGCGACAGGGCGATGGCGGGGCGGCGCAACGCACCAACGCACCGGCCTGGCTTAGTTGGACAAGCCAGGTGCTCTGCCGGGCGGCGCCGGGCCGAAACACAGGGATCGAGGCGCTTCAGGTGAAGGTTGGGGAACATGTCTCTTCTTTCGTTCGGGTCGAGGCCCAACAACGGCCAAGATTGTGCCGGGTTTTTAGCACTTTTGCTTCCGAAAACAAGGACCATTTTTCAGCGGCCGGGGCTCAGGGCCAAAAGCCCGTGGCCGGTTAGATCATTTCAGTTCGACCCTGTTCGACAGAATGGGCATGTAATCGCCCTTGGGTTCACGACGCCACCACGCGCCCGTCCGCTTTCGGGTGGCCCGGTCCGTAAAGTGATATTGGTACACGACCGCCCGAATGTATTTAGGCGGCCTTTTCGGAAACGGATTGGTCCGGAGCAAACCAAGCACCTCAGGCGACCCGTTTAGGACTCGTGCGCAGAATTCGACGAACCAGAGGTTTTGCCGATAATCGCCGAGGGCGGCAAACCACATTTGCCAATCCAACCTTGGCTGATGAGGTTCTACAAAGCCCGGCCTGCGTTTTGGGTCGCCTGGTTTGTATTTGAACTCGTAGTCCAACCAACGGGTGCCATCGTTGCTGCCCTGGACGACGATTTCAAACCGGTTGGTGGTCATCACCGCGAACAGTCCATAGTTATTGAAACTGCGCAAAGGACCGACCCAGTTGTAGAGCGACAACAGCGGACTCGGCCAGGACACTCGGACTCTCATCAAGCCGGAGAGTTGCATGACCGGTACAAGAACCGCTATCGCCATAAGTGGAAAGGTCACCTGGATTGGCCAGCGATGAGGAAAGCGAAATTGGCGCGGAGACGCCAACTCCGGGGCGTTACCTGCCTGCTGGTCTGGCGGAACAGCCGGGGAAATTGCCTGGCGGCGTCCTTTCACAAACCGTTCGAGGAAAAAATCGTCGAGCAAACAAAAGCACAACAGGATACTCAGCAAATTGAAAAAGCAATAATTGCCCGTGAGCATGATCAGGATCTGGAGCAGTATAAAGCCGGTGAACGGGATAAGCCGCAATCGGCGGGGGGCAAACACCAGGAACGGCGCAGCCAGCTCAACAATGAACAACAGGAGGGCCGAAGCACGCTGTGCTCCGGCCGGTAATTGATGAGCGTACCACCCGCTCCACGTGGGCAACGGCTGGGTTTCGTAATGGTATTTCAGCGCGGTGAGATTCCTCCATACAGGGTCGCCGCTAAGGAGTTTTACCAGTCCCGAGCCGAGCATCAAACGAAACAATAACCATCTGAGCAGCCACAAAACGATTTTGGACGGACCGGTGGCTGCGGGCCGGCCAGGCAACAAACGCAACGGAGCAAAGAACACAGCGAGCAATCCCGTTTCCAACAGCAGAGAATCCCATTGAAACGAAAGGAACTCGCGCGAGACGGTGGCCAGGGAGAGGTAAATAAGCCACAACAAAAAGAGGCACGGGGCGGGGGCAAGGCCCAGAATGACGAGCACTGAAAGGCAAGTCCCGACAGCGCATTGAACTTTCAAAGAAGCATCCGTGGCGCTGATCCAACAGAAAGTTGGGACCTGGTGATAACGGCGCAATCCCATATGTGCCGCATTGGCCTCCTGGCGCACGCCGAACATGGTCAAGTTCGCGGGCAGAATTCCGTTGTTCCCGATTAGGCCGATTACCTGCATCCACAATGAAGTGAAAGCGATGAAGTAGATTACCCCGATGCCACGCGTGAAAAGCTCACGAACCAAAATGTGCTGTGCCGGTTCGACGTGCTCCCCCCACGCGATCCGGGTTAATATGGAGAATAAGGTTCTGCGTTTCGCGACAAACCGATAACAGGCCTCGGCCGTCCGTCCGAAGGATGGCCACGATTGATACCAATCCAGCAGTAACGAACCGTTACTGGAATAGCCGAAAGCCCGGAACGCCGCTTCCGCTCCGCTGAATACCGATCCGTCGGGTTCAACCAGGTGCACAGCGCCTTCAAAATTTTCCCGTGGCAGTTCCGGGTAGCGCTCCCCGAGTTCCTCCGCCTGGAACGGGATATATTCGACGTGATCACCGGTATGATGACGCCACCTCCGGATCCATACCGTGCAGAAGTGACAATCCCCGTCGTAAATCAGGAGAGGCTTCTGTGGAGGATTGGCGACGCGAATCGCTGAACGCACGCGCGTGTTATACTCCCCAAAAGGAGGCAGAACAAAGTGTTTCTCGTTTCGGTCGGCTTCGGCCAGGCAGCCATTTCAGGGTATCGTGACCCGGAAAAAGCTGCTGGAGTTGGTGAACGGCAGCGAAAAGACCTGGAACAGAGTCGGGCTGACCGAGGACGTTAATACCGGTGTCCAGACCAACGGGGGGATCATGCTCGGCGTGGATTCCAGCGTATAAGCAGGTCCCGGAGGAGCAAAGAGAGTTAGTTGGAGTTGGTTCCCGCTGCCTGCCGCTTGCAGCAGGGGCACGGTTGTCAGCAACACGACCTGCCCATTATCACTCAAGGTGGGAAACACACTCGCACCGCTTTGCTGGTTCGCCGAGAGGCTGGACACTTGGAGTGGTACAACGACTGAAGTTTTGACCGGCTCGGCCTGGAACGTCAGCGTGGCAACGGTCTGGGTGCCTGACAGCGTTTGGCCGGCGAGAGTCGCCAGGCGTGCCTGGAATTGTCCTGGCGCAATCTGGGTGAGCGTCGCCGCGCCGAGCGGCGGCACAAGGTTCGCCAACGCCAAATTGGTCAAGCCAGGCGCACCCAATCCGATAACGAAGTCCAGATTGGTGACGGGTGTGGTGGTATTGACAACGGCGTAGATCGACCCCGTTTGGCCGGTGCGGAAAACTGTCGAACCGAGCATCAGCTCGACGTAATCACCAACGGTAACGGTGAAGGTTTGCGAATCGGTTGCGATGGGAAACCCGTTGTCAGAAACTCGAATGGTGATTGAGTTAGTGCTGCGTGCCTGTGCTCGCGTGGGAGTCCATAAAAATACGCCGTTGGTTGGATTGATGATCGCGCCTGCGGGTGCTCCCGGATCGAGGCTGAAGGTGAGCGTCTGTTTGGGCAGGTCCGAATCGGTTGCTGTATTTGTGAAATTCAGCGGGATCGACACGTGGGCCGCAATCTGACTGGGTATTGCAGTGAGCACAGGCGGATGGTTGGTTGCGCTCACGAGGATGGCGAACACCTTGGAGTCCGACAGGGGAGGAATTCCGTTGTCGGTGACGTTCACGGTGACAACATTGGTGCTTGGAGCTTGAGCCTGTGTAGGAGTCCAGGTCAGCAAACCGGAATTGGCATCAAGAGTGAGTCCTTGTGGCTGGTTAGCCCCTAGATTCCAGGTCAGCTTTTGCGGGGGCAAATCCGGGTCCGTGGCTGTGAGCTGCAATGAGAATGTGGATCCCGAAAACACGCTGACTTGAGGAGGCAGCGCACCAATGGAGGGCGAGTGATTGATGCGGGTAACCACCACGGTGAACGCCTGAGTGGCGCTCAGAGCGGGGGATCCGTTGTCAGTGACGACGAGGCTGAAACTATTTGTAGTGCCGCCGTCGCCCACGCTCGTTTGCCACGTGACATGCCCCGATTGCGGCGCGATCAACGCGCTCGGCGGCGCCCCTGGCAATAAGCTCCAGGTAAGAACAGCCCCAGGTTGAGAATCGGTCGCGACCGGTGTCAAACTGAACAAGGCACCTTCGATAACGGTCTGAACCGGGATCGGCGAGATGACCGGAGGCGGATTGGCCTGGGCGGTCGTGGCGGTCTGGGCATCGGACCCCGCGTGGGCGGTTTCCTGGTTGCCTGCGACATCTGTGGCGCGGCTGTAGAAGGCGTAAGTGTTGTTCGGAGTACCGTTATAGACGGCGGCCTGGAGGGTGGTGTTGGTGATCCAGGCCGTAAATGGGCCCCCGTTGACGGAGACATAGATGTTGAAGAAGGCGATGCCGCTGCCGCCCGAATTGTCCGTTCCTGACCATTGAACGGGGAAGTTCGGCGGGCTGCTGGCCGGCAATGCCGCAACCAGGCTGGTGGGCGGATTAGTGTCAACGCCGTTCGTGACCACGGGCGAGTAGACGAGCCGATACGTTCCCGAACTGTTGTAATCCAGGAGGTGCACCAGGTTGGTGTGCACGGGCGCGGTAGAGCCCCCGATGAAATTCCGGTCGGTGGTCCAGACGTTGGTGCCAAATGGGATTTCGGAATTGTCGCTTCGGAAAACGTGGGCCAATTGATACATGCCCGGGCCCGGGTCTCCAAATTGCAGGTAGGTCCAGCCGGTTGGAACAGTTGCAGTGACGCTGATGCTTTGATTAGTCCCGCCGAGCGCCCCGGTAACGGTGGCGTTCGTCACTGCCGTGACCGACACCTTCGAACCGTCGCTTAGGTATAGAGTGTCCGGAAGGAACGCGGGATCGGGGACATCGTCGACTAGGAAGTCCGGGCGTGCGTCCTCGAAAATCCCGCCGGCGTCGACGATATGGGTCAGTTCGTGCACCTCGACGCTGCGCACCAGCGACAAGCGTGGGTTCCCAAACTGGTCCACCTGTGAAAATGAGGCGGAGAAATTGGTGAAACTCCCTTGGATGGAAGAAGAAAAGAGCCATCGCGCGATCTTGTTGGTGCCTGGATCGATGCTTCCTAGGTTCGCGGTTAACGCGGGTGTGCCAGGTTGGTTCTCGACTTGAGTGCCAAGTATGTTGAAGTTGATGAGCAGTCCCTTGATGTTGTCTACGATCTGGGGCTTGGCTCCCGTAATCGACAGGGCACGCGCGGCGCCATGGCCGACATTGTTGACCTGGGCAGCCAGCGAAAAAGGAACGCTGGGCTCTATTTGTGGCGTGAATGGGTCATCGGCAAAGACGTTGCGATCATGAAAATAACGCACGACCAGCTCAGGCTGCGGAAAGACCTGGATCGGCGCAGGCGCGAGCGGAACAGTGACGGTCGTTCCGTTCTGGCTGTAACTGAGCGACCCGCCGACAAGGTAAATGGCGATTCCATTGGACGGGGCGGCGTCCAACGTGGGGATCAGAGTCCAACTGGCTGTGCCGAGGGTTAACGCCGGCAAAACTCCCGTGCCGTCAATCGCGGTGATTCCGGAAAGGGCAGGGGGTGAGATTCCAAAGTTGGTCGTAACCACGTTGCCGCTCAGGTCCGTAACCTGGAGACTCGCGGCCACGGTTTGCAGTACATTCGTGTCGTCGTTATTGATTTCGAGAGTGGCCTTGAACGCGTCACGGGTGAGAACTCCCTTTTGGTCCAGGCGAATGCTGACCTTGGCGCAAACGGAGGTCCCCGAAGCCAACGGCGTTGGGCGGCCAATGATCTTCGGTGGACCGGCATTACATTCAAAGTGATATCCCGGAGGCGGTTCAAAATCGGTGACCGGCTGAAATTGGTTTAGATAATCAAAGTATTGCTGAGAGGTGATGCCCGAGCCACCTCCGCCTCCACCTCCGGCTCCGGAATCTGGAACCAGGTGGTACACCTGTTGATACAGGTCCACCAGATTACAACCTGTCGAATCGAATGCATAATACGCCGTGCTCTTATCCACCACGTTCGGGCCACAGAGATAATTCCATAACATTTGGCCGGTCACTGAACACGTTCCGCTGCCGGCGTCCAAGGGTCCCGTCTTGTCTGAAGCATGCGGAGGGGGCGTCAGCCGAGTAAACAAGACCGGGACTGTATAGGAAGTATTAGCTCGGAGTTTGCCAAGATTCGTCACCAGGGCGGTCATTTGCACCCAGGAAGCCGTGGGAAACTGAAGTGTGACGCTCTCGGCATCGATCAGGCCGTGATTGGCGATGGTATAAAGGACCTGGAATTGGTTGCCGGGATATTGCGACAGGTCCAACGAGGCCGGGTCGATCGTGACAACGGGGATCGGCACTTGCGTCTCGAATGTGCTGTCGATTTGGAACGTGTACTGGTCCGCGACGGTTGTCGGCGTTACTGTGAAGCTGTAAGTGACGGTTTGTCGGGGCAGGAATGCCACCAAGTTGGTCGTATTCCCACCGGGAACAAGGGCCGATTGACGGAACGGCCCATGACTGTCAGCAGTCACGTCGACGATGTAAAAGGCCTCCGTGAGGTTGGTAAATGAGGCGTTGCCGTCGCTCCCGGTTAGATTAGTGGCGATGGCTGTGCCCGTGAGCGCGTCACTGAGCACCACCAGCGCATTCGTAACGTGGGGAGATCCAGACGCGAAATAGGTGTATTCATCATCTACACGAACAAGCATGTTGCCTTTGGCATCGGATACGGCCCGGAAAGAGAAGCCGACTTGCGTGGCCGCGTTTGTGCTTTGGACCACCAGCGATCCGTTGTAGTCACCTAATGGCAGATCCGCCGCCGGTGTCAGCAGCAAAGTCACCACGGTATTGGAGCCGGGCGCCAGCGGCGGTAGTTGGTTCGACGAGGCCAGCGAAAGCCACGGAACAGCCGGCGGCACGATTTGCAATGGACCCGTCGGGACCCCGCCCTGGTTGGCCACGGTGAAAGCGAACGGCGTTTGAGCTCCACGCTGCATGACTCCTTGCAACGAAGACGGTGTCACAACCAGTCTCGGTCGCAAGGCATCAACCTGCACGACGACAAGAAGATCGGCGGTGGCTCCCTCCGCGCTGGTAACGCGCAGGATGACGGGGCTTTGAAATATCGTAGCGTTGATGGCATTGATACTGAAGTTGAGTTGAGCGCTTCCGAACGCATCCAGTTTATTGGTGCTGAGGCTGGCGGTTACCGAAAGGCTGGGTTGATTAGTAACCACGGTCACGGTAAGGCCCGTGAGCGGAACATCGGAAAGGTTATTGATCAGCGTCGAGTTCGTGACGCTGGTTTGCTCGGTCAAATCGACCAGGGGCACTGGGTTTATGTCCATGCCAATCAACACGAAGCTGTCCTGGGCCGGGGGATTTGCGACCGTGGGAATCGACGCCGAGACTTGATAAACCCCCGCTTCGTTGGGCAAAGGATAGAATAGATTGGTGAACGTGCCGTCCGGGGCGGTGAACACGGTAAAGGCTCGGTCTGTGCCTCGTACCTGGATGTGAATGGTCAGGGGCACGGAACCCGCAGGGGTGGTGCTGCCACCCTGTACGGCACGACCATGCATTGGGATCGGCGTATTGGCCAAAGCCGAGTGAACATCCGCGGTAATGGTAGCCGTGTAAGCTGCATCGACGGTGATAGAGGTTGGGCTGACCAGGTAATTATTGTTTTCGGAAAGCTCCAGGATGTTGTTGTAGGCGTCGGCTTGCGCCACGAGCCAGTAAGTTCCCGGTACCGCGGGCGCCAGCAACGTGACGCCCTCGTCCACAAACTGTCCGATGCCGAGCGTGCCATTGTAGTCGGCCTGGGCGGAAAGAGTGCCGCTGCCGGCCACAGGCGAGCTTGAGATAAACACCTGCTGGACCATGTCGCCCTTGGCTGCAAGCAAACCCTGATTTTGCAGCCGCAATTGGGCGTTGAATAGTTGCGAAGAGAAAACATGGCTGGTCGAAGTAAGGGAGGAGATGACCAGGTCCGGCAACGGTGTGAGGAGCGAACTACGGGCGATCGAAGCGGTATTATTGTTTTCGCCCGTGCCGCCCGGGTTGTACTCGAAAATATTGTTCAGCGCATCGGCGGTAACCGTGAACACAAGGCCGCCGGCCCCATTGGAGCTGTATGGCAAGGCAAAATCATAGCTGCGGGAAACCGATGTTCCATTGGTGAGCGGTCCAAAGATGTTGGTATCGAAATAAACGGTGGTGTCCAGGAGTGTTGCACCCAGTGTCGAGTTGCTAATCACCAGGTGGTCATACCAACTGCCCAGCGCCGGCGCGGTTCCGCTGTTCGTATCCTGCCAATGGACGGTCAGGTTCGTGCCCGAAGCCAGCACCGCGGGGGTTACGCTCAAGCCGGCCACTTGCAAATCCGGGTATGAAGCGATGCCTGAAACCACGGTTAGGGCCGCCAGGTTGTTGCTCTCCCCGGTGCCCCCGGGGTTGTATTCGAAAACACCGTTAAATGTGTCTGCAAACACCGAGACGACGAGCGCACCGGCTCCATTCGCGCCGTTTGGCAGAGTAAAACTCACTGAACGCGTCCGGGCAGACCCGTTCGTCAGAGGTCCTGCCACGTTCGTATCGTAAAGAACCGTAGTATTCAACAGCGTCACGCCCATGGTCGCGTTACTGATGATCACACGATCGTACCAACTGCTGGCCACCAGCCCATTGCCGCTGTTGGTATCCTGCCACTGAACGGTCAGATTGGTTCCGGAGTTAAGCACCGGCGGTTGGACGGCCAAATTCACAACCTGCAAATCCGGGTAAGCCGCAATTGCGGACACCGCGGTGGTGGTGATCGTATTGTTGGCTTTGGCAGTCCCGCCTGCATTGAACTCGGGAACCTGGTTGAAGGTGTCCAACGCAACCGAAACCACCAGCGTGCCCACTCCTGTTGCGCCGTCGGGCAATTGGAACGTTGTAGATCGAGCCCGCGATGACCCGGGAGCAATCGGTCCGTTTCCTGGACCATTCGGATCGTAGTATACCGTAGAGTTCAGCAATGTTTGCCCGGTATTGGTATTGACGACAGTGACCCGGTCATAAAACGGGCCGCCGGTGTCAACGGTGCCCGAATTGGCATCGTTCCAGGCGATGTTGAGGAGACTACCTGATACAATCGGGCCGGATGCGCTGACGGATAATCCGTTCGGCACAAGGTCAGGAGCGGAAACGACAGTGACGGTTGTGCTGTTGTTCAACTTGGCGGTGCCTCCGGGGTTGTATTCAAAAAGCTGGCCGGCGCTGTTCGCCGTGACAGTGACGGCGAAAATGCCGTACGCATCCGAGGTGGTTGGCATGTTGAAGGACAGAGCGCGGGAACGAGTGTCACCGGGCGCCATCGATCCGTTGCCGGGGTCCGAGAGGTTGTAATTGGTCGTGGTGTTGAGGATGACGGCAGAGGTGTTCGTGTTAACCACGACCACGCTATCGGTCCAATTAGTCGCCGCGAAGCCGTTGCCCGAATTTGTCAAAAGCCAGCCGACTGTAACCGGCGATCCCGGCAGCCAGCGAGTGAGCGGGGTCGTGCTCACCTGTGCAACCTGCAGGTCCGGATAAGGAGCCAAGGCAACACTGATGGGCGTGCTGCTTGAATTGTTGGTTTCATCGCTTTCAGGGATGCTGTTTTGGGAGTCTACGATGACGGTGACCTGCAGAGTGCCGACGCTCGTGGGACCGTCGGGGAACGTCACCGCGAGTTGCCGGTTGCGTGAGGCTCCGGGAGCGATCGGCCCATTCCCTGGAGTCGATTCAGTGTAGGGCAGAAAACTGTCCACCAGGACCTGGTTGGACGCATTGCGAATTGTCACCCGGTCCGTGAAGGAGCCGCTCGTACCACTGCTGCCGATGTTCTGGTCGGTCCAGAGTACTGTGGTCGATCCTCCGGATTTGAGGCCGGTTGACGGAGACACGGAAACAGAAGATACGATCAAATCCGGAGACACATTGGTTGGGAAAAGTTGTAGTGGAGCCGATTGCGGGTTGGGAACCAGGTTGAACGAATAACCTCCCGAAGCGTGCGTGTCATAAACGCGGCCTTCGACGGTGAGGGTGTAGGTGCCTGAAAGAGGCAACGCAAAGGTATCGACGTCGGAGCTGACATATTGAGAAAATACAATGTTACCGATCGGTCCGTACAGGCGCGTGTAAGGTGGGTAAGTAAAACCTGTGGTCGGCTGCCCATCGAAGTAATAGTGGTCTCCCGCCGTCCCAGTGAAGGTGTAAAATACGGTACTATCCGCCGGGGCGAGCACATTAGTAACAAGCGTGCCCGGCGTAAAGGCAGTGGCGTTCGCGAAATTGAGCAGACGGAACTGGTAATCGCCAGTGACAGTAAAACTGTTGCCGGCAACCCCGAGCACATAGTTCCCGGCGGGCAAATGCAGCGCTGGATCGGCGACATCCACACTGTCCGCTGAACTGAACGATTGCCAGTTCACTACCTGGCCCCATGCCGCATCCAGCCGCCAGTAAAAGTCCGAGTTCGTGAGCGCGTCAAAGTAGAGCGTGGAAGCCTGGGGCAGGGTGAATGTGTAGTACTGTCGCACGCCTCGAGAGGCAATTGTGCCGCTGACGACTGTGCCGATGGTCAGACTGTTTGTGGGATAGGTGACCGGCAAGAGGTTGAATCCATAGCTGCCGCTGGCGTGAGTGTCGTATATTCGGCCTTCGACCGTCAGCGTGTAAGTGCCGGACTGCTGAAGCGTGAACGTATCGAAGTCGCTATTGACGGACGCAGTCATTAATATATTGCCAAGTGGCCCGTAAATGCGGCACGCCGGTTGGTAAGTGAATCCCGTGCTGCCCTGACCATTGAAATAGAGCTGCTGGCCAGCGGTGCCGGTAAACTGGTAAAAAACGGTGCTGTCGGCCGGGGTGAGCGCGTTTGTGACCACCGTTCCCGGCGTAAAGGCAGTGGCATTGGCGAAATCCAGCAAGCGGAATTGGTAGCTTCCAGTGACCATGAAATTGTTGCCAGCCACCGTGAGCACGTAATTCCCAGGGCCCAGGCGCAGGGCTGGATCAGAGATATCGAAACTGTCGGAGGAGTTGAAGGATTGCCAGTTCACGACCTGGCCCCATTGGGCATCCAGGCGCCAGTAAAAGTCTGAGTTCGTCAGCGCGTCGAAATACAGCGTGGATGCCTGTGCCAGGGTGAACGTGTAATATTGCCGCACGCCTCGAGTGGCGATGGTATTGCTCACCACGGTGCCGATGGTCAGGCTGTTGGTCGGATAAGCCACTGGAAGCAGATTGAAGCCGTAGGTGCCGCTGGCGTGGGAGTCGTAAATCCGGCCTTCAACCGTAAGTGTATAAACGCCAGACTGGGGAAGGGTGAACGTGTCGACATCGCTGTTGACTGCCTGGCTGAATAGGATGTTCCCCAGCGGAGCGTACAACCGGCAGTAAGGCTGGTAGGTGAAGCCGCTGCTGGTTTGACCGTTGAAATAGAATTGCTGTCCTGCTGTGCCTGAAAATTGGTAGAAGACGGTGCGATCGGCCGGCGCCAGGGTATTGCTGACGACGACTCCCGGCGTCATTGCGGTTGCAGAGGCGAAGTCCAGCAACTCGAATAGGTAATCACCAGCAGACCCGGTAACGGCCAGTTGATACGTTCCGGCAGGCAGGGGCAATAAAGGATCGGAAATGTCCGTGCTGTCGGAACTCAAAAAATACCGGTTATTGACAACCACCCCTTGGGGACCGGTAAGCGACCAACTGAAGCCTGCGTTGGTCAGAACATCGAAGTACAGACGAGCCGGGGTGGCAAGGGTAAACACGTAGTTAGTCGTCGCGCTGTTGGTCGCAAGCGTGCCGCTGATTACAGCCCCGATGGTCAGAGGCGCGCCGGTTAACGGAGAAATCGGCGCGTTTCCGTCCGGTTGCAGGGTGAACGCGTACGACCCCAGTCCGGTGTCGTTGATGTTACCTTCGATCAATAAGGTGTAGGTGCCGGGGGAACTGAACCGGTTCGTTGGGGAGTTGCCTCCGGCCAGGTACTGCGAGGCCACAATGTTGCCGAAGGGATCGACGATGCGCCAGTAGGCGTTGGGAATTCCGCTGGAATTTTGGTAGATAAATGAGAACTGGTCGCCTGCCGCCGCATTGAATTTGTAGAAGTCGGTGCTATTCGCAAGGAAGTTGTTCTTGCTGACAGGCGTTCCCGGGGTCAAAGCCGCGGCTGTCGACAGGTCCGACAGGCGGAACTGGTAGGGACCCGTATTGTCGCCGACGGGGAACACCGTCAGCGTGTAGTTGCCCTGGGCCAGGCTCATTACAGGGTTCCCGACGGATTGGGCATCGGAACCGGAAAAGGCGCGGCTGTTTACAACGTTTCCTGTGGGACCATCCAGGGACCAACGCAGATTTGCGTTATTGGTGAGCGAGTCGAAATAAAAGCGGCCCGCCGAGGCGAGTGAAAAGGTGTATAGCTGGCGTTGACCAGGGGAACTGATTGCACCGCTCACGAGGCTTCCCGGCGTCAAGGCCTGGGTGCCGTCCGTTACCGGAGTGAGGTTAAAGGAGTAGTTGCCGCTGCCTGTATCATTGATGTAACCCTCCACCAGCAGCGTGTAGCTGCCTGCTGGCAAGACCAAAGGACCATATATGCTTGCAAGGGAGCCAACAATGGGAACATTGCCGTGGCGGTCGATCAATCTGAGGTAAGTATTGGGCAATGTTGTGGAACCAAGGTAATCGAAAAGGACTTTCGTCGGTGACGCGAGCGAGAACTGGTAAGCAACCGTGGAATTTGCGGGATTCAAAATTGCGTTCACTGTGGTTCCAAGGGTCAAAGGGGCCGCGGTGGCAATATCGAACAGTCGGAACTGATAGCTGCCAGTCGTGTCGCTTGTGGCTGTGACGGTCAACGTATAGCTGCCCGCTGGCAGGTTCATTACCGGGTAGCCGACATTCTGCGCGTCCGAACTCCCAAAACCCCGGGTGTTAACGACATTACCGGTCGGTCCATCCAATGACCATCGCACCCCGGAAACGTTTGTGAGGGAGTCGAAATAGAGGCTGGCTGCGGATCCAAGTGAAAACGTATACTGTTGATGCTGCCCCGGAGAGCTGATCGCCCCGGTGACGACGCTTCCAAGCGTTAACGGCTGGGCCGCGTCATTCACCGGCTCGAGGTTAAAGCTGTAGGTGCCGTTCCCTGTGTCTCCGACGTAACCTTCGACCAGCAGCGTGTAATTGCCTGCCGGGAGCACCATCGGCCCGATCACGGATCCCAAGTAAGCGCTGATCGGCATGTTCCCCACCGCGTCGAACAATCTCACATACGTGTTGGGCAGCCCGCTGGAATTTAAATAGTCGTAGATGAACTTGGCGGGGGACGCGAGGCTGAATTGATATGCCACAGTGGAATTGGCCGGGCTCAAGTTGCCGTTCACCACCGCCCCCAGAGTTAATGGGGCTGCGGATGCAAGGTCGAAGAGCCGGAACTGGAACGGGCCGGTGCCGTCAGCGGTTGAGAAAACCGTCAGTGTATAGGCTCCCTGCGGCAACTTCAGCACAGGGTTGCTGATGTTTTGGGCATCTGAACTGGCAAAGCCGCGACCGTTGACAACGTTGCCCAGGGGACCGTCCAGGGACCATCTCAAATTGTACGAGTTGGTGAGCGAATCGAAGTAAAGCTGTGCCGCTGCTGGAAGCGTGAACGTATACTGTTGACGTTGTCCGGCGTAGGCAATGGCACCGCTAACCACGTTACCCAACGGCAGCGCCTGCAGCCCATCGGTGATTGGCACTATATTGAAAACATTCGTGCCGCTGCCCGGATCGCCAAAATAACCCTCGACCAGCAGCGTGTAGGTGCCGCTGTTTTGGAACCCGAAAGGTCCCTGGCTCGAGCTCGCGCTGGTTGAGAAGATAATGGCATTGTTTGGATCGATCAGGCGCCAGGTGGCATCGGGTAGATTGTTGATCGCGAGGCTGTCGAAGAAAAATCGAGCCCCGCTGGCAACGTTGAAACGGTACAGGGAGGAAGCGGCAGCAGGGCTAAGCACGTTTGTAACGGCGACACCAGGGGTTACCGCCGCCGCGGATGCGAGGTCCAACATCCGGAACAGGTAAGCGTTGGTCTGCGACCCGCGCAGACTCAGTTGGTAATTTCCAGCGGGCAAATTCAGCGGCCCGAAACCATATATCCCTCCCACAGAATTGAGTCCGCGCTGATTGACCAACACTCCGGAAGGGCCCTGCAGCGTCAGGGTCAGGCCAGGGCTGTTGGTCAGCGGGTCAAAAATGACCCTGGTCGCCGTCGCCAGGGTGAAAGTATAGGAATTGGTCGTGTTCGCCGGCAAAATCCCGGAAATCAAATCGCCAGCGTTGACCGGTGTCCCGGTAAAAGGCGTGGGCGGCACATTCCCTTCCGGAACGACACTAAAGGAATAGGAGCCCGTGCCGGTGTCGCTGATATACCCTTCAATCATCAGCGTGTACGTGCCGGCCGCGCTAAATGGAATCGGGCTTGAAGGGCTGCCAACATCAGTAAAGGATTGGCTGAAAATCTGGTTGCCATACGGGTCCATGAGCCTCCACCAGGTGTTCACGAGCCCGGTGCGGGAGATTTGGTGGAAATAATAGCGATCCCCGGCGGCGACCTGAAATTGGTATAGCGCAGTCTGGTTTGCGGGGAGACCTGAGTTTGTCACCACTGTCCCCGGACTGAGCAACGTCGCGTCAGCCACGTTCACGAATCGGAAGCCGTAACCGCCGGTTGCAGCGTTCGGGCCCGCCACCGTTAGAGTGTAGGAGCCGGGTACGAGCAAGACTGTCGGATCGGAGACCGATTGCGCGTCCGAGCCCGAAAAAGGCTGGCCATTCACTACGGCCCCTTCGGGGCCGGTCAAGGACCACGCCAGGGTCGAGGAGTTGGTGAGCGAGTCAAAGTAGAACCTGGCTCCCGCACCCAGGCTGAAAGTGTAACTGTCCCGTTCCCCTGCGACTGAGATAACTCCCGTGACCAGGTTCGTAGCCGTGGACTGAGCCAAAGCTTGCCGGGCCGGACCTCCGACCAGCACTGCAAGGACACAAACAGCCCAAAGGACCACCTTGGAGAACCCTGTGACAGAAACAGCGTTAGGGTATTTCTTCATAGATAAAAGGAATATGATATCGAACGTAGCGAAGTCCCGCCGGCGCACCTTCGCGGCAATAAATTCAAAACAACGACGCCCACTAATCAACCCACCGAATCTGAGTAGTAACTGGAACTCATCGGATTGTCAATCAAAAGCTCTTCAAAATTTTTCGATTTCTCGAGGAGTTGGATGCGAGCTGCAGGCCCGCTCGGGGCGCCAATTCTCAAGCCCTCGGCGCTCCTGACCGTCGGTGGTTTGTGGTTCTGGGGAAGGATTTCTCCCGCGAGAACCGGTCCAGGGGCGGCGACCGATTGGAGGGCGGCCTAGCGTGCTGAGGGCCGGGCGCGCCGAGGCAGGATGGGCGGGCAGACGGGCGCGGTTCCCTTGAAATGCGAAACGAGTTCGGAAAGCGCGCGAATTGTGGGGTGATCGAGCATTTCCCTCAAGCTGAGCTGTGTGCCAAAGGCCTGGTTGGTTCGCGCAAAGGCCCGCGTTGCGGAAAGCGAGTCGCCGCCGAGTTCGAAGAAATCATCATCGATGCCGATACGATTGAGTGAAAGGACTTCCTGCCAAATATCGGCGAGTTGTTGGTCCTCGGAGTTGCGCGGCGGACTGTATTGAGCGCGTGTTTCGGGCCGGCCTTCCGGGGCAGGGAAATTGCGGGTGTCTACTTTACCGTTTGCAGTAAGCGGGAACTCTTTAAGAAAAACAAATTGAGCCGGGACCATGTAGAGAGGGAGCTTGCTTTTGACAAAGTCCCGAAGCTCGGCTGTTGAAGGCGGACCATTTCGACTGATGAGATAACCGATGAGACGATTCTCTCCCAGAGAATCCG
>DATGLT010000050.1:0-6390 GCA_035294005.1 Verrucomicrobiia bacterium
AAGTGTTCCGATTTCCGTTGGCAAAAATTTAAGCGCCTGCCCACCGAGCACCGGCCCTATTGCCGTTAAGAAGCTGCTGAGGGCCAGGAAAACCGCCACGTAAGCCGCGCGCAAGTGCGGCGGGGCGAGCTGGACCATTAAATTGAATTGCATCAACTGAAACCCCGCCGTCATGGCGCCGACCACAAAATAGCCTGCATACAAATGGAGCGTCCAACCAGGCCTGGCCATCGACCACATGGCAAGCGCCGTCAGCGCCCAGATAAAAGAACACACCTGTAGAACGGGGCGGTTGCCAAAGCGTTCACAAAGCCGGCCCCAACCTTTCAGCGTCACCAACCCGCCAAGGCTCGCCAGCGTCGTCATTTTTACCACCGTTCCCACCCCGCAACCGAGGCGTTCGACGAGGAAAACGGTGTAGAACGGCATGCCAGCGTTGAGGAACAATCCCCATGCGCCGATGAAAAAACAAAGCCAGAGGTAATTGCGATCGCGCAGCACGGCGGAGAGGTCGGGCAGCGCGATCCCCCGCGAACGGCGTTCTTTGACTGAGCGCGGGAACGTCATGCGGGTAAGGAAAAACAGCCCGACCAGGCGCGAGCAGCCGGCGGCAAAAAAGATCCAACCAAATACTTTAAGTGAATTGCCGTTATGTTCGGCTATGTGCCCGGCAACCAGCACAGCCACCAGCGTCCAGCCGCCGAAAATCAGGTTGCGCCGGGCAAAGTAACGCCCGCCGAGGCGTTCGGGGACCAGTTCCGAAATGGAAGAGGACCAGGCAACGCTCGCGATGCTGCTGGCACAAGTGGCCACCGCCAGAATCCCTGTGAACACTGAGTCACGCCAGGAGCCCAGCAACGGAAATGCCGGACCCGAAAGCCACGGCAGGGCGCCCAGCGAGAAGGTCAGCAACAACATGCCGTAATTGGAAAATCGGCGAGAGAGAAGAGCCAACAGAACAGGTTGAAAACAGTTGCAGATGTGAGGCAACGCGGCCATCAACCCTATGCTGCCCGGTTGCCAGCCTAACCCCTCGACAGCGAACGCCAACACGAAGGGAAAGCTCGGCAAGGTGAGGTTGAGCATCGGCACGCTGAAGCACGCCTCTATGGTCGAGTACTTTAAGGAAAGCAGCCGATCCCTGTTACGCAAACGATCCATACCGGCGAAGGTCGAACTTATCGGGAAGAAAGCAAGCGAGCCTGCACGCGTTGAAGCACCAGCGACGGCGGCAATGCCCGCAGGCACTCGAATGGCCGCTCATAAGCGCACCGGGATTTCATACAGGGCTGGCACGGCAACGGGTGTTGCAGGACGTTTTGAAGCTGGCCGTATGGGCCTGTCCTGCGCGGTTCGGTAGGCCCAAACAAAGCAACGACAGGCTTCCCCAGCGCGGCCGCAGCATGCATGGGGCCGGTATCATTCGTGACCATCAATTCGCTGACGCGAATCCACTCCAGCATTTCAGGCAGAGAAAGTTGTCCGGTAAGGTCCAGGCACCTGCCGGGCGCTGCCTGGACAATCGCCGCTCCCAGCTCGCGATCTTCGGGTCCGCCCATCACAGCAAATCGAATGCCGCCGATCGAGAGGTCACAAGCGCGTACGACTTCCCCGTAGAACTCGGCGGGCCAGCGCTTGTTGATCCAACGGGCGCCAGGCTGCAGCAAAACCCAGCGGTTCGCATCCACTGGCCATTTGCGACGAATTGCTTCGGCGACCGCCGGCCGAGCGGGCAGCCATTGAAAATCCCATTCCACTTCGATACCGAGGCGTTTGACCACCTCGAGGTACCAATCCACGGCGTGAGTGTGGTACGAGGCTCGACGGACGGCGATGTCATAAAAGCCACGAGCGGCTTCGCGCGGTTCGTCCAGGCCAATCGTCAGCTGCCCGTTGGCGAGCCAGGAAAATATCGCGCTCCGGGCGAGGCACTGCAGGTCGATGACATAATCGAAATTCTGCGCCCTGGCCCACCGAACATCGCGGCCCAGTTGCGCCCAGTTTCTCGGGCGGGCCCAGCGGCGCCGTTCAAAACGGATGATTCCGGCCAGGTCGGGGTCACCCTCGAGCAGCGGAGCAAGGCCTGATTCGATCCACCAGTAAAACGCGCCGGCAGGGTAACGCTTTTTGAGCAGGCGCAGTACAGGCAGAGCCTGGATCACGTCGCCAAGCGAACTGGGCTTGAGAATCAGAACTTTCACCAGAGCTTTTCGGAACAGTTCGGTTCGGCAAACCGGGTTGGGTGCAGCTCAAATCTTGGCCCCGGGCGTTAAACGGCGGGGCAAGCTCAACTCGCCCTGCTATTTGCCAAATGCCAATCGCTCCGCCAGGCGTGGCGGCAGGCCGGCATCGAGGATTTTCTTCTGGGCGGCGGCAATGTCGTATTCGAGCCGGCGCAGCTCTATGTAGCTCTCGTCGGTGTCATAGACCACGTAGGCCGCCTTGGGATTGTTATCGCGCGGTTGGCCAATTGCTCCAACGTTGATGAAGTATTTTTTTCCTGCCTCCACCTTGAACTTGGAGTAGGTGCCGCCGCGCACGACGCTGTCTCGAATAAAGGCCACGGGCACATGCGTGTGGCCGAAAAAGCAAATCGAAGTGTTCTGATACGTAAAGCTGGCCGCGGCGGCCAGTTTGTCAAACACGTAACCCCACCGCTGAGGGCCGTCCAGGGTCGCATGCACAATCGTGAAACTGGTGACCATCCGGACATATTTCAAGTCGCGAAGCCACTGCTTATCCTCGGGCGACAATTGTTTGCGGGTCCAGTTAACCGCCTCGGCAGCCGCCGGGTTGAAGCCTTCCAACGGTTCGTCAGTAGAGCAATACTCATCGTGATTTCCTTTGACGCAAGGAATGTTCATTTTACGAACAATATCAAGGCACTCCTTGGGGTTGGCGTTGTAGCCAACGACGTCACCCAGACAAGCAAAATGGGTGCACCTCTGCTGCTTGATGTCCTCCAGAACGACTTGGAAGGCATCCAGGTTGGCGTGGATGTCAGCAATTATGGCAAACTTCATTGTTTCCTGTTACCTCACGATTTCAAACCCGCGAAACTCCTGTTGCGCATCGCTCCAACCCGCCTCTTCTTTCTGGATAAAATGACCCAATCCAGACTCCCGAATGGCTTCTCGGAATGCCTCCAACTCGCCTTTTTCGCCCTCGGCGACAAGTTCAACGCGCCCATCCGGAAGGTTGCGCACTGTGCCCGCAAGATCAAACCCGGTGGCGACGGTTTTCACTGTATATCGAAAACCAACACCCTGCACGTTGCCCGAGTAAAAAATGCGCATCCGTCTGCGATTCACAGTACCGCCTGGCCACAACCTGCCACACAAGGCCCGATGATGGGAGGAAATTCAGCCCTCCGCCGGTGTCGAACACGGGGGGATAAAGCCATACTTGACTATGTTCCGCAACGAATTTCTAAGACGGAAAAGAGCACAGAAGGTAACTAAGAAAACGAAGGGATGAACAAATTATGGAGTGTGAGGTAAAAATGGGCTTCCGATGAACACCTTGGCATAGATCGACTCGCCGCCCCCCTCCCTTCGTTCCCTCCATTCCCTTCTGTAATCCTTTACCCCCCCTCTTTTCTCTTCTGTGCGCGGCGTTTGGCTTCAAGGAGCCGGCTGGTGGTGCTGGCCGGAGCCGGTTCTTCAGGGGCAGCTGGAGGCGGCGGCGTGGACGAACCACCGACTTGCGGCGGCCCGGAGGGAGCCTCAGGACCAGCCTGAACCTCAGTGACTGGTGTTTTGGGCTGGAATAATTCGGGCCTGGTTTCAGCCGCGGCCGTGCGTGTGGAACGGACCTGCTCTCGCCGGGCGAGCAAGGCGCTGAGCGATTCTTCGGCAGCCGCGTTCCGCGGTGTGTGTTGCCAAAAGAACAGCCGCCGCCGCAGTTTTTCCCATTCCTCGCGATCGATCTGGATCCGCCGCACGGCGACATCCAGTGTGAAGAGCACGATGGCCAGTTTGAGCAACGATTCCCACAAATCCTTTGGCTGATACGTCTTTCTGCGATCGTGTGAAAAAGGATTGAGAGACAGCACACTGGGTTCAAGGATTTTGCCGCCGCCGCTCTCGGCCAATCGACGCAGCAGGTTGATATTGGGTTCGGTCGCGTTGAACTCCGGCGAGTAGTTGACGCTGGCGCCGACCACCTGGGACCCACGCAACTGGCCATCTTTGATGTCCATCAGGTTCAGCAAGTAGGCTCCTACCTGCTTGGTGGCGAACCGGGCTTCGTAATGGCCGGGGCCGGTTTGTTCCAGGCGCACGGTTTGGCGCTCGCCTTTGGGACTGACGACTGCCGCTTGGAGATTCAGAAAGTTCCGGTAGTTGCCCTGCTCGTCCACAGCCTCGACATTGATGAGGCCTTCACCCTTGTCGACCGAAACGTCCGTGGTGAAATCGGCATTCTCAAGACGGCGCAAGCTCCACTGCCCGATCTGCGACCAGAACTGCCGGTACTTGTCCCAGGTAAGCCACAGCCGGGCCCATTTGGCTTTGGCATCGGACGTAAACGCCACCGAACGGCCAAGGCCGTATTGCCAATGCGCCAGCAAAGGGTCGCCTTTATCAGTCCATAATGGCGTTTCGGCTCTGGGCTTGGGGGATGTGGCCACGTAGCCCAGCAGCGAAGGATATTCCGTCGCGGAGATGCCCCGCACGACCTCGCTCACGGACCTCACCTGCGGTTTAAATGGATCCTCGTAAATGGCAGATTTGAGGATAACCGCGGTTTCCTTGATGAAAATCTGCGGCAGGTCGTCCGGTGAAGTAACGTCGTAGAACCTGCCTTTGCCCTGGTCGGCCATCCAAATCATGGTATCGGGACCAGCGTGGCCTGAGATCAACACCGTGCTGACAGTAATGCGATCGCCAACGATGGCTTGCATGGTCGGCTGGTTCGGCGGCCCGGGATCGCCGTCACTGAAAACAATGATATGTTTCAGGTTGGCTGTGGATTTTTTCAGAGATTCATGCGCCAGGGAGATGATTTGTTGGAAGCTGCCCAGGTCACCCTGGTTCATGCCCGCGATTTGCCGCGCTAAGTCGGTCTTTTTACCCACTTTCTGCAACGGAAACAGCCAGTGCTCATCGCCGTCCCACAATAAAACCCCCATTTCGTCGGAAGGTCCCAAAGCGGCGAGGACGCCCTGGGCGCAATCGCGAGCGACCTGGTTTCCGTTATTGAACTCCATGCCGTGCATAATCAGAACGACGGCGCCGCTCGGCAGGACCTTTTTACTGTCCAATTCCATGCTGACGGGCAGGGTTTCTTCGAGCGGTGTTCCGCGATAGGCCCCCGCAGCGTAAGTTTGATCACCTCCCACACAAACCAAGCCGACGCCGAAATCGCGAACCGCGCTTTCCAGAAGTTTCTGACGGTCGGTGCCAAGGTCTCCGGCGGCCAGGTTGCTGATGAAGATCGCGTCGTAGCTCTGCATCTCGGCGAGTGTGCTTGGGAACTTGTTAATGGCGACCAACTCCACTCCCAGCCGGGAAGATTGAAGGGCCGAGGCCAGCTCTTGATCCTGGGCGGGCGCCGCCGAGACAACCAGGATTCGCGGTTCGCCCCGGACCGTGGTGAACCCAGTCGCTCGGTTATTTTGCGGCAATGGATCGCCAGGGGCGTCAACGCGGACGTCGTAGCTGTAGAAGTTGGCGTCTTGCAGCGTCTGGGGAAAAGTGAACAGGTTCTTGCCCGCCGCAAGCTCGACTTTTTGTTCGCCGAGGTATTGTTCATTACGGTAAAGGCGAATCGTCGCCGGGCCGGCTTGTTCGGCCTGGACGAAGATTTTAACCTCAAAGGCCTGGCCCTTTTTCAGCTTCGGAGGGATCTGAACTTTCTGGACGGACACGTCGTTGGCGCGAGTCACGCCCATTGGAATCACGTCGATGGTGACTCCCAGAAGCTTGGCCGCCAGGGCCGCACTCATGGCATCCCCGGAGTTTTCGTTTCCGTCGGTCAATAGAACCAGCCGCTTCTGCCCGGTCTCGGGAAAGGCGGCTGTTCCGAGACGGATTGCCGCGGCCAAATCGGTCCTTTCAGTTCCGACGACGGCCTGGATTTTTTGCAAGTCAACCGCGCGGTTCGGGGCCGATTCGATGCTGGCCTCGCTTCCGAAAACAATCACACCGGCTTTGTCGACCTTTTGCATCTGCCGGGATGCTTTGTTGATGTATTCCCGGGCCGCTTCCTGCTGGGCCGAAGGGACGCTGTCGGAACGATCCATCACGAAAAACACGTTCATGCCTTCCACAGGCAGGAGCCATTGAAGCCCGGCAATGGCGAAGAGGATGGCAAGGAGAACAACGATCCGGATGGCCAAGGCCGCCCACCGGCGCCACCTGCTCAGCTGGGCATAGCTTTTCCAGGCAA
>DATGLT010000051.1:0-26884 GCA_035294005.1 Verrucomicrobiia bacterium
CTCATCCTCTGGCCTTTTTCAAAGCACCCGAGGTCAAACTTCTCATTCGGAGAATGGGCATTGTCATCGGGCAGCGCCAGGCCGATCAACAGGGTGTCAGCCCCGAGCACTCTCTTAAATTCGTCCACGATGGGGATGGAGCCGCCTTCTCTCATCAACACAGGTTTTTTGCCGAAGGCGAGATCCAGTGCACGAAGCGCGGCCTGGGCCTGGGGACCTGTCGGGGCGACCAGGTACGGATTTGCGCCGTGGCCGGTTTCGATTTCGAGCCGGACGGTTGGAGGGCAGAGTTTTCGCAAGTGCTTTTGCAAAAGCCTCGCAATGCGGTCAGGTTCCTGGTCCGGGACAAGCCGGCAGGTGATCTTGGCCCGAGCCCAGGCTGGGATGATGGTTTTGCTTCCCTCGCCCTGGTAGCCGCTGGTTAAGCCGTTGATCTCGAGGGTCGGTCTGGCCGACCGCTGCTCGACCGGGGTAAAGCCGCGTTCGCCAAAAAGCTTGGGCACTCCCAGGAGTTGGCGATATTCTTTTTCCTTGAGCGGAAATCGCTTGAGCTGGCGGCGCTCGTAAGGCGAAAGCGGCCGAACATCCTTATAGAAACCGGGAACCGCGACGCGCCCATTCTTGTCCCGCAGCGCGGCAAGCAGTTGTGACAATGCCATCGCGGGGTTATCAACCGTTCCCCCGAAGATTCCCGAGTGCAGGTCGCGAGAGGGGCCGTGCAACGTGAGTTCTAATGCTACGATGCCCCTCAGGGCGTACGTGAGCGCAGGGCAACCTCGCGCCGGCATGCCGGTATCCGAAATCACAATGGCGTCGCACTTCAGCTCAGACCGATTTTGCCGCAGAAAAGCTCCCAAGCTGCTGCTGCCGACTTCCTCTTCGCCCTCGATCACGAAGGTGATGTTACAAGGCAACCTGGTTCCGGATTTCAAATACGCTTCCACTGCCTTGAGATGAGCGAGGTGTTGGCCCTTGTTATCGGTTGCTCCTCGGGCGAAAAGTGAGCGGCCCTGAATCCGAGGTTCAAAGGGGGGCGATTTCCAAAGCTCAAATGGTTCAGGCGGTTGAACGTCATAGTGGCCGTAAACGACGTAATGGGGCAACGTTGAGCCGTTGCCCTTGTGAGTGGTTCGCGCGATCACCACCGGATTGCCAGCGGTGGGACATAACCGGGCGTCCAAGCCTATCGTGCGGCAATGTTCAACCAACCATTCGGCGCAGGAACGCAGATCCGATTTATGCTGGGACTGGGCTGAAACACTGGGGAACCGGACGTACTGGCACAACTCTTCGACGAATCGGTCCTGGTTTTGTTTAAGGTACGAGATGACTGGTTGCATTGCAGGTGGTGGCGTGTCGTCCTTATTTCTTTGGTTTAAACAGGTCGTTGAGCAGATTATTAACGGGCTGGTTTTGCGGAGGCTGGTTTGTGGGCTGCTGACTGGGCTGAGAAGGGGAGTTGGTCGGTTGAGGCTTGCCTCCTAACAAACCGCCCAAGCCTTGCAGCAGTCCGCCGACTTTATTGCTTGAAGAGGCCGCATTCGTTCCGCTGCCGGCGTTGCCGCCCAGGGCGCCCAGGCCTTGGATGAGATTGCCCGCAGTGCCGCCAATGGGCAGCGCTCCGCCGATTCCTTTGGCGGCCAGGCTCAGCAGAGCGAGTTTGTTGACCTGGGCCTTTGGTTCGCCAATCGTGCCCGTCTCTGTGACGAAATTCGGCAGCTTCACATAGGCTGCGTTGGTGGGTGTATCCGCCGAAACCAGGTTGATCCTGCGCGCTATCGACTGGCTTAAAGAAACGGCGACCGGAATATTGATGCTCGAATTCGTTAAGACCGCAGCCAATGTGACGGTCCCCACGGCTTCGGCGGTGAAGGCCGGGCTTTGGATTAGAGCCTGTTGCAAATTCACTTTGCCGGACGCCACATTTCCTCGGGCAATAATGGAATTGATGGGCGATTTCGTGAGTTCGTCGGTAAGGCTCCCTTTGCTTTGGCCCGTCAATCCTTGCAGCAGAGAGCCCACCGCGCCTTCCGGGTTTCTGAGCAACTCAGGAATCGTCGCGACGACGTTGACGATCGTTTTTATTACCGGGCTTTTCACGTCAACGACCGACAGGTTGAGGTTCGTCGAACCCATGTCGAACTGCCCGGTGAGATTCTTCTGCAGGCTCTCACCCGAGGTGCCCACTCCGTCGATTTTTGCTTGTGCGGTGAACGTGCCTCCGAGTTGGCCTTTTCGCTCCGGCTGAAACGTATTCACCAGCGGTGTCAGGGGCACGGATTGAGCGTTAAATGTCAGCCCGTATTTATAGCCCGGCACACCCATGTCCAGGTCCACATTGGCCTGCATGGGCGCGCCATTGAGCGTCAGCTTGCAGGGATTAACCACAATGTGTCCCCCGTCGATTTTGGTTGTTAGTTGGAAGTCGGAAACCTCGACCTCCCGCAGGTAAAGCTTATGAATCGATGCGTCGACGGTGAAATTCTTCAAAGGCAGCTGGTTGGTTTGGGAGCCCTCGTTTGCGGTTGCGGATGATGTGGCAGGTGCAGGTTGGGACGTGGGCTGAGACCTGGCGGGCGCGGTTTTGTTCTGCCCGCCAAACAAATCGTAGTAACTCGTCAGGTCCAATGCATCGGCGGCGAGCTTGAGATTGCCGGTGATGGCGTTGGTGCGGGTCATGTCGACCTGGCCGGTGAGGCCGATCGAATTTGTGGCGCGGGACGTCGGGGTCAGCGCAAGCTGGGCCTGGCGGATGTCGGTGACCTGATTTTTGATGGAAGCGTCCAATTGGCACCTGGCTTCAAGCGGTTTGGCGGGGAATTGCCCCTTCGGATCGCTGACCACGAGGTTTGTCATTTGCAGGTCCGCCTTGATCGAAGAGGCGAGGTTTGGATCATACTGGACCGATGCATGCCCGTTGATGGCAACAGAGGTTAGCTTTTTGTCGGCCAACATTGGTTCAAGGAACGTTCGCAGCCCATTTTCATTGAATCCATTCAGTTTTGCGGTCAGTTGGGCGACTCGATTGCTCAAGCCGTAAGTTCCCGATAGCTCGAACGCCCCGCCGTCTTTGTTCGACTGGGTGAGCTTTCCGGCGAAGGTTCGAATTTGGACTTGGTTGGCTGTTATACCAAGATCCAGATCCGCCGTGATACCGAAGTTCTGAAAGACATTACTGCCGACCTGTGCGCTCAGATCGCTCAGCGCGAGATTTCCTTTTACGTTTTGGTCCGACTTCTTTTGAGTGACATGCGCTGTTGCCGTGAGAGTTCCAGAGGAAGCCTTGATATCCCCACGGGGGAGGGCCTGCAGGAGTTTTGCGACCAGGACCTCGGTCCTGACCTGCACATCAGCGACCTGGTTCGACTTGTCGTAGGTGCCCGAGCCGGAAACGGTCAGCAAGGATTGATTTTGCCTCGAGATCGCGAGTTTGTAGTCGCTCATCTCGAATTGATTCAGGTCGGTAGCCTTACCCTTGACCTGGAGGTTGACGGCGGCCTGAGTGATTTGGTTGCTGCCGGAACCGGCGGTCAGGTTGTTGATGTCAGAACTCAAATCAAACGTCAGCTGTTTGCCGGCTTGTTGGGACAGGAGTTGAAGCTTCATATTGAAGTCGCCGGCAGGGGCAAATGCGCCGGCAAACGCCTTCCAATCCGCAAGGTCAAGATGAGAGATTACGAAACTCAGCGTTGAATCGGCGACGGTGCTGTTGGCCGCGCCCCATGCGATCGCCATTGGGCTGGTCAACTCGCCGTGCAATAACTGGTTGCCCTTTTGGGTTCCGGACACTGTGAAAGTCCGGAGGGTTGCGTTGCTTGCGGCCAGGTTGACCGCGACCTCATAGTTGGCCGAAAGGTTGAGCGGCGGGGTTGTTGTGTTGGTGAGTGTGATCTGCAGTTGGGCCAGGGAGAATTCGCCCGAGACATTCACGTTTTTGCCCGCGTTCGCAATCTCGATCGTATTGGTGGATTGGATCGTTGTCGGACCAAAGTCCACACCGCTGGCGGACCCGGCGACGTTCAGCAGATTTTTGTCAATGCCGAAGACTTGGACACTGACGCGGCCTTCGTTTTTTTCGAGGCTGAAAGGCCCGGTCACCAGCACCTGCCCGAGAGAAGCGCCGGATTTTTCAAATCGAAGAGCCACCTGTTTGATATCGGTCGGAGTGATGTCGCAATTGAGGCTGGCTGCCAGCGAGGCGGCCTGGGCCAAACTGCCTTCGGCGCGTGAGACTTCCAGGCGCGAGTTGCCTTGAACCGAGCCGGGCTTTAGATCCGTGGTCAGGGCGAGCGTGAAATTGCCGGTCAATTTAGCCTGCAGCACACCGCTGGCCGCCGGGGCCGGCGGATTGTTTTCCATTTTGATGTCGGCTCCCAACGTCAGTTTGGCTGTCTGTCCGTTCTGCAGATTTTCGAGGTCAAAATTCACGTGCGAGAGCTCTGTGGTGTCGCGGTTCGGCCCTTTATACAATTTCACCTGGCGAACCGTGGCGTCGGTCAGCGCTACTTTCTTTATGTTGATTTGGAGCGGTTGCGAAGGTGCGCTGGGTTTCGCGGGTTCTTCGCTCTTCTTCTGGCTGTTCAGTATTGGATCAAGATTGCTCGAACCGTCCGGGTTCTCAATCAGCACGACGGTCGGGGAAACCAAGGTCACTTCGTCGATGTTGATGTGCTTGCGAATGATGTCCATGAGGCTGTAACGCAAGCGGACCTCGGGAGCGCTAACCAGGGGTTCAGAGCCTGTCGTTTGGATTTTGAGGTTTTTCAAGACAACCTGGCTGAACGGGCTGATCGAAGCGTCACTGACGGTGATTTGCGCGTTCAGGCTTTTGCCCGCTTTGGGCAAAATGACAGCTTTGAGAAAAGCGGAGCTCGTACCCACAAAGTAAGTGACCACAACCAGCAGGATCAGAATGCCCACGATCAACGCGATGATCCGCAGAAAGCTCCTGCGTTTGCGGGGCGCCGGTGAGTTAACAGTTGCTTCAGCCATAACAAGTCCTCTTGTGTTCCCTGACGGGTGGGGCGATGCGGGGCCTGCAAAGGATAAATGCCCCGCGCGCCGGGTTCCGCGTCAAATATAGATCACCTTTGCGCGCTGTCATAGAAGTACTTCAAAGTTTGGTTTGCCTCGCCGCCCGACAAAATGCCAGTGTAGCCTCGTATGAACCCGAAGCTGCGCCAATTGACCATCTGCTGGGTTTGTCTTCAGCTAAGCATGGCGGTCGTGCCGATCCGAGGCGCCGAGTTGACCTTCGATGCCTGGGCAGATTCCTTTGCAGTTGAGTGGGTTCGCGGCGATCCAATGCTCGCCACAACGACGCAGTATTTTGAAGATGCCGACCAGGATGAGGCGGATCGGCAGTTAACCCCAGTGACGCGGGAGTATCGAAAGATTCGGGTTGCGCTTGCCCGCCGCGGGTTGGACGAACTGGGCCGGTTTGATCCGGCTTCTCTTTCGAGGGGGCAAAAGGTTTCGGCATCGATGCTGAGGTGGCAGCTCAATGACATCGTTCGCGGATATGCTTACGACGACTTGCGGTTGGTCTTCCAGCAATTCAGCGGATTGCAGGTCGAGTTGGTTAATTTTTTGAGCCAGACCCATCCGATTAGGACCAGGCGCGATATCCAAAACTACCTCGTTCGGTTGCGCCAGGTCAGCGGGGTCATGGACGACGGGATCGAGATTGCCCGCGACCGAGGTTCGCGCGGATTTGTTGCGCCGGACTTCATTTTGAAATCAACAATTGCGCAGTTCGACCGGTTTTTGAGCGGAAGCCCTGGGGATAATGTCCTGGTGCGTTCCCTCTCGGAGAGGTCGGCCACGATCAAGGAATTGAATCCTGACGATCGGGAAAAGTTCATTGCAGAAGCCACGCGCATTGTTGGTGACTCGGTGATTCCGGCATTTAAGCGAGCGAGGGAGCTGTTGCAGGACCAATTGGCCCTGGCCAAGCCCGATGCCGGGTTATGGCGCTTTGCGCAGGGAGAAGAGGCATATGCCGACGCCCTGAAGCGGAGCACGACAACAGAAATGACGGCTGCCCAAATTCATGAGTTGGGGCTGAAAGAAGTGACGCGAATTGAGCTGGAGATGAACGGCTTGCTCGGCCAATTAGGTTATCGGGAGGGCACCATCAAAGAACGGCTCGACAAACTTCAAGCCGACTCCCAACCCCCGGCGGATCCGGATCCCCGACCCGCGTTGCTGGACCGATACGGGGAAATACTTCAGGATGCGGAGAAGCGGGCCGGCTTGATTTTTGATCTGCGACCCAAGGCTCCTGTTGAGGTTCGAAGGGAACCGCCGTTTACCGAAAAGAATGCCGCCGCGCACTACACCATCCCGGCAAAAGACGGATCAAGGCCCGGCATATTTTGGGCGCCGTTGCCGGGCCCGATTTTCCCGATCCTCTCGATGCGTACGCTGGTTTATCACGAGGCTGTGCCCGGCCATCATTTCCAAATTGCGCTTCAGAATGAAATGACGGACCTGCCGCAGTTCCGGCGGGACAGGGCTTTCGGCTTTCTGTCGGCCTTCGGCGAGGGATGGGCTCTGTACGCGGAGCAACTCGCGGCTGAAAGCGGCTGGTATGAAAACGATCCAAAAGGACGGCTGGGGCAGTTATCCGCGGAATTGTTTCGGGCGCGGCGGCTCGTGGTTGATACGGGGATCCACGCATTTCATTGGACGCGGCAGCGGGCCATCGATTATGGCATCGACGCGTCGGAGGTTGAACGGTACGTGGTTTGGCCGGGCCAGGCCTGTTCTTATAAAATCGGCATGCTGAAAATCCTGGAACTTCGATCGAAAGCTCAAAAGGCTCTCGGGAAAAAATTCTCCTTAAAGCAATTCCACAATACGGTTCTTGGAACCGGCACGGTCCCGTTGAGCGTGTTGGAGCAGGCAGTGCAGGATTATATTGCGGATAATCAGTGAGTTGTTCCCAATATTGGCCGCCTGGGAACGAGGTGGACGTGGCTCGCAAAAGCAACGTCAAACCCGCCTCGTTGCCTTTTTGCGTTCGGCGTGATCCGGCCGCTCGAACCGCTTGCCTCTCTTGACTTGATTCGGCGCGGGCCTTAAATGTGCCTCCGTCAGGCCTGCCGGGCCATGGAACCGATGCGCACACGACTTCACTTCAGGCAACCCTGCTTCGCAATCCTGCGCGGCATCGGGACGCTTTTGTCATGGTTGGCTTTTGCCGGTCTTACCACCGCCTCCACGGTTTATGGGGCGGACGAACTGGAGGTAGTTTCCCGGCCGCCGTCCCGAGCGGGGCAGGGTCTCTATACGAGCAACCGCCAGCCGCTCTTGCCGAGCCCGCTCATCAAACTGCCTATCGGGAGCATTACGCCAAAAGGTTGGCTTCGGCATCAACTGGACCTGGAAGCCCAGGGAATGACAGGGCATCTTGAAGAGATTTCAAAGTGGTGCAGGTTCGATGGCAGCGCATGGTCGGATCCCGAGGGCAAAGGGCACAGTGGCTGGGAAGAATTGCCCTATTGGCTGAAAGGATACGGCGACCTGGGTTACGTTTTGAAGGCCCCAACGATCATCGCCCACGCGCGCAAGTGGATTGAGTCCGTCCTCTCGAGCCAGGACCCGAGCGGGTGGTTTGGCCCGCGCACGCTCAAAACCAGCCTTGAAGGCAAGCCGGACCTCTGGCCGCACATGATCATGTGCAACGTGCTTCAATCCTTTTACGAAGCAACCGATGACCCGCGCGTGCTTCCCTTTTTGACCTCGTATTTCAAGTGGCTCAACACTCTGCCGCCGGAGGATTTCGGCGCCGGGTATTGGCCAAAGGTGCGGTTCGGAGACAATATCGAAACAATATATTGGTTGTATAACCGGACCGGAGATTCGTGGTTGCTGGACCTGGCCCGGAAAATTCACGAGCACATGGGGCGCTGGGACAACGGGATCATCAGCTGGCACAATGTCAACATCGCGCAGGGCTTCCGTGAGCCGGGCGTTTTTTACGAACAATCAGCCAGGCCAGAAGACTTGCAGGCGGCCGAGCGCAACTACGAATCCGTAATGGATGTTTACGGGCAATTCCCGGGAGGCGGCTTTGCCGGCGACGAGAATTGCCGGCCGGGCTACACTGGTCCGCGCCAGGGCTTTGAGACGTGCGGCATTGTGGAGTTCATGCACAGTTTCGAAATGCTGACCAGGATTTCAGCAAACCCGCTGTGGGCAGACCGTTGCGAGGAGTTGGCTTTCAACTCTTTGCTGGCGGCATCGACTCCCGATCTCAAGGCCTTGCACTATCTCACCTGCGCCAACCAGGTGCAGCTTGATACTTCGAATAAATCGCCGGAGATCGAGAACGGTGGAAATATGTTCGGCTACAGCCCTTTTGAAGTGTATCGCTGCTGCCAGCATAACGTTTCTCACGGCTGGCCTTATTATGCGGAAGAGCTTTGGCTGGCAACCGCGGACGGCGGCTTGTGCGCGTCGCTATATTCAGCAAGCCAGGTGAGCGCCAAAGTGGCCGGCGATTCCACGGTTCAAATTTCCGAGGACACGGATTATCCATTCTCGGATAGCATCAAGCTGACCGTTTCAAGCGATCATCCGGTCCGTTTCCCTCTGTATCTGCGCGTGCCGCGGTGGTGTTCGAGCCCTCGGGTAAAAATCAATGGACATCGCCTCAGCGCCGAAGCAAAGCCGCTGACTTACCTGGTTATAAACCGAGAATGGAAAAGCGGCGATCGCGTTCAGTTGGAACTTCCGCGGCGAATTTCCATTCGCAGGTGGGCCAGGAACGAAAACTCAGCCTCGGTTGATTATGGCCCCCTTACTTTCTCGCTCCTCATCAGGGAACAGTGGCAACCATCCGGGTCGAATAAAGACTGGCCCGAGTACCAAGTGTTCCCGGCCAGCGCATGGAATTACGGGTTGGTGTTGGATGGCGCCGACCCGGCCAAATCGTTCAAAGTAATTGAACATCCGGGCCCGCTGGCGAATCAGCCGTTCACGGCACAAACAACGCCGATCGAGTTGCGGGCCAAAGCTAAAAAGATACCTGGATGGAAACTGGATTCGCGAGGCATGGTTGGCAAACTTCAGTCCAGCCCCGTAAAATCCGATGAGTCGGAGGAAACAGTCACTCTGATCCCAATGGGAGCGGCGCGTTTGCGGATCACAGCTTTCCCCGTCATTGGCACAGGAGGCGACGCTATCAGATGGGCTGACGCTGGAGCGGAATACGGTTTCGGCTTCTCTTTGGCCGAGTCGTCTGTTGTAAATGCGAAACCGAAATCGCAGCTTGATTCGAATACCGAACGAAGGATGAGCCGCTGACAATATTTATGAAGAAAACCATTCAAACGATCCTGGTCGCGCTGTTCTTCTCTGGTTCATTGGCCGTGGCATGGGAGCCTGCTGTTGGGCCCTTGAAGACGCGATGGGCCAGTGAAGTCTCCGCGCAAAACGCCCACCCGGAGTATCCACGCCCGCAAATGGTTCGCAAAGAATGGATCAACCTCAATGGCGTCTGGGGATTCGAGACCACGACCAATGACGCGCAACCCACGGTATTCCCGTCCGAAATCCTGGTCCCGTTTCCTGTGGAGTCGGCGCTCTCGGGCGTGATGAAACGGACCAACGAACATGACCGGCTGTGGTACCGGCACACGTTTGATATTCCACGCAGTTGGATTGGGCGCCGGGTGCTGCTCCATTTCGGGGCGGTTGATTTTGAAACCACGGTCTTCGTTAACGGCCGGAACCTGGGCAAGCACCGCGGCGGGTACGATGGTTTCAGTTTTGATATTACCGATTCGCTGCTCCTGGGCGGGGAAAACGAGTTGGTAGTTTCGGTCTGGGACCCGAGCGACGCCGGGACTCAACCCCGTGGCAAGCAAGTCCGCAACCCCAATGGGATCTGGTACACCTCGACCAGCGGGATTTGGCAAACAGTTTGGCTTGAGCCCGTGTCCGCCGCCCATATCGCCAAACTCAACATCACTCCGGATATTGATCGAAGCGAAGTTGTGCTGGACCCTAAAACCACGGCCCCGGTCGGCGGGTTCACCGTCGAAGCCATGGTTCGCGATGGCGCGGGCGGCCGATTTAGCGCGACGGCGCCTGTCGGTAAGAAGCTCGTCATCCCCATCAAAAACACAAAGCTCTGGTCTCCCGAGAGTCCGTTTCTCTACAACCTGGAAGTGACTCTGAAACTCGGCGGCCGGAGGCTGGACCATGTGGAGAGTTACTTCGGGATGCGGAAGATTTCCCTCGGCAAAGATTCAAAGGGCTTCACGCGGATGATGTTGAATAACCAGCCCTATTTCCAGTTTGGCCCACTGGACCAGGGTTTCTGGCCGGACGGGCTGTACACGGCGCCGACGGATGAGGCACTCCGATACGACATTGAAATGACAAAGAAACTGGGCTTCAACATGGCGCGCAAACACGTCAAGGTCGAGCCGGACCGTTGGTACTACTGGTGCGACAAACTGGGGTTGCTGGTCTGGCAGGACATGCCGAGCGGGGACAAATATATCGGCCCCAAAGATCCGGATATTAAGCGGACAGCCGAATCGGGAGCGGAGTTTGAAAAGGAACTTCGCGCTTTAATCGACGGAAGAGGCGAGCATCCGTGCATCGTCATGTGGGTTCCTTACAACGAAGGCTGGGGCCAGTGGGACACCGCGCGGATTGTGGATTTGATCCGGCAATGGGACCCTTCGAGGCTTGTGGACGATACCAGCGGTTGGGCTGACAGAGGTGTTGGCGATGTCAACGACATGCACAAGTATCCCGGACCGGGCTCCCCTGAACCCGAGCAAAGACGCGCCATCGTCCTCGGCGAATTCGGTGGACTAGGGCTCCCGGTGCGCGGCCATACATGGCAGGCCGAGAAGAATTGGGGGTACCGGAGCTACACAAGTTCGGGAGCTTTAACGTCGGCATACGAGGACCTGGTGTCCAAGCTGCTGCCGCTGATTGACGAAAAAGGGCTTTCTGCGGCCGTTTATACGCAGACCACCGACGTGGAAATTGAGGTTAACGGGCTAATGACCTATGACCGGGAAGTGGTTAAAATGGATTGGCCGCGAGTTGCGGCCGCCAACCACGGCAAGCCGCTACCTGCTCCGTCTTCAGCAGCCCGCTGAACGAACCGATGCACATTGGGCGGGGACGCGCCGTCCCCGCGGCCTTTAGTCAGAAGCAAGCAACTCCTGGCTCGCCTTTCGTAATTTTGAAAGACTGCCCCGGGTTTTTGCTTCGATATAGCAACGGACGAGTGGTTCGGTTCCGCTCGCGCGGAATGCCACCCACTCGTTTTTCGGCAACAGGTACTTAAAGCCGTCAGTGGTGATGAAGTTTTCGACCTTGTACGGGCCAATGTTTTGCAGACCGGAGCCCAGCTTGGACAAAAGTGCTTCTTTGGTCTCCGGCCGAATCGGCACGTTGATGCGTTCACTGTGAAATTCGCCGGTTTGTTTTTCCAATTCGCGCAGGATCCCCAGCAACGACTTGCGCTCGGTCGCAACAAGTTCAGCCATGAGCAGGCACGCCAGGATCCCGTCTTTTTCGGGAACGTGGCCTTTGACGCTCAAGCCGCCGGATTCTTCTCCGCCGACGATAATCGGTTCGCTCTCCATCAGAGCTCCGATGTATTTGAAGCCGACCGGGGTTTCATGGACTTTGACGCCGAGCAGTCCGGCTACGGCGTCGACCTGGTGGCTGGTCGGAACGGTTCGGACGACGGCGCCGGTCCAATGCCGATTTTTTTTCAGATGATACAATGCGAGGGCAAGCACCTGGTTGGGAGTGAGCCAGGTGCCGTCCTTATCAACGATGCCGAATCTGTCGGCATCCCCATCGAGCCCGAGGCCCAGCTGCGCTTTGCCGCTGCGCACAAAGCGGCTAACCTCCGACATTCCTTCGGCGTTGGGCTCCGGGTGACGGCCGCCAAACAACGGGTTCAGTTCATTGTGAAAGACTGTGACACGGGCGCCATTTTTCTCGAGTAATTCATCCAGGTACCCTCTGCCTGTGCCGTACATGAGTTCTACGGCAATTTTGAGCCGGGCTTTCCTGATCGCCCCGAAATCCACCAGTTTTGCAAGTTGCTTGAAATAGTCGGGCCGGGGATCGAACGTTTTGCACTGGTAAGTCCCGATCACCGCAGCCTTGAAACTCCACTTGGAATGCGTGAGCCGCGCCACGTTGGCTTCTATTTGCTTGGTAATTTCCGGGTGAGCCGGCGCGCCATTGCTGGTCGAAAATTTGAGGCCCTGGTATTCCGCCGGATTATGGCTGGCGGTCATGTTGATGCCGCCGGCTGCTTTTTTGGCGCGGATCGTGTGTGCTACGACGGGTGTGGGGGTGTCGCGGCTGCACAGCAAGGGAGTCAGGCCATTGGCGGCCAGAACTTCCGCGGCCGCCAGCGAAAACTCACGGCCCAGGAACCGGGTGTCATACGCCAGGATGACCGTACGCGAAGGGGGATTCTGCACCTCTTTGAGGTAATCAGCGATTGCCTGGGTCGCCAATCGGACATTGTCGAAGGTAAAATCGCGCGCAATGAGCCCGCGCCAGCCACTAGTGCCGAATTTGATCATGAGCCAACACTCCGTTTGCCGAGCCGCAAGGCTTCAGCGTTTCCAATCGAATGCCCCTTTTTTGAGGGCGTAGAGATAACCGATGAAGAGGATCCCCATGAACGAAACCATCGAGCCAAGAATCATCGCTCCGTTTTCGCGCAGCATTTGTTTGTAAACGGCGGCCCAGGGATAAAGAAATACCACCTCGATATCGAACAGGATGAACAGCATGGCCACCAGGTAGAACTTTACTGACAACCGCGTGCTGCCTGGACCCACGGGAAGCATGCCGCACTCGTAAGGCGTGTCCTTAATCGGTGGACGCTTGCCCTTTTTGCCCAGGATTACCGAAGCCACAAGCATTCCGAAGGAAAACAAAACCGCCAGGATTCCCAGCATTAAGACCGGCAAATATTGCTGCAGCTGCGATTGTTCCATCCGTGTGAATCTAAAATGCCGCGGACCGTTATCAAGCGCAAAGCAAAGCGCTCCAGTAGGGCCAGTGTCGGCCGTTGTGTATGGGCCATTACCGGGCGTGTCTGCTGCGCCATACCGCGTTCAAATCTGCGTGCACCCGTTCCGGGTGCGGACTGCTCCGACGGCTGAGGGGTTAGTCCACACGAAACGCTCGTCGTGAGGGGATTTCACATGATGTTGCGCCTGGTTGGCAACCGGGCGCTGACGTCGCACTACGACCCGCGAATCCAGCCGTCCCTCCGGGACTCATTCATCGTGGCGGCACACCCAATGCTGAAGCATTGGGCTATTTGCATTTGTCCCTTCGGGACAGATGCCTGGTCGCGGAAACTGACCTTACAAAGCCAAACCTGGCGCTTGTTGCAAAAACTCTCCTCCGCCGCGGGCGTTGCTTTCCGTTCCGTCCCGAAAGGGACGGTTGAGAATAGCCCAAGGTTTTTAACCTTGGGGTTTATCGGTCGGCGGGATGAGTCCCGAAGGGACGGCTGATGGCTGCCTGGATGCGGCCCCAAACACCGCCCTATTTCCTGAAAAGCCACATCAAAACCGTCAACAACACGCTGACCAAGAAGCAGGTGACGATCGGGAAATAGAAATTGAAATTTCCGCGGGAATAATGAATGTCGCCCGGCAAACGCCCGAGCCAGGCTCTGCCGAAACCGGACCAGACCAGAGCTCCGGCCGCTGTCAGCAACAATCCTGAGATCACCAGGAATTTCCCCAAATCATTCATCGATCGCCAATTTATCCCCCGCAACCCTGTTTGCCAACACTGCAGCACTCAAAGGTCACGCCTCGAACTTGCACAATTCTCATGAACGTTTGCGGGTCGAAGCTCGGGACACCGGTTTTGCCGTTCCACCCGAGATGCGCACCGCTAGCGAGGGGCCGGATCCTCCTCCGGCAGGGCCTGCTCGAGCCGCTCGAATGTTTCCTCGATAAACGTCGTCCCCTGAATCTTCGCCAGCTTGCTGTAAAGGCCCTGAAAAGCGACGAGTTCGTCATGAGTGCCGCGCTCGATGATTTGTCCGTGCTGCATGACGAGTATCTGGTCGGCTTTGCGAATCGTGCTCAGCCGGTGCGCAATGACAAAGCTCGTCCGGTTGGCCATGAGTCTTTCCAAAGCTTGCTGGATCAGTTTTTCGGTGGCGGTGTCCACACTGGCAGTGGCCTCGTCCAGAATCAAAATAGGGGCATCCTTCAGAAGAGCCCTGGCGATGCTGACGCGCTGTTTCTCTCCGACACTCAGTTTTACGCCACGTTCGCCGACTCGGGATTCATAACCGTTGGGCAAACGAGCGATGAATTCATGGCAGTTTGCCGCGTGTGCGGCTGCATCCAGCTCCTCCTGGGTGGCGTCGAGGCGGCCGTACTGGATGTTTTCCCGGATTGTTCCGTTGAACAGGAAGGCTTCCTGGCTGACGACACTGATTTGTTGTCGCAACGATTCCAGCGAAATGCCGCGGATGTCCTGTCCGTCAATGGTGATTTTGCCAGAGGTGGCTTCATAAAACGCGGGCAGGAGATTCACCAATGTCGATTTACCCGCGCCGGTTGGCCCCGCCAGGGCTATCATCTGGCCAGGCTCCGCGCGCAAGTTGATATTCTTCAGCACGACCCGCTCAGGATTGTAGGCGAAAGTCACGTTTTCATACACGACCTCGCCCTTAACCGGCAGGATGAGCGCGCCGTGGGCAGCGTTCCCGCAGCGCTCGATAGGAGCGTCGAGAATATCGAAAACCCTTTCGCCAGAAGCGCGCGCCGCTTGCAACATCTGATTGAGGCCATGTAAACGTCCAATTGGCTCGTAAAATAATGCGAGGTAAAACATGAACCCCACCAGCTGTCCTACCGTCATGCGCTCGGCCATAACCTGGCGTCCGCCTACCCAAAGCACGAGCGCCAGGCCGAGCGCGCCCGCAAAGCTCATGGCGGGAGAATAGTTCGCCCACACGCGCATGACACCCAAGGTTCCTTTTCGCAATTCATCCGCTCGCAAAGCAAATCGCGCATCCTCATGATCTTCACGATTAAATGCTTTGATTTGGCGCACCCCTTGCAGGTTGTCCATCAGCAGCGCATTCATGGCGCTCGACGCAATGCGCTGGCGCCGGTACCGCCGATGCGCCGTCAGGGTGTACCAGAGGCCGCCACCGAATAGAATGGGCAGCGGAACCAGCGCCACCTCCGCAAGCAATCGGTTCGTGACAAACATAATCACGGTGACCGAAACGACTCCCAGCAACGCCACACTCCCTTGCTCGGTCCCGTCGATGAGCACGCGTTCCATTGCGTTGACGTCTTCCAAAACGCGCGTCATGAGGTCACCCGAAGCGCGCTGGTCGAAATAGCCGACGGGGAGCCTTTGGAGCCGCGAGTACACCTCGCGCCGGATATCGTAAATGACGTTCTGTTCGAAGGTGTTGTTGACCCAAATCCTCAGCCCGTTGAACAGATCCCGCAAAAGAAAAGCCCCGATGAGCCCCAGCATCACCGGCATTAAGAGTTCCGGCCGCTTCCGTGTAATCACGTCATCGATGACAAATTGTGTAAGCTTCGGGTAGGCGAGAGAAAAAACCAGTGACAGCACTGCACAGCCGGTCGTCGCGGCTGCCATTCCTTTATACGGCGCAAGATAGCGGGCGACCCGGAGCAGAATCTCGCGTGTGGATCGTGCCCGAGCAACAAACCCGTCGTCTTCGCGTCCAAAATGGTGCATAGCGCCACACATTTATTCTCCAAAACCAGCTTCGCCACAAGCGCGCTCGACCCTCGTGTTTCGGTCGGGTCGGTTTTCCGGCATTGATTTTGGCCGGATTTGAGCGGGTTTGAGGCTCGATTCGGAATTGCTTGGGTTCGGACTCGTTCTCAATCATCTTGTCCGAGCGGTCCGGATTGTGGACCGCTTGACGCAATTATGAAATTTGTTGAGGAGATGTTGACCGGAACGGCGGCTCCGGACCTCGCAGGCTCCGATTGATAACATGAGTTCATCGCCGGCAGAGCAGGGGAGGCATTCGCGTGAGTACATCCTGCGTTCGTTCAAAACAGAACTCCACCTGCAGATTGACTATGCCAAAGAACTGAACGAGCAGCAGTTTGCAGCTGTAACCGCGCCGCCCGGACCTTCCCTGGTTATTGCCGGCGCCGGGTCGGGCAAGACACGCACGTTGACTTATCGGGTGGCTTATCTGCTCGAACAAGGAATCCCGCCTGAGCGCATCCTCCTGCTGACATTCACCAACAAAGCAGCGCGGGAAATGATGCGACGTGTGGCCGACCTGCTGGGGCAGGAACTCACTTCCCTCTGGGGCGGCACCTTTCACTCAATTGGAAATCGCATCCTTCGGCAACACGCTCCTTTTTTGGGTTATCAACGCGATTTCAGCATTCTGGACCGGGAGGATGGCAAACACCTTATCAGCACCTGCATCGCGGAATCGGACATTGACGTCAAAACCACTCGCTTCCCCAAGGCGGAGGTATTGAACGAAATATTTTCGCTGGCAGTAAACACCCATGCCAGCGTGAGCGAGGTAATGCGGCAGAATTACGGCCATTTCGCCTTGCTCGCCCCGAAAGTCTCCGAGTTGAAGGAGCGCTATGAGAACCGAAAGCGGGCCAGCAACGTCATGGATTTCGACGATTTACTCGTTCAGTGGCTGAAATTACTGCAGCAGAACGAGGATGCTCGCGAACAATACCAGCGCCGCTTCCAATTCATCCTGGTGGATGAATACCAGGACACGAACAAGCTGCAGAGCGACCTGATCGACATCCTGGCGGCGCGCCACCGCAACGTGATGGTGGTTGGAGACGACGCTCAAAGCGTGTACGCGTGGCGCGGCGCCAATTTCCAAAACATCCTCAAGTTTCCCGAGAGATACCCCGGAGCCGCGATTTATAAAATCGAGACCAACTACCGCAGCACACCCGAGATACTGGAAGTCGCAAACGCGGCCATCCAAGGCAATGTCGACCAATTTGCCAAACGCCTCGCCCCGGCGCGCAAATCCGGCAGCCGTCCGGCCGTGGTCGTCTGTGGCGACGCCGGCGAACAGGGCCGGTTTGTGGCTCAGCGCGTGCTGGAACTGCGCGAAGAGGGTGTTTCTCTGAATAAAATGGCGGTGCTCTATCGGTCCCATTTTCACGCCCTCGAACTCCAGTTGGAGCTGACACGGCACAATATTCCTTTCAGCATCACGAGCGGGATCCGGTTTTTCGAGCAAGCGCACATCAAGGATGTCAGCGCCTACGTCAAATTCGTCACAAACCCCAGAGACGAGCTTTCATTCAAACGGATTGCGCAGCTTTTGCCGGGGATTGGGGGAAAGGGGGCCGACAAGCTTTGGAAACATTACCTTTCGGCAGGGCAGGAACCCGGGGCCGACCCGGCAGTTGCGCCCAAGGCCAGCACCGGCTCCGAAGGTTCGGAAGCGCCAGTAGCGCGGCGGTTGCAGCAGTGCGCTGCGCACGTCCCGAAAAAGGCGGCGGTCGCCTGGGCTCAACTCGTTGCCACCATCGCGCAACTCGAGGCGCCTGACATCCGTGGTAAACCTTCGGAGATGATTCAGATCATCCTCGAAGCGGGGTACGAGGATTACCTCGAAGAAAGCTACGCGAACTTCCGATCCCGGTTGGACGACCTCGAGCAACTTGCCGTCTTCGCCCGCCAATTCGGGAATGTCGAAGACTTCCTGACCCAGTTATCCCTTTTAAGCAATGTGGAGGCGGAGGATGACCAGCCTCGAAACAGTGATGATGAAAAGCTGCGGCTTTCGACGATTCACCAGGCCAAAGGGCTCGAATTCGACGTGGTCTTCGTGATCATGCTTTGTGAAGGCATGTTCCCGTCGTCGCGATCGGCCGAATCCAAAGAAGGCGAAGAGGAGGAACGGCGGCTGTTTTACGTGGCGATTACAAGAGCGCGGAACGAGCTTTATCTGAGTTACCCGTTACTGCGCGTGGGATATACGGTCGGCGCCGACGCGTTTCAGCATCCTTCCCGGTTCCTGCACGAGATTCCCTCCGACCTGGTCGAAGAATGGAATCTCAGGCCGTATGGCTGAGGGCGAAAATCGTCGCTGCTGGAAAGCCGTGTCAGGGATTGGGCCGAGTCTTCTTTAAGTCTTCGGCCAGGAACGCCGCAACTTCCTTGAACTTGGAAGCATTCTGGGGGTTGATTTGCATCAACGTTTCATGAGCTTCGAGGCAGGCGCGCCTGACGTCTTCTTTAGTGGGGCATGCGGTCGTGATAGGGACCGCCTCGCCTGGCTGTTGTGGCTGCGGGTTTCCCTGGGTCACCTTAAACAGGCTCAGCACGCCCAGGCTCTCGAGCAGTTCGCTAATGCGCTCATTCGGATTCAGCAATTCAAGCGTGGCCTTGGGCCCCTCGACTCGCGGGGACGCGCTTTGAAGGCCGAACCCGGCAAGCACACCCAAAAACGTGCTGTCCATGAGAGTGCACTCGGACAAATCGAGGATAAAATAAGAACAGCCCTTCTTGTTCAGTTCCTGAATGAGGGTTTTAAAATCGATGCTCGATGAGAAATTTGCCCGGCCGACGATCCTGACACAGGCGGAGTTCTCGCCGGCCAGCACCCACATCTTTGCTGCAGAGGAGCCCATACTTCCTGAATAACTTACAACTTCATTAGTGGGGAACCCTACCGGCGAGGGTGTTCCGACCGGGTCCCGCGTTGGTCACAATTTGTACCAGGGTTTGCTGCAATACCAGCGATTCATCCAAGTTGCTGGAGACAAGCTGCTGATTGCACTGCAGCAACAAGTCCATCGCGCGGACCAATTCCGCTTCGCTGTAACGTTTCACCTGGGGCAAAGCTTTATATAGCACATAAGGGTTGATGGCTAAAGGGTTAAACCGGCGATCCTGCGGCATTTGGTCCTGCGGCACTCTGTCCAATTCTGCTTTGAACCGGGAA
Source organism: Verrucomicrobiia bacterium (assembly GCA_035294005.1). Taxonomy (GTDB): domain Bacteria; phylum Verrucomicrobiota; class Verrucomicrobiia; order Limisphaerales; family UBA8199; genus JANXQE01. The sequence goes on from DATGLT010000051.1 coordinate 18,986, forward strand.
TAATCCACTTCCGGTTTGATCCACCCCTCGCGAAGCATTTCCTTCAGCAACAGCATCGCTCGAATTTTCGAAATCAGGCCGTAAAGCAGGCCAATCTCCGATTTTTGGCGGTCCAGCTTCAGCTCCCAGAGCTCCTCGTCCAACCGGGCGAGGAGCCTGGGCAAATCACGGTCGCCCAAAGCATCGCCTAACGCGAAGGCCTGTGCGGTCTTGTTTCGAATGCAAACTGCCTCCACATCATCCAATTCTATCCTGGGCCGGTCCCCCGTATACAAGGCCAGTTTCTCGATTTCACTGTCGAGCTGGCGTGCATTCGGACCGACGCGGTTGATGAGCTCCGGCACCGCTTCCTCGCTGAATTCCTTTTTGAGCCCCCGAATTGTCTTAATCGCCCACGCTTCGGCCTGAGCGGCCCAATCGCGGTCCTCGATCGACCACCCGGCAAAAGTCTCTACCGTGCCCAGCTTATCCAGGGTTTTGTAAAAGACTTTCCGTTTGTCCACCTTGCCGGCGCTTATTAGCAACCGGACATTGTCCCACTTCATCTCCTTCAGGTCGTCGGATAAACTCACTAACGCTTCCGTTACGGCCTGGGTGGAGGCGGTGCGCTCATCGCCGAGGAAAGTGCAGTTGCGAAGCCAAACCACTTTGGCACTGCCGAAAAAAGGAAGAGTTTGGAGGGCTTCCCGCAGACGCGCCAAAACCTTAAGAGCGTCTGAACTGTTTGCGACGCTTGCATCCAGGATTTCGTGGTCGGTCCCTCCCAGTTCCTTGGACCATTGCTCAAAAAGCTGGCGGGCGCGCTGTTTGACGGCGAAGTCGTCGTCGCCGCAGACCAACATCACGGGCGCGGACTGCCTGGCTGCGGTTGCAGGCATGCAACTATTCAGCTTCGCCGGTCCCGGTCTCGTTGATGCGGTCCAGGACTTCGCTCATATCCTCGACTTGCTCGAAAAGGGCGGAGGCAACGTAAATGGGCCGCTTCTGCGCGGTGGCCAGGGCCAGGCAATCGCTGGGCCGGGCGTCGATCTCGACGATCTTACGAGCCAATTCGTTTTGTTGCTGCAGAATCAGGCGCGCGAAATAGGTCGAATTGCGCAACTCAGTGATAATCACTCTTTCAACGGTTATTCCGAAACCTTTGAAAACACTCTGCATTAAATCGTGGGTAAGCGGCCTCTCTTTTGGCGTATCCCGCAGGAACATCCCGATGATGGCGCCCATGTTTGGTTCGACGTTAATGACGAAGACCTTTTCGTCATTGCCAACGAACAGGGCACACCCGCTGTTCGCCGGCAGAATTCCCCGGATCTGGACGGGAACCACATCGTTCTTCATACCTCCACAGTCTATGGCCGAGTTAATAAAAAACAAGTTTTCCCGGCGCGCCGCTTCAGCAGGCGGCGTGGTTCAAGACACTGACATTCATTCGAGCCGCACTTGCTGCTTTACTCTCCTTCTTTGAGCGCCAAAATGAAGGCTCTATGGCGCACGGTGACTGGATTTTGTTTTGGCTGATCGGTCTGGCTGTCTTCGGCATTTGGGCCGGCGTTTCTTACTTCTCCCCGTCAGCGAAACTTCACCGTCGCCGCCGCAAAAGTCACACCCCTGTTAAACCCAAAGGCAAGGGACCCATGGTGCGCTTTAGCGTGCGTCCGCCCAAAAAATAGGCCGGCAAGTCTCCTGATCCCGGCTTAAGCTCAAGCGACATTTTCAAGGCGGTAACTCAGCGTGTTGTAATACCGCCGCTTGAGTCCGCGCTTGGTTCTCTGCCGTTCACGCGCCTTGACCAGGTGCTTAAGACACCGGGAGCCTTGAATGGCCGGTTGGCCGCATTCTGTGCAACGTTTGTCCCGTTGCATCCGCAACTGGTACTTCCTCTGGCGCGAAATTGGCAGCTCCGTAAACTCGTCCTGAATCCGCTTTCTCATGTGCTTGTCCCCTTTCTTGATGACGCCTGCTGAAGCTCATCTGGGTTGTTTGACTTCACCCTATTCCACCCTTCACCTTTCAATAAAGAGTGTCAAGGTGGGGCTCTTCAGCCATTTAAGCAGGGGCGAATCCTCCATTCACCCGCCCAACTGATTTGCAACGAGAGATTAGGGCTTAGGACAACGCAGCTTGAGCGGCGGCTTTCATCTTTGCCAGGCCATTGCGGGCAACCGTTAAAGGATCCTGGTCCCAGTACTTGCGATTGAACAGCTCAAGTGACAGAACCTTCTGTCCGCCAGTCTTATGCAGTAGCCGCAAAATCTCCTGAATAGGGCCAGTGCCATCGCCCGGAAACACCCGGTAGCTGTCATCGATCTTGTCCCGGGGCGGATCGGCCGGGAAATCGTTCATATGCAACACCTGGATTGTGTCCGGTCCGAGCAGCCGGATTCCTTCAATTTGGGACCCTCCCTTGTAGAGGTGAAAAACGTCCGCAAGCACGCACGCCTTGGGATGACCCGTTTCCATTGCTATACAGACGCATTCACCGAGTTTGTTCAAGTTTTTGGAGAATCCCCACAGCTCCAGTTCAGGGACAAGGCCGACCTGTTCGCCGGCCTGAAGCAACGCCAGGTATCGTTCCGCGGCTTTGGCGAGGTCCAGCTTTGGCAGGTCAGTTGCTCCCGCTGGAGGTGAGGCGAATCGTTTGCCACCAATCCGGCTTACGAGGTCCATTTCGCGTCTCGCGCGCTCCATGCCTTTGGCGCGACGGGCATCATCGTCAACAATCCACTCCGGAAATCCGATGGCCCCTTCGACCGAGAGCCCGGAATCGGCAATCTGTTTGCGCAAATCCTCGAGCGTGCCTCCATTTTTGACATACTCCTGGATCGAATCGACCCACGGCTCGATCGCGTCAAAGCCTGCCTGGCTGGCGATTTGAACTTCCTTGAGGATGCCGAGCTTTTGCCCGCGAATCGTCGCAGTATTGAGGCAAAACTTAAAAGGGGCCCCTGCGTCAGATTTTGCGTTGGTGGCATTTGCCGCAAAACTTTTGAGGGCGAACGCGGCGCCAACGACGATGCTGGTTTGGGCCAGGGCGTCGCGCCTTGAGATCTTTCGTGTTTGCATGGGCCTTGATTAGCGGAAACTCGCGGCGTTGCCTAGAGCTTGTTTTGAAACCTGGACGCGCTCACGGACTCAAGCCATGGGCAGGTCCGTCAGGAGCGCCAGGCCAGGTGGGGCTTTCATTAGCCGCCGCGCGGTGTTCACCAGCGCCGCAACAGTCGCCTGGTCGCCGGCCACTCCGCCCTGCATCACCAGGTCCAATGGTGGGTTACCTTTGATGCGCACGATATCGCGGGGGTTTTCGGCTCCAAGATACATTTTAAGATCCAGTAGGATGCGACAGCCGGTCGCTGTGGTTGCTACCACCCGCTGATGAAGACCACAGGTTTGTCCTTTTATTACCGAAAAATACCTCGTTCGAATGTTTCTTTTGGCAACTACTGGGTTGGCGCTTTCCACAATTCGAACTGTTTTCCAGTTCAAGGCGTGCGCGATCAGGGCCAGGGATTCCGCAAGGCCGGCGTGACCTGCGCGTCCGCTCCTAAGCAAGCGCCTGAATTGCGCCGGAGGCTGCCCGCTCCCGATCTTGCGCTGAAGCGGCTCGCGGCGCGTCGACGCGTCAACGATCCGCTCCACCTGGATGGCCCGAATGTCACGCACCACTCCGCCCAAACACACCGGCAGCACGTCCATCACAAACCCCGGATTGACTCCTGTGCCGACCACTCGAGCTCCGGTCTTGCGACACAGCGCATCCAGCCGTTGAGCCAGGCGGGGTTGGCGCAGACTGGGAAAAACAAGTTCTTCGCAGGATGACACAACGTTGATTCCGCGGCGGGCGAGCGCTTCCAGTTGCTCATAGGCATCCTTGAATCGGGAAACCGCCGTGTGGAAAATGATTTCAGGGCTTTGCTTGAGTTCCTCCGGTGACGCGCAGACACGCAGCCCACGGAGCGCTTTTTGGCCAATCAAAACAGCAAGGTCAGCGCCGCATTTGGCGGGGTCAATGTCGACAGCGCCAACAACTTGCGCCCAGGGGGCTTCAGCCAGGGCCTTCAGGCATTCCAACCCAATCGGCCCCAACCCCATCTGTGCCACTTTCAAATGTTCGTTCATCAGGTTTGCCGCAGGATTAGTGATACGAGCAAAGGCTGAAAGTCAATTCGGACGGATCGAATTCCTTTTGGGCTGTTGCGTCAAAGCAGAGGCGCTTTGGCGCAGGCCGGTTTGGTGACAGGGCAGGGGCCGAGGCCGAGGCCGGGGCTGGAGCGGCTTGACGTTGCCGCGCTTTGTGTGATGCTTTTATAGGACCTGAAAATTGTCCGTGTTATGAAAAGAACCGCCATTTATTTACTCGGTGCAGTGTGCGCGCTGCCGTTCGGCGTGGCTTTTGCCGCCGATTCGGCTCCTACCAGTTCCACGTCCGCTTTAAGTCCCGCCGTATCCGAGCAGGCGGTCGCGGCGCCTGTTGGTGCGGTTAAACTTCCCTATGGTGTGGAAGACGTGCTTAAGCTGAGTCGTGCGCAAATCAGCGACGACATTATTCTCAATTACATCCAGGGCAGTGGCACAATTTATAATCTTACGCCCAAAGAAATTGTTTACCTGCACGACCAGGGGGTCTCCGAGAAAGTCATTACGGCGATGCTGAACCAGCGCAAAGCCGCCGCCGTAGCAATGCAACCCGCCGCGTCTCAGCAAACCGGTGTGCCGGCCACTTCTGTTCCCAATACCCCAACCGTGACCAATGCTCCTGTTGTCGCCGATGCCAGCGTTGCGCAACCGGCGCCGACCTACACCGAAAATAGTCCAACGTATGCGACCGCCCCGTTGACGCCGCCTGCAAGCACAACTTACGTCATTCCGTACAACTATTCGTACTACTCGCCGTACTATTATGACCCGTACTGGTATGGCGGTTGGTACGGCCCATCGATCGTTGTAGGAATCGGCGGGCGCGGCTACTACGGCCATCACTATTGGGGCGGCCACTACGGCGGCGGTCATTGGGGTGGTTCAGTTGCCCACGGCGGTGGTGGCCATGGCGGCCATCGCTGAGCCGGACACCTGGCGCCGTTATTGCGCGGCCGAAGTTTGTTTTTGACTCAGCCCTCTTCGTTACCGGAGGGCTCCTAGTCTTTCTGCACCGAGCGGTCCTTGGCGTTTCTCAGGAGTATCTCACCCCACTTGTTCATGGCGTTCAGAATCTTAGGTTACGCCGGCTAGTTAACTGGAGGTAAAAAATAAAACATATGAGAAACGCCATGCTTAAGACACTTCGAACCGCTTGCGTCATTACGACCATTAGCGGCTTGACCACCCTGGCCGTTCGCGCGGCCGATTCAACCGATACTACCACGGGCACTTCCGGCTACGGAACGACGACCCGCTCAACGTCCAATGATCGCACTGCCAAAGGTTTCATAAAAGAAGCCTTCCGCGATAACCAGGAGGAAATTGATCTTGCGAACACGGGGATGAACAAGGCTCAAAACTCCGAATTGAAGAGTTTCCTTCAGCACATCCAGCAAGACCATACGCAGGCCAATCAACAACTGCAGCCGCTGGCCCAGAAATATGGTGTGGCTGAAGAACAATCCAAGCTCCGCCAGCACGAAGTCAATCGCTTCGAAAAAGAAAATCCAGGTCCGGATTTCGACAAAAAGTTGGCCACTGAGCTGCTGAAGGATCACCAGAAATCGATTTCAAAGTTTGAACGCGCTTCGACCCGGCTGCAGGAACCGGACGTCAAACAGTATGCCGAGACCATGCTGCCGAAGCTGCGTGAACATCTGCAGCACGCCGCGACAGTTGCCCGCGCTGTGGGGGTGGATCAATCCACGATTTCCTCAGCGATGAGCAAAGCCTCCGCCGTCGGCGGAACCAGCGAAACGCCTGAAACCGGGACGGGAAGCTCCACCAGCGACAAGCTGGATCAGGGAGCCGCGGCAAGGCAGTTACAGCAGGACAGCAGCAGCACGACTCCTGCGACGCCGAGCACTCCTGCTACCCGGTAACTCGAGCCTGCGGTCGAGGCGCAGGCCGCCTCGACTTGTCAAAAAAGGCACAGTAATCGCCAATTCCTGTGTGGTTGACCCGCCTGAGAAGGCGCAAGTTGATACGTGAGATTTCGGGGCGCGACGAAGAGTCTGCTTGTTGTTTGCACAATCGAGCCGCGCGCCCCGAATCTCGTTTAAGCGCACAGGAATTATGCAAACACTACCCGACCGAAAAGCCTGGCTTCAGGGCGCCTCAGCCAATTGCAGTTCTCCCCCCCACCTGGTGGCTCATCCGCGCCGGCTTGTGCTTTTGGGCGCTCCCGGCGTCGGAAAGGGAACCCAGGCTGAAATGCTCGCGTCAAAACTTGGCGCATGCCATCTCTCCACAGGCGACATTTTTCGGGCCGCCAAGGGCATGCAAGAATGTCTGCAAACACCAGCCCTGACCGCAGCCCTGCAGTTCATGCGCCGCGGGGATCTCGTCCCTGACGAAACGGTGCTCTCGCTGGTGTCCGAACGAGTCAAATGTTTGAAGTGTGATGGGGGATTTCTTTTGGATGGGTTTCCCCGGACTGTTGCGCAAGCAGAGGCTCTGGAGAGCTTGCTCACCAAGCACCGGATGCCGTTGGATGCGGTAGTCAGTTACGACTTGCGCATCGACAGGATTGTAGCCCGGTTGAGCGGCCGGCGAACCTGCAGCACTTGCAAGGCGGTCTTTCACGTGGAGGCTCTTCCTCCAAAGATTCCTGGCATTTGCGACCATTGTGGCGGCGGTCTTTATCAGCGTGAGGATGATCGGCCTGAATCGGTTCGTGTGCGAATGCAGGCGTACGAAACCAGCACCGCGCCGCTGGCGGATTTCTATCAGCGCCGCGGTTTGCTCCGCTCAATTTCAGCAGAAGGAACACCCGAAGAAATTTGTCAGCGTACGCTCGAGGCTCTGCAGGCACCCAAATAACCGGGGCCCGCGTTGCCCTTCCTCAAACGGTATCTTTCTTGGGGAACAGAGGCGCGGGCGTGGCGATTTTGTGGCCTGCCGCCAGGCGCCCCCACGCGGCGGATTCAAACTTATCGGGCTTCTCCGAAAGCCCCAGCTGCGAGTAGATTTTCTCTGAGGTCTCCGGCATAAACGGCCATAGTAACACCGCCAGGACTCGGCACACTTCCGCCAGGTTGTACAGGACTTCGCCCAGCCGCTCCGCCTTGGACGGATCCTTGGCAAGTTTGAATGGAGCGGTCTGGTCCACATACTGATTGGCTCGAGTCACGAGGACCCAAATCGAAACGAGTGCGTCCTGAAGGAGGTTTGCTTGGAGCAGACTTTGAGTCTCGATCCGGGTGTTCTCGCTTTCCGCTCGAAGATCGCTGGCAGGCGGCGGCACAACACCGTCTCGGTAGCGCTTAAGCATCGAGAGAGAGCGATTGACCAGATTTCCAAGCCCGTTAGCCAATTCTGCGGAATACCGTGCTCTGAATCCGGCATCCGTCCAATTCCCATCCGGGCCGATATTCAGCTCGCGAATGACGTAAAAGCGAAAAGCGTCCACCCCCCACTCATCAATGACGGCAATGGGGTCAACGACGTTTCCCGTGCTTTTGCTCATTTTTTGCCCATCTTTTTGCCACCAGCCGTGGACCAGCAATTGGCGCGGCAATGCCGCACCCATGGCCTTGAGCATGATCGGCCAGTACACCGCGTGGAATTTGAGAATGTCTTTGCCGATGATGTGCAGATCCGCCGGCCAAAGTTGAAGCGCGTCCTGACCAGCGGCCTTCGCCGCCAGCAGGTCGGACGGAACGCCAGGGTCTGCTCCGGCCATGGGCACACTGATGTAATTGCTCAGCGCGTCGAACCACACATACGTGACGTAATTTGCGTCGAAGGGCAGGGGGATTCCCC
>DATGLT010000052.1:0-11023 GCA_035294005.1 Verrucomicrobiia bacterium
GTCTTATGAACGGCCGGGGTGCCGCATTTTGTTTCGCGTCGCGCGCTTCGATGTGCTAGTCTTTCGCCTCATGACCCGGGAAATTTCGCACGAAAATTTCATGGTTTGGGCTCCCGACCAAATGGTTTATGGCCCGCTCGAATTGGCCGGCCTGATCGAGTGGGTTCGCGAGGGGCGAATTCAGCGCCAGACCTGGGTGCTGTCGCGCAGCGAGAATCGGTGGGTGCAGGCCGAATCGATTGAGTCGCTGAAGCCGTTTTGGAGTTCCTCCGCAACGCAACCACGCCAAGCCCCGCTCAAGCCCGCGCCGGCTGAACTGGCCGCGGAATTGAGATCCTTTCCCGGCTTTGCTGGATTGAGCAACCCGCAACTGGAGCAGTTCGTTGAATTTGGAGAACTGGTCGAAGCGCCCGCTGGCCGCGTAATCCTGAGGAGGTCCGACCCTGGCGATGCGTTGTTTTTCGTGCTTTCCGGCGAGTTGCGCGCCCGGGTGATGCTCACGGGCGAGGACAAAACGCTGGGACGAATCCGCAAAGGCGAGTGTTTCGGCGAAACGGCCATGTTCATGAGCACCCCGCGAACGGCCGACGTTGTCGTGGAGTCCGACGCCCGAATGTTGCGGGTGAGTTCGGAGGCGTTTTTGCTCCTGACCAACCAAATGCCTCAAGTCGCGGCCCCGATTCTTTTTGCGATGGCGAAGGTAATGGCTGGGAGAGTTCTGGAACGCAACCAGCAATTCCAGCGCGAGGTCGGTTCGGAACTGCACTGGAGCTAACGTGTAAAGGCCGGCCGCAAGTTGATGGAGATTCTATCCGCGTACATCCCTGTTGACCGGCGCCATGCCCTTGCGGGAAATGGTTCCCTGCCCGAATGTTGCCGCGGTTCCGCTTTGTTCGCTGACATTTCCGGGTTCACGCCTTTGACCGAAGCGCTAACGCGGACGCTCGGCCCGCGGCGTGGCGCGGAGGAATTAACGGCTCACCTCAATACGGTTTACCATGCGCTAATCCACCAGGTCGACCGCTTCGGCGGGAGCGTCATTGGCTTTGCCGGAGATGCAATCACGTGCTGGTTTGACGAGGACGACGGCCTGCGCGCGGTCACGTGCGCGCTGGCGATGCAAAGCAGCATTGCGCAATTTGCTAAAATTGAGCTGGCCGCGGGCGAACCGGTTGCGCTCGCCGTCAAGATCGGCATCGCTTATGGCCAGGCACGGCGTTTTTTGGTCGGAGATCCCTCTGTTCAGCTGCTCGATGTTCTGGCGGGCGAAACGCTGGCGCGCATGGCGATTGCCGGCCAACTGGCGCGCCGCGGCGTCACGGTGATCGCGCCGGAAGTTTTCGAAAACCTGGGAGACAAAATAAAGGTGTTGGATTTGCGGAATCATCCGGATCACACGGAGAGGTTTGTTGTGATCGGGTCCTGTGAGCCTGCCGCCTCCGAGTCCCCATGGCCTTCCATCCCGGAACTCGGGTTCGAGAAAGCCCGGCCCTGGCTTCTTCGTCCGGTTTATGATCGCTTGATCGCGGGGCAAGGGGAATTCCTGACAGAGTTGCGGCCTGCGGTGGCGGTGTTTGTGAAATTTGAAGGGATCGATTACGACAACGATCTGCGAGCAGGGGAGAAACTCAATCGGTATGTCAGCTGGGTTCAGGGGGTGACGGCACGTTATGGGGGGTTCCTGGTGGATGTCGCCGTTGGGGACAAAGGGAGCTACCTGTATGCCAGTTTCGGCGCGCCGATCGCGCACGAGAACGATGCCTGGAGAGCCCTGACCACCGCGCACGAAATCGTCCGGCCGCCGACGGAGTGCGCTTTCGTGAATTCAACGCGCATTGGAGTGAGCAGCGGAACGATGCGGACCGGCGCGTACGGAGGCGCTACCCGCCGCACGTACGGTGTCCTGGGCGATGAAGTAAACCTCGCGGCTCGTCTTATGGAAGCCGCGGCTCCGGGGCAGATTCTGGTCAGTGGCAGATTGCGAAAAGTTGTCGCGGACTCCTTTGAGTGGCAGCAACAACCCCCTCTGCGAGCCAAAGGGAAAGCGGAGCCGATCGACGTGTCGGCTTTGATCGGACCTCTTCGCCGACGCGGCGGAAAAATCTCCCAGGTGCAGTACAGCCTAGAACTGATTGGCCGGTCGCGAGAACTGCTCATAATTGAGAATTCACTTAAAGGTGCCCTCGCAGGCCTATCCCAAACGCTTTGTCTCTCGGCTGAAGCAGGCATTGGCAAGTCTCGGCTCGTAGCTGAAGCCGTGCGCATCGCCGAAGGACTGGGGTTCAAGTGCCTCATCGGGGAGTGCCAGTCGCACGGCACACACACAGGTTACTTAGCCTGGCAAAGTATCTGGCAGGAGCTTTTGAACGTCGACCCGTCCGCTCCTCTGGAGATACAAGTGCGGGCCGTTCAGAATCAGCTAGGACTCATTGACCCGATCCTCGAGGCCCGCCTGCCTTTGCTGGGCGCGGTTCTAAATCTTGCCATTCCCGACAATGAAATTACTGCGCCGCTGGAGGCCAGGTTGCGCAAAGCTTCCCTCGAAGCGCTGCTCCTGGAGTGTCTCAGGCACATCGCCCGACACAGCCCGTTGTTTATTGTCATTGAGGACGCGCATTGGATCGACGCGCTTTCCCGGGATCTGCTGGATTTACTGGTTCGATCTATTTCAAAGGAGCCCGTTGTGTTCGTCTTCACGCAGCGGCCCCGGGAAAAGGGTCATTCCGAGCTCCAGGGCTTTGAACCTTTGCCAAATTTTACCGTCATCGCTCTCGAAGGCTTCACCGATAACGAAGCCGCGAGGCTCATTCAACTTAAACTGGCGCGACTGTTCGACTTTACCGAAGCAACGCCCCCGGTTCTGGCCGGCCGGCTCATCGCGCGCGCGGCGGGCAACCCTTTCTACCTCGAAGAACTCCTGAATTTTTTAAAGGATCAGGATGTTGATTTTCGGGATCCGGATGCGGTCGAAAGGCTCGAATTGCCCGCGAGTCTGCACAGCCTGGTTCTCAGCCGGATTGACCGGCTCACGGAAACTCAGCAATCCGCTATGAAAGTGGCCAGCGTGATCGGGCGTCTCTTCCCTGCTGCGCTCGTTTGGGGGATCCAACCCGACGCCGATCGGCAGCCTATTCTTGAAGATTTGAATGCCTTGTCCCTGGCGGACCTCACCGCTGTGGACCGGCCGGAACCGGAATTGGCCTATATCTTCAAGCACGTCGTCACGCAGGAAGTCACTTATGAAAGCCTTCCCGTCGCGACGCGGTCCAAACTGCACGAGAAGATAGGCCTTTGTCTCGAAAGTTCAGCCGGCCAGCGGCCCGAACAACAAATCAACTTGCTCGCGTTTCATTTCGATCGGAGTCCGAACCTGGCCCGGAGGCGTCAGTACCTGCGTATGGCGGGCGAACTCGCCCAGGCCAATTACGCCAATACCGATGCCATTTCCTATTACGAGCGGGTCCTGCCTCTGCTGGATCGCGGCGAGCAGATGGAAATCCTGCTCAAGCTAGGGAAGGTGCGTGAGTTGACCGGTGAATGGGAGCAGTCAGGCTCGTGCTACCAGCGCGCTCTTGAAGTGGCCGAATCAGTGGCCGACCATTTGTCAAAAGCACGCTGCCAGGCTTCGATGGGCGACCTGTTGCGCAAGCAAGGCTTGTTCAGTGAAGCCGCGGAATGGCTCGCGGCGGCGCGTAGCGCCTTTGAAGCCATCGGCAGTCCGGCGGGGGTTGGGCAGGCCTTGCACGCGCTGGGTACGGTGGAGGCTATGCGGGGCAATTACCCGAGCGCAAAGTCCTATTACGAGCAGAGCTTGAGCCTTCGCGAAGCGCTCGGAGAACACGCGCAGATCGCGAGTCTATTAAGTAACCTGGGGATCATCGCGCGGTTTTCCGGAGATTACGGCAAGGCGCGCCAGCTCATGGAACAAAGCCTTGAAATTCGGCGGCGAGTCGCCGACCGGTGGGCGATTGCAAACTCACTTAACAACCTGGGAGTCCTGCTGCGCGACATTGGCGAACTGGACGCCGCTCGCAAGCTTTTGGAAGAAAGCCTCGTTCTCAACCGGCAGGTTGGTGACAGGTGGGCAATCGCGAACACCTTGAGCAGCCTCGGGGAGGTTGCCATCGACCAGCGTGATTGGCCCGCGACGCGGGAATTTTTAGGAGATAGCCTTTCCATCAACATGGAACTGGGCGATCGCACCGCGGTCGCATTTGTCCTGGAATGCTTTGCGGTGATGAATGCCGCCCGGCTGGAACCTTCGCTGGCGCTTCGACTCGCCGGCGCGGCCGCGGGTTTGCGGGCTGCTATCGGGTCCCCGCTCTCACCCGCCGAGCAGCAACGGCTCGATAAGAATCTCGAACCGGCGCGCGCCTCGATTTCCGCAGAGCAAGCTTCGGAGTTCTACGAGCAAGGCAAGTCGCTGTCTTTGGATGCGGCGATTGCCGCTGCGGCGCAGGGGGGCATTTAATTGGGGCCGGTTGTGCGTTCCTGCAGCCAGGCGACGTCCTGGTTATTCGGCGAGGGGATGTTGAGCTGAAGATTAAAGTTATCTTTCAATGGCGGTATGGTTCGCGGATCCCGCCACTTGTGTATTTCTGAGTGGCCGTCGGCGAAGTTCAGTCCGCCCGCGCCGTTGTGGTAGCTGGCCGGAAAATCCACGATGTAACAACCGGCACCGCGTTGGTTCATCGTGACTACAAAGTACCCGTCGTTGATGCTTTCCTGGCGTTCATCGATTAGCACCCATGTTTTGGACGGTCCGGGATTGATGAAATCCGAGAGGCGGTGCAGCACCTTGTATTGCGTAGCGCTGTTCCAGGGGGCGGAAGCGTTCATCCAATTGTTCATCGACATGCTGCGGACGCGCGGCAGCGTTTGACCGCCGAACTTCGAAGTGCTGTGGTCGGCGGGACAGCGCCACACCTTGACCGTGGTGAGGTACGAGTAAATGTGGCTTCGCTGCAGAAAGAGCACATTGGTGTTATCGGGCGTGCCATTGAATTCCAACCACCCCGCGCACCACGTGTTCGGATAAAACGGTGTTACTCCAGGAATAAAACCGGATTGATCGTCCCCATTGTTGGGAGGGATTTTGTCGTTGTTATCCTGAGCGTACATGATCCACGCGGTGCCCATCTGTTTGAGATTGCTGAGGCAGCTGATGCCCTGAGCTTTTGTTTGGGCTTTGCTGAGGGTGGGGAGCAGCAGGGCAGCCAGGATGGCTATGATCGCAATGACCACGAGCAGCTCGATCAGGGTAAAAGCCGGCAACGACGGGGTGGAGCGACAAGGATGGCTTCGCATAGGGTTTGCGGGGCTGATAAGGCATACTAGAATCGCTTCGGATTACTTGCAATCGGAATCGCGTGTGGGTAAGCCCTCGCCGAGTTGCACTCGACTTGAACGAAAGGATTTCCTGTCGCCCCTTCTTGACGTTCGGCAACAAGCAAATGCGGACTCTGCATGGCGCAGGGGCTAAAAGCTGGCCCGAAGACACTTCTTGTGGCAGTGTCGTCCCGTGAAGGGGCGCCCGGCACAGGAAAGTCGCTGTTCAAAGGATCGGCAACCGGCTTGCTTCTTCCGGTTGTGCTGCGTTGGTTTGAACACAGTCAGGTTTACCATCCCAGCCGTCTCATGGAGGCCACCGGGGCTGAACTGGGACGGCCGTTTGAGGATGTCTGGTTCCGCGCCAAAGACGGCGTGGAACTGAACGGGTGGTTTTTTCCGGGAGATACTCACTCAGCACGGGGCGGGTTGGCTTTGCTCTTCTGCCATGGGAATGCGGGGAACATTTCACACCGCCTCGACGCGGTTCGTGGTTTGCTGTCCACCGGTGTCAGTGTCTTTCTGTTTGATTACCGCGGTTATGGGCGCAGCCGCGGCCGGCCCAGTGAGGAGGGAACGTACAGCGACGCAGAGGCTGCCTATCGTTGGCTTGAATCAAAGGGGTTTGCTGGAAAGAAAATCGTGTTGTTTGGCGAATCCCTGGGAGGTGGCGTGGCTGCCGAGCTCGCGACGCGCTTACCCGTCGCCGGGCTGGTCCTTCAAAGCACATTCACCTGCATTCCTGATATCGGGGCCGAGCTGTTTCCCTGGCTGCCGGTTCGATTCCTGGCGCGGATAAACTACGACACTCATAGCAAGCTGCCCCGGATCAAAGTGCCCGTGCTCATCATGCATAGCCGGGCGGATCGTCTTGTCCGGTTTCAGCACAGCCAAAGAAATTTTGCCGCCGCCAATTCTCCCAAGCTGTTTTGCGAACTCGCCGGCGACCACAACGACTCCATCTCCGATCCAAGCCGGTATCTGGGGGATCTTAAGAAATTTCTGCAGGTTATAGAGTCATCAGCAAAGTAATGCGGGATCTTCGATGCGCGGCGGCCGTCACCGTTGCCGCGGATTATTCCACAAAGGCCAGGACCGCGAAGCGTTCAGGGGTATGGAATGTGTCGGTCAGGGTTGGCCGAAGTGCGAGAAACGTTTTGTTGGCCCGATCACACCGGTAGAGGTTCAGAGGCCATCGTGTTCCCGCCTGCGGCCGAACCTGGCTCAACGCTTCCAATGGGATGCGCATTTCACAAGTCCAAACGCGCGCTTTCTTGTCCACGTTAACCCTGGATTCGAAGCGGCTGTTCCACGCGAAATCTCTTTCGGGCAAATGGGGAATCATCAGGTCGAGCTTCTCGTTGCTCGGAGCCACTTCGAATTCGGCGTAACGCCGGAGGTCCTGGGGATTGCTGCCAATAAATGCTTCGACCACGTCGCGGTCCCAAAGACTGGCGCCCTCTTTGCCGACCCTTTTTGTGTCCGTGAGCGCGGGGGAAAACAGGATCAGCTCCGTGAACGGGCATTCGTAAGAAAGATACAGGAATTTGTCGGACCATAAGGCGCGGACGGCGGTGGCCATTGAAGGTCGCACGGTGGCATCGGAGGAAGTTTGCTCCATGACACCCGCGTGGGCCGTTTGCCAGAGGGGACTGCCCAGGCAGCCGTCCAGTTCAAAGTCCTGGCTGATACGGCGCGCCTCGAGCACAGGGCTGGGAAGAGAGCGGGCGAGTAATTTCCTAGCGTTATCGAAATAGATTTTGCGCAGAACGGCCAATGGCAAGTGAATCGAGCTGATGGTCCAGTCGCCCTGGATGGGCGTCATATGCGTCCAGTTGCGATCGGCCGTCTCCAGCCAGCGCCATTCTTTTGCGAAAAAAACCTCGGCATCGGCGTCGCTGGGCGGTGGTTCATTTCCGCTGGAGCCCAGAATCAGCCGGTCGAGAGACTGGAAATCGGTCGCAAAAAGAATGCGGTCCTGGTGCTTGATAAAGAACCGTCGAACCTGGGCCGGATCATGGCGGCCGATCTCCGGGATGCGCGCCGCGAGATCGATCATCATGTTCGGGTAGCGGCTCAGCGATTGGTCGACCCAATCGAGTTCCTCGGCGTTATTGCCAAAATGCACGCAAACGAAAGTCGTGCGAGGGTGGCGCGCAATGACCCGGTTCAAAGCTTCCAGGAGATCTTTCCAGGCGGGGAACTGGTTGGTGTCGCCAAACCACCAGCTGCGGTGATCTTTAAGCTCCTTCCAGCGCTCGTTTTTGTTGTCAAATGGCAACCAAAACGCTTTAGGGTCGGCTACGTGTATCGAGACGGGCAGTCCTAATTCGCCGCAGCGCTCCCAGACCTTGTCCAGCTTGGGGTCATCAATTTTAAGCAACTTACCCTGGCCATCTTTCAAATAGAGCCCGAGTCGTTTCCATTCCTTAAGCCCGGCAGCGCCCAGACGGTATCCTTCGTCAACCTGCCTGGCGGCGCGCTCCGCAAAATCAGGCTTATCCCACTCGGAATAATCCAGGTTCATGTATTCGAGAAAGCGTCCTGGAAACAGGGTATCGGCCAGGCGTTTGGCTTGTTCGAATTCCGACGGCGCCCCGTTGGGGCCGGGAGTGACGGTTCCAGGCGTGAGGTTCACCCCGATGCCGACACCGGCGGCGTCCATCACTTTAACCGCGCGAGCCAGGCGCTGGGTTGTGCTGTCGATGTGCTGATGGAGATCGATGATCAGGTGCCGGGCCCGCCAGAGGTCTGCCGCCGTGCGAACATCCGATTGCGCTGGTTCTGCCGCCGCGGCCGCCATGCCGAACGTGAGTGCCAACAATGCGGTCTTCATGTGTTTGCTCCTGTTCAGTCGAATGCGGGCGCTTCAAGCAGCCTCGGCTTGCGTTCATGTAGCGGGAGCCAAATCCGAAAGGTGGTGCCCCGGCCGACCTGGCTCTCCAGTTCAATTCGTCCTCCGTGAGCCCGAACAATCCGTTGCACGATCATAAGTCCCAGGCCGGAACCTTTTTCTTTTGTCGTGAAGAACGGCTCGAAGATGCGGTTGATTTGCTCCTGGGGAATGCCTCCGCCCGTATCCGACACGCTCACCCAAACCCCGTCGGATCCTTCGCCGGTCAGCAGAGTCAGGGTCCCGCCTTTTGTCATGGCTTGCATGGCATTTTTGACGAGGTTAACCAGGACCTGCTGGATTTGGGCCGGGTCCAGCGGGCTGATTGGCAACTGTCGGGCAAGGCGGGTTTTCACGTGGAGCCCTCGATTTTCGAGTTCCGGTTGGAGCAGTTCGAGCGTTTTAACAACGACATCGTTGAGTGGGGAAAGCTTGATTTGCGGAGGGGTTGGACGGATGGCCTGCAGGAACTGTGTGACGATGTAGTCCAGCCGATTGATTTCCCCTTTGGCGACCCCGAGGAACTGTTCGAGTTTGTTGGCAATGTCCGCGGTGTCGGTTGAACTGCTGGCCTGAATGTGGCGGCCGCGGGATCGGGTTGATCCGGCCGGTCCTTCGTGATGCTGCGCCGCGGCCTTGAGTTTGCGGATTTCCCGATCCATCAGCTGCAGGTGAATGTGCAACGCATTGAGTGGATTGCCGATTTCATGGGCCACACTCGCCGCGAGCAACGTCAGGGCTTGCACCCGCTCGCTTTCGATCGCTTCGAAGGTCTGTTGACGGGCTTCGGTTGCGTCATGGACGATCAGAGCGACACCGGTTTTGCCGGGCGCATCGCCGTCTAAAGGAGCCGCATAAAGCCGCAGGAAACGCGGACGCGGAAAGTGCACTTCAAACTCGTGGCGAACCACCCGCTGCCCCTCGGCGGCCTCGAACCGAGCCAGTTTAGCCCAATCCAATTCCGGAATGAAATCGGTCACGGGCTGTCCTTCGACATCGGATTGCAGGCCGAGAAAACGGGTAATGGCCTGGTTGTAGTAAAGGATCCGACCGTTTTCATCGACCACCAGCACTCCGTCCTCAATGGCGTTGAAAAGGGTTTCCAGGAACGCCCGTTCAGAAGCCAGCCGCTGAACCACGTTCTGGAGCCCTTCGGCATCCAGACGGCTAATGCGACCCAGGACCTTGTCTAAAAAACTCGACTTTGGCGGCATCGAACACGGGGTCTCAAACAGCAGCCGGCATTATTGGGCCCGGCGCGTCCCGTACCGTGCCTGCCACGCTGCATCGGCGGACGAGCTCGAGGGAGTGGGGGACATCACCGGCGCGCTTTGGATCGTCACGGTCGTTTCAGTCGCTACATTCGTGTTGATGATCGCCTTGAAATTTCCAGCCACGACACTCTGATCCGCATCCGGCAAGGCGAGGAATATCTTCCCGGGCACGGCGCCGTCGGCCACCTGGCCCAGTTCCAGTTTCATTGCATACCCGCTGGTAAAGGATTTGAACGAAGGGGCGAACTTCGGGTTGTTTTTCCAACGCTTAGTGACTTGTGGAACTCCGGCCCCGGCCATGTCCTGTGAAACACTCAACGACTGACCGCCGAGGGTTTCGCCGCTTTTCAAATGCAGGTAGATCAACACCTCGCGGTCGGGCGAAACGGGCTGCCCTTGCAACAAACGCAGGACTTGCGCTTTACCGACCGGATCGATCCGAGCCGCGTCGGGAACAAAATTCGTTCCGGAAATCGAGCCGTTGGCGCGGCCGCTCGGGATCCTGGCCTTGGTCAGGTCCAGGGTCCAAACCGCTGGGATCAACGGTTGAGTATCGGGGGCGGCGGCAGAAGCGCCGGAATCAGCCGTGCTGGTCGAAACGGGGGTTTCCTGGCCGACACCGGTGCGCCTGGCGCGCGGTCCGGAGCCGGGCCTGGCATCGGCGGCAAGCTTGTTTGGATCTGTGGCAGCCAACGCGCCGTTCAGTTTTGCGATGTGCCCGGCCTCTCCGCCGTCGGAGTTTTTGGCTGCTTCTTTGCTGGCCGCATTAAGGTTGTTCTGAGCTTTATTGATGTAGCCGTAACCGAAGTAGCCGCCCGCCCCGAGAACCACGAGCACTGCCGCAATCGTGGCGATTGTAGCTACGGGACTCTTCTTTTTCGGGGGAGGCGCCGTCAGGTTGCGGATGGGAATTGCCTTTTGGGGTGCTCCCGGTGCCGCGGCGGCGGCGGCGTGAGTGGGGTTAATCGCGAGCCGCGGCTGGGCGCCCGCCGGAGGCTTAGGCACGAGTGCCGCCTGAGGTGGGGGCGGGGGGGTGGCTGGCGCCGGAACGGTCAAAGAGTTCTTGCAGCTGGGGCATTCGAGTTGGTGACCGCCCCACAGTTGATCGCACGTGATGTGTTGGGCGCAGTGCGGGCATTCAAATTTGATGTCAGCCATAGTCGTAAGCGTTGCGGAACGTTCAGACGCCATCCCCGCCGGTGGGCTGCAGAGTTGGCATCAGTAACGGAATGTACAGCACCGGGGAGCGTTGGCGTCAAGCCAAACAGTGAGAATACCTTCTTGACCCCGGGCCTAAAAATGAATTTTATCGCGGGTGCGTGAGTCTCAAGAAAGACCAGACGTGGTTTGGCTAAACAATCAATTCATGAAAACTATCAACGCACTTCTATCAGGCAGCCTGTTGGTGGCGGGCATATTTACCGGCCTGCTCGCAATGACGACCCCCTGCGAGGCAGCAGCCAAGAAAGTCCTCGTAGTCACAACAACGACCGGCTTCAGGCACAGCTCCATCCCTACAGCTGAGAAA
>DATGLT010000053.1:0-14385 GCA_035294005.1 Verrucomicrobiia bacterium
TTCGCCGCCTGCGCCACCCGCGCCGCTGTCGCAAAGGTGAAGAGAGCAACAGCGCATGCGCAGATCACAGCCCGGCAATAGAATTCTGCAACCGTCCGCTCAACCGGTTTTTTCTTCGTTCGCGTTGTGAATAACGACATATTGGAATCGACCTTTTCAGTTTTTACCGGAATTTCCTTTTTGGCCTTCCGGCGGTTAAAAATATACACTCGTTTGCGTCCTACCGAGCACAATTTTTCCCCTGCGGGTTCATCGGCTTCCAACCGCCGTTCCAGAAGTCCTCGAAATCATTTGCCACCCGTGCAGGAACCGGATTTCACAGATGCCCTTGCATGCGGGGGCTCTTTGGGGATCAGCTTCTCTGTTGTCGCAGCGAGTTCCTCTATCCGGCCGGCACCGACAACGCTCCAATCCGCCCCACCATCGCTCCGAACAGGCGTCGTGTCAGATGGCTTTCCGCCAGGAGCAACCAGTAGTGCCGAGCGTGCTTGACCAGTCGGCCGCCGGTTTTCACCAACCGCTGTTGGAGGTTGGTCAAGAACCAGTTCCCGATTCTCTGCGGCAGAACCAGTCGCCGCCACAGGTCGCCCAGATTATAGGCAATGATGCTGAGCCAGACCTGCACCTCGTTCGATCGGAACTTGTGGCAACTGAGCCGCGTCATCTTCACGGCCAGCTTGCCATCCTTGATCCACTGCTCGGCTGTCCCTCGCTGGTTATAGAACCGGACCACCGCCCGGCTCGGCAGGGTCACACTCCTTACGATGAAGACCACTCGCAGGACCAACTCCCCCTGATGATGCTCCCGCTTCGCTACCACCCGCCGGGCTGTCTTCCAGCCCGCCGCTTGATACAGGAAGCTCTTGTACCCCACCACCGGTTTGTAGCTGGGTCTCCCCACAGCCTGCCTCAGCAACTCAGCGACGTCGCGCTACAAGCTGTCGGTGGACGGGATGCGAATGGTGTAGTTGACACCCTGTTCTTCCAGCGCTTCGTATATCTCCGGCTTGGCGAAAGCGGCATGGGCCCGGAAGACGACTTCCTTACCCAGCTTTTGTTGCCACTCGATCTCCGGCAACAGCAGTTCTTCCCAATCCTCGGCGCCGTGCACGTTGCCGGGCCGCAGGTTCGCCGCTAAACAATCGCCCCCGCGATTGAACAACAACAGCGGGTGATAGCAGATCGATTCCAAGTGGCCGTTGTAGGCGCTCTGCTCCTGCCTGCCGTAGACTGGAACCTCGGAGGAATCCATGTCCAGGATCATCCGATAGCCTGAATCCATCGCTTCCGCCTTTCCGATCAGCACCCCCCGATCCTTCGATAACGATATTGGTGATGACGAAGGCGGGCACGGTCGGGCGCTCAACGGCGACCTTCAGCCCCGTGCAGTACTGTGGCGAGGAGAAATGGGCTGTCTTGCCCAGCAGCGCGCCCAGCAATGAACGCGCAGAGTCGTCTTTGCGGGCGTCGAACGCCTTTCCAGGCAAGGCTCCGCCCCGAAAGAGGTCTGCAAATCCTTCGATAAGGGAAAAGCCCTCAAGCGCGGAGCGGCAGGAATTGGCCAATCTCGATCCACACCCGGAGGCGTTCGCCCGCCGTCGAGAGTCGCAACAAGATTTTTCGCGCGTGACGGATGACATGACCCGCCGTGCACAGGTACAAGAAGCGCAGTCGCTTGGGGCGTGCCGACAGCACTTCGGCGGGCAGTGCTAACCGCTTTAGCGCCACTAACACATTGTGGGCGAGGGCCGCCAGCCGCAGCCATGCCGCATGCGCCCCCAAATACTTCGAGGGCAGAACTCCGGCAGCCAATTCGTTCTTCAACACGTCATGCACCATCTCGACCGTTCCGGCCTTCTCGCGATGCCAGGCAATCAGCTTCTCCGGCTTCCATTCCCACAGGTTGCTGAGCACCGCAAAATGACGCACCGCGCTGCCTTCGGCGAACAGCTCTCCCTGCCGCTTGCGGACGCGCACGGCCACATAGCGCAGCGGCTGGCTCGCCTTATGCTCCGACTTCTCGCCCGGCACAAACGGCACCTCGGCGCATTCGCGAATCTCTTCCCCGCTCGATTTCGGGTCAGGCTTCCATGCCGCCTCCGGGATTGCCACGATCGCCCGTCGCAACACGTCGTTCATCCGCGCGCTGATGGCAAAGCCAATGAAGCCTTGCGGTCCGCCTTCGCGCTTCTCGTTGCGCAGCCGCGTCAACAAATCGCTCTCGTGACAGGCCGAATCCCCGCGATAATAATAGGTCTTTACCGTTTTCGGCCGGGCGGCAAAGGCCGCGCGCGCCACCGTCAGTGGCGCCATCTGTGCCGGCACATTCCCGTCGCGAAACTCATCGGCCAGTACCACGTTCATTTCCGCCCAGACAGCCAGCATGGGCTGGTAGCCTCGCTCTCCTTCGTAAGTGGCCAAGGCTTCCCGCTTGCGGCTCTCAATAATGGTCGCGTCCTGGTCCACCGTCGCCACCTGCTGATCGGCGCAGCGTGCTCCTAACTCCTGCACCAACTCCCGGTTCACTTGCCCCAATCCGGCCAGCGGAGCGCTCTCCTCCGGGATGTAGGCCATCGCGCCCGGCAAGCACCGCTGCTGGGCTTCCTCAATCTTCTGCTCCT
This sequence comes from Verrucomicrobiia bacterium, assembly GCA_035294005.1. Lineage (GTDB taxonomy): Bacteria > Verrucomicrobiota > Verrucomicrobiia > Limisphaerales > UBA8199 > JANXQE01. The sequence continues at coordinate 2,622 of DATGLT010000053.1, forward strand.
CGTGAAAGCCGTGCAGGAAATTCCACGCCGCCTCCGGCGAGGGCACCTCATGGCCGATTCACTCGGCCAGCCCCGCGTCCGCGCGCAAATGTCCAAAGTCCTCCAAGCAATCGCCGCCGGCGTCGTTCAGAATCACGAAACTCTCGACGAACGTGGCTTCGTCATAGCCCCGCTGGCGTTCCTTAATTTGCACGTGCTGCTTCACACTCCTCTGCACCCCCAGCGAGCGGAATGCCTGCACCACCAGAGGAATGCCTCCCAAGGCCGTGAGCACTTCGGAGGCCGGTTCAGGATCGACTTCGAACAACAGCGGCGATTCGGTTGGAGACGGCTTCGGTGCTTTGTGCATGCCGGAATCATATCCAAAATCCGCACCTAACGGGTGCCCGTTCTTATGCCGCAGCCGGCGTCCTAGACCGTCGATTCAAAGCGGCCCTGCAGCCTCGAATCCATCTATCGCCCACTGCAGGGCTGTGATGAACTACCTTATCGAAGGATCGAGGCCGTGGTCGTCGTCTTGATAAAGTTCCTTCGGTTATGCTTCATTATTATTCCTCGTCTCAATGATGATGACCTGCAGTTCACAGCCGAGGCTGCGGGTGCCGCCACAATCCAGTTGGTGGGTTTCCGGCATAGAAAAGACTCGGGCTGGCAACTACAACAGGCGCTGCCACCGATTGATCGTTCCATCTCACCAGTTCCGCCCCTCACTCCCAGGGATAGAAAAGATACAGCTTGGAAATTCGCTCGTTTTCGCCGATGTAGATCGTCCCGCGATGCCCAACCGCAACGGCCCCGATCACATAAGCCTGCCAGGTGTAATAAGGCCGGCGGTTCACGTCGATGAAGCCCAGTTCTTCATATGCCCCGGTCGCCGGCCGGTACGAAAAAAGACGGGCCATCCCCTGAGCCGTTCCGCCCACACCGTAAATCTTTCCGGCCGGCCCCGGCACTAGCCCCGCAATGTCATACTGGATGAGCGGCTTCCCCAGGTTAACAACCTTCTGGCTTGCCGGGTCAAACTGGAACAGATATCCGTCCGACGTCCCGCCATAGATCAATCCCGACACCACGTCCGTCATAAAGGCATCGACTCGCGTCCAGGGCTCGCGGCCCGGAATCGCCGGCGCCTGGACCTTCAGCTTCTCAAGTTTTTGCGCCGCCTTGTCAAACTTGAACAGATACCCGTCCTCGCCCGAAACATAAACATTGCCCTTCACGTCGAGCGCCAGCATCCGCGACATGATGTTGTCTGTCTCGAATTTCTCGCCTTTGGGAACTCTTGGACACACCACGCCCCAGTCACTAAACTTTCCCGTCGAAATTGAATACGAGAAGAAGTGGGTGCCCGGTGAGCTGAGACCGTAGATGAACCCAGCATTCCGGTCAATTGCCAAAGCAAAAATCCCCTGGCCTTCGACGGCTTGCCCAAGGTCTTTCACCGGAACCGCCTTATCGTCATGAGTCCCAATCTGCTCGTGGTAGGGATTCGAAGGCGTATATTTCAGCAGGTGGCCGCTGGTCCCGCTCCCGATGTAAACGTCTCCCTCCGCGGAGATTACGACGGCATGCGTTACGTTCTTCGTGTCCGGCAGATAGCCGAGCGGCTGCACGAAACCGTGAATCGGACTCAAAACAAAAAGGTGGGAGCGAGCACCACTGGTCGCCCCATAAATGTCACCATCAGGCGCAACCGCCAGCGATGTAATCCCCGACTCACCATCGGGAATGACGTCCAGCGGCGGATAGCCAAGAGCCCGCGCATCGATTCGATCCTGCGGCACAACCACGTGGTCGTAGTCCAGGCTCCGCTGGGCCAGGCCTGCCGCAGCGCTACCCATAATCAGGACGGCCACCCACAAGGAATGTTTTGCCAACATGTGCTATTTCGCCTCCGGATGATAGATAAACAATGCCAGCCGATAAGGGATGGAGCCGATCTTGCCTCCGTACACGAACGGCTTGCCCGGTTCAGGCTTCGCTTCCATCGCCCCCACAAAGTAGATGGTCCCATCCTGAGCCGTCGCCGCCGACTCCGCGCCCATCAAGCCCCGGCCGTCCGCCACCCGCATTTCGCCGAGGTCTTGCATCTGATCGGTCTTCAGATTGAAAACCAGCAGGTGAGACGCGGCAACGCCCTTGCTGCCTGAGAAATCAAACTCCTGCGCCGGGGCCGCATAATAGAGCTTGTCATCGTTGCCGAGCGTTAAAGCCAGGCTGGCATACGGAACTCCGCGACCGTCGGCCATGCTGGGAATCGCTAGTTGTCCCAGCTTCTTCACGACCCCATACTTGCCAGCGTGCGGATCAAAGGAAAACAGGTAGCCGGCACTTTCATCTATCCCGTAAAAAACCTTTTTCTGCTTGTCCCACACCACTTCCCGCCAAGCCGTCTCTGACTTGTTGTAATCCCGTCCCAGCGAAATTCCCTTCTTCCGGATCGGAATGAACAGCGGAAGGTTCGTCAGCTTATCGGTGCGCGGATCGTACTTGTAGATTTGCCCCTTGCCGAAAGTCCCGTAAACATTCCCCTGGCCATCAATGCCGATCGTCCGGCATAGCGAATCCCAGTTGTTCACCCGGCCCATGTCGTGGGTCTGGCCGGTCGCGATGTCGTAGTAGATAAAGTGGCCGCGCGGGTAGTTGAGTCCGTACATGCGGTTGTAGACCGGATCGTAAGCCGCAGTGATGATCCCTTCATACCGCGCTCCAATCCCCAGGTCCTCAGTCTCTCCAGAACGCGGATCGTAAACCAGCCAGTGCCCGCCCGGATATCCCTCTACAGTTGCAAAACGAGCAAAGTTCCACCACAACCCGGCATGCGTGGCGAAATAAATCTTTCCATCCTTTGCTTCGCCAAATTTGGCGTGGACCTTCGACTGCGGACCTATGCGCATGCACGCCTGCCCGCATAGCTTATTCAGGTTCCCCAGATCAACCATGCGATCCTTGCTGGGATCGTAGTAAACCGCGTGGCCTCCCGCCCCGTGATGCGCCAATCCAATGTAAACCTTGCCATCTCGAGCCACCGTCAGCGCATTCCAGTGCCCGTCCATGTTCCCTAAACCCGTAAACAACCGATAGTCCACTCTCACTGTCCGGGCGGATGAACCGGCAACCCATGCGTGAAAGACCATCGCCACCGCGAAAACACCGGGGAAAACGAATCGTAGTAGTTTCATCATGTCTCCACGTCGAACAGGGCCCGAGACGGCCCCCCACCTCCTCGCATGGTTACCGAGACCTTGAGGTGACACTTAAAACTTCAGAGGCAGCAATCGCCGAACTGCTCAGAATCTCTTTCTCGCCGAAACCTTCCGCGATGTAGTGGCAAGGAGGAGAAAACAGGTTGAAAATAATCTCATCCGCTTCGAAAAACGACCAAATTAAATATCACTGCACGCGGCAAGTGTCAAGGATCATTTGGCCAGGACTTCGTCTGGGGGCGGTAGGGATGGCAGACTCGAGGCACCAGGCCGTAGGAACCGGCAAAGTCGAGGAAGCGCTGGTTGAAGCGCACCAGGCGCCCGTCGTGCTCGGTTACAGCGGTCATTAACCTGAATAATTCACGTTTTTCGAGACAAGAAAAGCCTCCGGTGCTATAAACACGTTGCGGAACGGCTGTTCAAAGCACACGAGGAGGCTTTTACTTGGCCGAGCATACCACGACACAGTGTTTGTTGTTCCCGGATATTTTTCCCAAGCCGGTGGTGGCGCAGTTTGATCGGCGGCAGGGCAGTTCCGATGGGGGAGCGATTCTGCTTCGCGCGGCGGACCGATGTCTGCGATTGACCCCGGCGCTGGCCGCGTGTCTGGTCGATCAGCGTCAGCCGGGTAAGATACGGCACGAGTTGCGCGAACTGCTGACGCAACGCGTGATGGCGCTGGCCTGCGGCTACGAGGGCGCCAACGACGCGGCGCGGCGGCAGAGGGCCAGCAAAGCGTAGGAGCAGGAAGCCGGCAAGGGGCGGTCGTGGGCCTTGCCCTCCGCTTCGCCCTAAACGCTCGCCCTGCGGGCTCGCAGGGCTGCGCTCCGGGCAAGGCCCACGAGAAAAACCAAAACAGAAAAACCAAAGAAAGACAGAAAAACAAGAACCACAAAAAGGGGACACTTCTAATGAGTTAACCAAGGGGACATTTCTAAAGAGCTTTGACACAGGACGAGTTCAAGCGCTTGACTTCATGAGAACTCTGGAAGTAGACTCCTGGGTGTTCCCAGCTTTCCTTTTATTGATGTCTGCATAAATAATGCAATACAATGCCCTTCGGGAGGGAACGATTATGCCCCGACGGAAGGGCAGTGCCGATTTGCTCGAAGACCGTCGCCGGCGCGCGCTGGCGTTGTGGGACACCGGCTTGTCGCTGAACGAAGTCGGGCGTCGCATCGGCTGCGCGGCGAGTTCCGTGATGCGCTGGCTGCGGGCGCGCCGCCGCGGAGGCGCCGACGCCTTGCGAGTTCGTTTCTCGCCCGGGCGTCCGCTCAAGTTGAGCGTGAGCCAGCGGCGTCGCTTGTTGAGGCTGTTGCTGAAGGGAGCGCCGGCGCACGGCTACCGGACGCAGTTGTGGACCATGGCGCGCATCGCCGAGGTCATCGAGCGCGAGTTCGGCGTCCGTTACCACCGCGATCATGTCGGTCGGCTGATGCATAGCCTTCATTGGAGCCCGCAGAAACCGGAAACGCGCGCCATCGAGCGCAACGAAGAGGCCATCGAGCGCTGGAAACGGAACAAGTGGCCTCGGGTAAAAAAACGCCGCGCGGCTGGGCGCCCACCTAGTTTTTGCCGATGAATCGGGCTTTCTGCTCGCCCCCTTGGTGGCCCGGACCTGGGCGCCCCAGGGCTCGACGCCCCTCGTGCGCCATCGCCAGGGGCGCCGCGATAAAATCTCCGTGATCTCCGGCATCTCGGTCAGCCCCCGGCGACAGCACCTGGGGCTCTACTATCTGCTTTTCTTCGACAATATCGGCCAGGAAGAAGTCTGTCTGTTTCTCCGGGAACTGTTGCGCCACCTGCGCGGTCCCGTCTTCGTCCTGCTCGACAATTCCTCCACGCACCACGGCCAACCTTTGGACCAACTCCGGCACCGGCACGCGCGCCTGCACATCGAGCACTTCCCGGCTTACGCCCCGGAACTCAACCCCGACGAAGGCGTTTGGTCGCTGGCCAAGCGCGACCTGGCCAACAGCTGCCCGCTCGATCGGGATCAATTGTTGAACCATGTCATCCGCTCTATCAACCGTGTCCGGAATTCCCCCGCCACACTGCGCGGCTGCATCCTCGAGTCCGATCTCCCTAATTTTTTGTCCTAGTCCATTGCATTATTTATGCAGCACTCAATAGGGGCTGTTATTCCGCTGAAAGATATTCCTTGGGGACTAAGGAGGTAATGATGAGGTACCCATTCTTCCATTCCCAGGTGCTAGCCTTTGTAACGGCAGTCTGCCTCGGCCTAGTGATGAACGCTGCCGGGCAAGGAATGGCCACCATTGTTGGAACGGTTCGCGACCAGACGGGGGCAGTAATTTCAGGCGCGAAGGTAACGGTTTCGAACCCGGAGAAAGGTTACATTCGGAGCGTGAAAAGTAATTCCGCGGGTGCCTACGAGGTGGCTGCTTTGCCCATCGGCAATTATATGGTGGCAGCCGAGGCGAAGGGGTTTCAGAGATTGGTTCAGACTGGCATCAGCTTAAGCGTGGGCCAAGTCCAGCGTGTTGATTTGGAATTGCATGTGGGCGCAGAGACACAGGAAGTAACAGTGAGGGGTAATCTGCCTCATGTGCAGACGGAAACTGCCGCAGTTTCAAGTCTGGTGACCGGAAAGCAGATAACTCAGCTCATGTTGAATGGCCGGAACTTTACTGACCTCTACCAACTGGTACCGGGAGTCGTCATGGACAACAGCTACGACCCGACCCAAGTGGGTATTACCGGGTTCGCGGCTTACTCCATCAATGGAAACAGGATGGAGTACAACAACATTGAATACGATGGCAGCGGCATTTCGGACGAAGGCTCGGGAGGATCGAGTGTGACAATCTACCCCAGCCTCGAATCCATTGCGGAATTCCGCATCACGACCTCCAATTATGGGGCAGACCAAGGGAAACACGGGGCGGGACAAATCGAGTTGGTCAGCAAGTCTGGAACGAAACAGTTTCATGGGGAGGTTTACGAATTTGTTCGCAATGATGCCTTCGACGCCAACGATTGGTTCATTAACCAGACGGTTGCTCCACCCGGTGGCAAGGCCCCCAAGGTACCCCTGAAATGGAACGATTACGGGTACACCATCGGGGGTCCTTTTTACATCCCTCATCACTACAATACCACCAGGTCAAAAACGTTCTTCTTCTGGTCAGAGGAGTGGCGGCGATATCGCCAAGGCACAGTGCTCAATGCTGGTGTCCCTTCGGTACTCGAACGGCAGGGAGGCTTCAGCCAATGTGACCCGGGTTCGACCGACTTTAATTCCGCCGTGGCTTCTGGCTGCGTCCTTCCCGCTTTCAACGGAACCAGCTACGACACGGTCCAGCAAATGCCCAATTTCAATCAGCAAGCCTTTATCAATGCTACCGACTTGCTCAACGCTTATTTTCCCATGCCCAATAATGGCCCCGCCAATTGGGTGTCGGCACCTTCCGTGCCGACCAATTGGCGTGAGGATCAGATCCGCGCCGATCAGAACATCAGCGAGAAAGCTCACGTTTTTGTCCGCTTTACGCACGACGCATGGGATACGGTCTCAGTTCCCAGCCTCTGGTCGTGGGCTAGTTACGACACAATCGAAACCCCTTTTAATGGTCCCAGCAAGGCTGCAGTCGTCAACATGGTCTATAATTTCGAACCCAACCTATTGAATGAATTTGTGGCAGGCTATTACGAGGATTGGATCTATCTAAACAATCGGCCCGGCCCCGATTCAGTCGCCCATTCGATTAACCAGCCCTCCAATTGGGTCGCCAATCATCTCTTTGCTCCGAATGCCGGCAATCCTTTGCTTCCTGCGGTCGCCGTTTGCGGGGGCGTGTCATTCTGCACAGCGGAAGACGCTGGCAACCATCCGTGGACCAATTCTAACCCGATCGTAACTCTACGGGATGATGTAACCTACCTTGTGGGCAACCATACGGTCAAGTTTGGGATGTATTACACGGACTATCGCAAAAACGAGCAATTCGGGTTCGACACGCAAGGGTTCCTAAACTTTGCTAACTCGGGTCCGATTACCAGCGGCAATGCTTTGGCCGACATGTTCTTGGGGAATATCAACTCCTATCAGGAGGGAACGGAAGTCGTCAATGGAGTGCCCGTCGGTGGATACCCCAAGGGGCATTGGCGCTACATGGACTACGAACCTTATGTCCAGGACAATTGGAAGGCCCGGAAGAACTTGAGCTTGACCTTCGGCGTGCGTTTTTATCATTTTACTCCTTGGCATGACGTGAGCAGTCCGGTCACGGTAGACGCAACTTTCCTGCCCCAAGCTTACAACCCAGCACAGGCTGCCCAGTTGGATTCCAACGGAAACCTCGTTCCAGGAAGTGGTTTTGGCTATACCAACTACGGGAACGGCCTCGTGAAATGTGGGCAGGGTGGTGGGGCGCCGAGCAGTTGCCAGGCCAACCATCCCTGGCAGGTGGCCCCTCGTTTTGGTTTCTCTTGGGACCCAACGGGACATGGCAAGACAGTGATACGGGGAGGATACGGCCTCTATTACGAGCCCGGCAATGGGAACGAGGCCAACCCAGAAGGCATGGAAGGTAATCCCCCTGTCGCCTTCGCGCCTTCAGGCTTCAACATTGTGGGGTATTCCAACATTACTCCGGGCGTTCTGGGCCCCACGAATTTCGTTGCAATCCCTCTGCATCAGCACTATCCGACCGTCCAGCAATACAGCTTTGACATCCAACACCAGTTCACTATTAATGACTTACTTACTATCGGCTATGTGGGAACCCAAGGACGCGACTTGGCGCGGTCCGTGAACTTCAATCAGATTCCCGACGATGCAACTACGGCTTTCGTGCCGCAGCTGGCGGGCTCAAAATACTGTGATTCGGCGGGCAATTGCAATGTTCAAGCCACGCTGATCAACGAGGCGGCACCAAACAATGATTTCTTTTATCCGTATCATATCTTCAACAATCCTTCGTGGATGAAAGAGTACACTGCCCTGTCCAATTATAATTCCCTGCAGATTGACTACCGACATAGCTTCAGCCATGGCCTGACCTTCCAGGTTGCATACACATGGTCGCACACACTGGACAATTCGACCAGTACATACAATGAGCCGACTGACGCTGTTGACGATACCAACCTGAAACGCTGGTACGCCACCTCGGACTTGAATCGTGCTGAGGTACTGACCATGAATTATATTTATAATCTGCCTTTCTTCAGTCACTCTTCCCACCGCTTCCTGAGAAATACGCTGGGCGGCTGGGAACTTAGCGGAATCACAACCTTCTTCACAGGCGAGCCGATCACAGGCCTGACTTGTAGCATTGCGGGTTTTGCAACTGGGATAGGGGCGACAGGCTTGATGTGCAACACTGCGCCAGGCTTCGGCGTTCATAAAGGCACTGTTAATGATCCCACGTTTGGGCCTGTGCCCACATGGTTCGATCCCTCTAAGTTACTGCAGCCTATGTTGGAACAACTACCCGCGAATGGTGAGCCTGGGATGTTCGGCTACATGGGAAGAAATGCACTGACAGGTCCTGGTCGCAATAACTGGGACTTGGGGCTGTACAAGAACTTTGTGCTCCCCTGGTTTTCGGGCGAGCATTCCACACTTCAATTCCGCTGGGAGACATTCAATACGTTCAACCATCCCCAGTGGAAAGGGATTAACGCATTTTGTTCATCGGAAACACCCCCTGGTACCCCCTGCAACGGGCCGAATAACGTTGGGAATGGCGAAGTCAGCTCTGATTGGGGGCCGCGGCTGATGCAGTTTGCGATGAAATTAAGTTTCTGAACATGAACGGCGCTCGCAATAGCGCATGCCTCGTTAGGCTCCTCCCTAGTGTAGTGCGTCATACGGATCGTGACTTATTCAGCGCCCCTCCCTAATCCGTCGATAAGTCTGCGGGACGGTTGAGGCCATGCGGTTTGTGGCGAGTGAGGACGAAATCCGTCCTCCAGCCACTGTCCCGAGGCACGGCTGGGGCGGAGCGGTGACGATTTTTTCGAAGTGCCGGAGACCGCCGAGGTTTTCGGGGCACAAAAAGGCAGAACTCTCCAAACTGGGGTTCCCATCAAGGGGCTTGGGGGGCCGTCGATAACGGCTGTGTCTGGGTGCAGGCGGGCTCAGGTCCTCAGCGGCAGCAACCGCAGGCCTTCCCGGTAGGCGGCAATCCACTCGGCCGTCGCCGCCAGCCGCAGGATCAGCCTTCGGGCGTGATGCACCAGCCGTCGCGGCGTGTTCAGGATCAGGAAGCGCAAGCGCTTCGGCCGCGCCGTCAACAACTCGCCGGGCAACGCCAGCCGCTTCAACGCCACGAGCATGTTGTGGGAGATCACCGCCAACCGCAACCAGGCGGCATTGGCTCCGAAGTATTTCGAGTGCAGCACCCCGCCGCCCAGTTCGTTCGTGACCACATCATACACCCTCTCCACCGTGCCGGCTTTCTCCCGGTGCCACTCGATCAGCCGCGCCGCCGTCAACTCCCACCGGTTCGATAGCACCGCAAAATGCCGCACCCGGCTGCCGTCTTCGAACAGTTCCCCTTGTTTCTTGCGAATGCGGATGGCCACATAGCGCAGAGATTGCGTATCCTTTTTCTTCGAAAGGGGCTATCCACTTAACTCAGGTAGCCCCTATATCTTGTGGTCTAGCCGGAGCATCACGGATCATCGAAGCGTAAGTGGATGGCTCCACCGCGACGGCCTGCTGAACAAGCCGGAAAAAGAGCTTGCCCCGGCTACGTGACCTACGTCGGTTGAACCGAAAGGTGAACTCGTCGAGGTAATAGTCCAAATGTTTGAAACTGACGGCCCCTTGATGAGTGCCCAGCAGCCACCGCTTCAGCAGCGAGATGACTCGATGAACGCGCGGCAATAGGTCGGACGGAGATTTTTTGGTGTCGAAGAGAGGTGATCTCATGCCGGTAGCCACTCTTTTCCAGCGGTGGGTAGCCCAACCACGCGTCCGTGTGCACGACGCTGCCGGGTTCGATGGAGTCTTGCACAAACGGCATCAGGCTGGCGGACGAAGCGTCAGCGATCCGCCGCATCCGGATCCGTCCGATACCCTGACCATCTTCTTGCGCCGCAACCACGATCAACGCCTTCTTCGCTGTTTGCCGTCCGCGCATACCTTTTTCCACGCCGCCGAGATAGGTCTCGTCTACTTCCACGGTTCCGGCCAGCCGGTCCCGGCCCCGTCTCACCATCGCCCGACGCAATTTATGCAGCCAGGACCAGGCGGTCTGGTAGCTTCCCAAGCCGAGTACCCGCTGCAACCCCAGAGCGCTGACGCCGTTCTTCTGAGTGGTCACCCACCACATCGCCCGGAACCAAACCGTCAGCGGCATGTGCGTATCTTAGAAAATCGTTCCCGCCGTGACCGACATTTGACGGGCGCACCCCGCGCATTGCCACAGAACCGAGCGCAACGACCAGGCCTTGGAGGCTCCGCAGCGCGGACAGCGAAATCCCTCGGGCCAGCGCAGTTTGAACAGATACTCCCGGCAGGTCTGCTCCAAGCCGAAGCGCATTTCGAATTCCGTCAGCGTCCGTGGGTAGTCCTCCATCAGCGGCCATACTATATGTCGGGGTTACCTGAGTCAAGTGGATACCCCCTTCTCCGATTTCTCACCGGGCACAAACGGCACCTCCGCGCACTCGCGGATTTCTTCCCCATCCGGCTCGCCGTAGGGCTGCCAGTCGGACTCCGGCACCGCCTCGATCGCGCTGTGCAAAGCCTCACTCATCCGCGCGCTGATGGCAAAGCCGATCTTCCCTTCCGGCCCACCTTCGCGTTTCTCATCCCGCAGCCACTTCAGCAGGTGGCTTTCGTGACAGGCCGCATCGCCCCGGGAGTAGAATCCCCTCACCGTCTTTGGCAAGGCCGCAAAGGCTCGCTGGGCGACTTCCAGCGGCTCCATCATTGCCGGCACGTTCCCGTTGCGAAACGGGTCCGCCAACCCCAGTCCCGTCTCCGCCCAGACCGCCAGCATCGGCTGGTCGCCCCGCGACCCTTCATAGGTCGGCAGCGCCTGTTGCTTGCGGCTCTCAATGGTCGTGGCGTCCTGATCCACCGTGGCCGTGCGCTGCTCGGGCGAGCGCTCTCCGAACCGCCGCACCAGATCGCGGTTCACGCCTCCCAGCCCTTCCAGCGGCGGCGCCTCTTCCCGGATATAGGCAGTCTGGCCCGGCAAGCGTCGCTGCTTCGCTTCCTCGATCTTCCCATCCTCGTGAAACGCGTCCAAAAACTGCCGTGCCGCGGCCGGCGACGGCAACTCGTGCCCGACCATCTCGGCCAAACCCGGGTCTTGCCGCAGACGCTCAAAATCATCCAGGCACTCGCCTCCGGCGGCGTTCCAAATCACGAAGCTCTCCACCAACGTCGCTTCCTCGTAGCCCCGTTGCCGTTCTTTCACCCGCACCTGCTCCCGCACACTCGCGGGCAGCCCCAGGGAGCGGAATGCCTGCACGACCAGCGGGATTCCGCCCAGAACCGTCAGGGTTTCCTCCACGGGTTCGGGGTCAACTTCGAACAACAACGGCGATTCGGTCGGCGAAGCTTTGGATTCTCT
>DATGLT010000054.1:0-12121 GCA_035294005.1 Verrucomicrobiia bacterium
CGCGGGGGAGAAACTGCCGGCGGAGGCGGCCGGTAATTCTTAATTACTAATTCGAAATTGAATTAACAGGGCGAACGCACGGTTCTGGCAATCCGATCCGGGTGGTCGCGTGCAACGCCTCAATTAGGAATTAAAAATCTATACTTCAAAATGTTGATAAACCCTTTTCTTCAGTCCCTGCCCGTTTACCTTGCAGGCCGGCCGATCGAGGAAGTGGCGAGGGAGCTTGGGTTGGATCCAAAGACCATTATCAAGCTGGCGTCCAACGAAAACCCGCTGGGCCCTTCGCGGACGGCCTTGACCGCGGTGCGGAAAGCAGCCGCCCACGTTCATCTTTATCCCGACGGTAGCGCGTTCTACCTGAAACAGAAACTCGCCGCAAAACTCGGCCTTACGCCGGCCCATCTCATCCTCGGGAACGGCTCGAACGAGATTCTGGAGTTGCTCGGGCACGCCCTGCTCTCCCCTTCGAGCGAAGTAGTCGTGTCGCAGTATTGTTTTGCCGTTTATCCCATTGTCACCGCTTTGTTCGGGGCGAAACTCGTAACCGTTCCGGCGCGGGACTATTCCCATGATCTTGACGGGATGCTGGCAGCCATCAATTCCAATACCCGCATTGTTTTCGTCGCCAATCCTAACAACCCCACTGGAACGGCGGTGCCGCGCGAGGCCTTGGAGGAATTCATCAGCCGGGTCCCTCAATCAACCCTCGTCGCGCTCGATGAGGCTTACATCGAGTTTCTCGACCAGCCCCCCGATTTTATTAAAGGCATTCGCGACGGCAAATTCTCTAATCTCGTCCTGATGCGAACGTTCTCGAAAATTTACGGGCTCGCAGGGGCGCGCCTGGGTTATGGAATGAGCAGCCCGGACCTGATCGCGCAGCTGGAAAAAATCCGGCAGCCGTTCAATGTCAATGCACTCGCCCAAGCCGGCGCCCTGGCAGCATTGGACGATGTCCGTCACGCGGAGCGGACTCGCCGGATTACTGCACAGGGCCTGAAGCTCTATTCGCGTGCGTTCCGGAAAATGGGGCTGGAGTTTGTCCCCTCAAGCGCAAATTTCATCCTGGTTCAGGTCGGCGATGGCCAGGGAGTTTTTACCGCAATGCAGAAGCTCGGAGTCATCGTTCGCCCGATGGCCAGCTATGATCTCCCCGAGTGGATCCGAATTTCGGTGGGAACACCAAAGCAAAATCGACGTTGCCTGGAGGTATTGAAAACCGCCTTAGGCCATTCTTAACGCCTCTAAACCCCAATCGCTCGCGCAAATTTTCGTTTGAATCGGCCTCCAAACTGAATACTACTTTGCGGTGTCTGTTGGGAAACAATTCATGGCCTTGAACGACAAACGAACAATCGCGCACCGCGGCTGTCCTTCGACGCGGCGAATAGCTCGCACAACCCTTGCTGCAGCGTGAAACTGACTGATCTCCGCGGCATCCTCCAGTACATCCCGCAATTCCGGGAACGCACGTTTGTGATCAGCGTCGACGGCGCGATGGTCACGCATGAAAGCTTCGGCAATATCCTGATGGACGTGGCCGTGCTGCGCTCTCTGAACATTCGGGTGGTCCTGGTGCACGGCGCTTCGGCGCAAATCAAGGCAATGGCCGAGGAGGAGGGCGTGGCCGCGAGTGACCTGGACGGCAGCGGCCGCACGGACGCGGCGACGCTTCGGCTGGCGTTGACGGCCGCCAACCGGTTGACGCACGAAATGCTCGAGGGGCTTTCGGCGTATGATCTGCGCGCCGCTTGCACCAACGCGGTCACCGCTCATCCGCTTGGAATCATTCATGGCGTGGACCATTTGTTCACCGGCAAGGTTGAAAAGGTGGATGTCGAATTATGCCAGAAGCTTTTGGACAACGGAATCATCCCGGTGCTTCCGCCTCTGGGTTTTGACGGGGACGGCAAGACATACCGCGTCAATTCAGACAGCATTGCGGTCGCGGTCGCCGAGGCCCTAAAGGCAACCAAGCTGATGTTCATCACGACGCAGGACGGGATCCCGGTCGGAGAGCACGTTATTCGGCAAATGCCGGTGGCGGACCTGGAATCGGTTCTCGCTCTACAAAAGAACGAAATCCACCCGGGCATGGTGTCAAAAGCGGTCCACGCTGTGGCCGCGTGCAAGGCCGGTGTGCCGCGCGTTCACGTCATCAGCGGGCTGCTCGAGGAGGGCCTCCTGGCCGAAGTCTTCACCAACGAGGGTGTCGGCACTCTCATCTATGCCAATGAATTCCAGCAAATCCGGCGCGCGATGAAAAAGGATATCCGTAGTATCCTCAACCTCACCAAGCCTTCGGTTGCCAGCGAAGAATTGGTCAAAAGAACCCGGTCGAGCATTGAAAAACAGCTGGGCGACTACTACATCTTCGAAATTGATAAAAACCCCGTAGCGTGCGTCGCTTTGCACAGCTACCCGGAACAGAACAAGGGTGAATTGGCGTTCTTATTCGTAAGCCCGGCGCATGAAAATCAAGGGATTGGGCGCAAGCTGATACAATTCGTTGAGAACAAAGCGCGTGAGCTCGGGTTCAGTGAATTGATCACCCTCAGTACTCAGGCTTTCACCTATTTTCAATCCAAAGGCGGCTTCATCGAAGGCTCCTCCGATGACTTGCCGCCGGCCCGGAGGGAAAAGTACGAACAAAGTGGACGGAACTCGAAAGTTCTCCTCAAGAAGCTCAAGTAGAAATCCTCAAGAATTCGGATGCCGGACGCCAAAGCCGTCCTCAGCGCACAGTTCTGGTTTGCGGCAGCAAACACAACACCGCGCACCAAATCACAAAGATCAAAGCAATCGAATAAACCTGCATCGGAAAATCCCAGCGCGCTTGTAAAAGACACCCGGCAATGGCCACGTAAACGTAAGGAGTCAAAGCCTGGTCCGCGGGCGCACTCAGCCAGCAGACCACGGGCCGGAGCAGGACCAGGAGTAAGGCCGTTGCAATAAGAGCGAAGCCCACCCAGCCCCAGGTGACTCGGATCTCTAGCCAATCATTGTGGAGCTGGGCGGGCCAGTAAAGGCGCGCGTCGCTTCGGTACAATTGGTATACTTCCTCGAAGGTTCCAGGGCCAGTGCCGAACACGGGATAATCGGCCGCCATGCGCGCACCGGTTTCATAAAGCTCCTGGCGCCCGTTGAGCCCTTCCCGAAGCGTGTTCAATCGAGGCAATAGATTTTTCCAACCGAAGCCCAGGCTGAGAGCCAGGACGACTGCGTAAAACATCGACACATGCCAACCCGAACACGCCGGTTTTAATCTTTGCGATCTTTTCGCAAACCGATAAACCAAAATGGCTGCCACGCACACCAGCATGGCTGCGTCGGCCAGCGCGCCTCCCCGCGCACTGGAAATAAACGGGCAGGCTGCCATGATAGCGCAGCAGAACAGCATGACGGCTGTGCCACGGCGACCATAGCGCACCGGGCACATAGTAGTGGCAAAGCCCAGGCAAACCGGCCAAAGCAAATTAAAGTACTGGGCCGCTGTCGCCCGGTAAGCAAAAGGCCCGAACTGCTCAATCGGTTCACGGTGGACGTCCGGCAAAACGAGAAACAGAAGTCTCGGGCAGCCAACGACTCTCTGTAGAATTGCTTCGGCTCCGAGCGCTCCCCCGAAAATGCAGAGCCCTCCTATGAGCGCGTCCAGGCGGCGGCTCGGAGATCGTCCGGTGCAAGGCTCGCCAGGCTCAAGCCAGTTCCAAATGCACCAGAAGCACGCAACGAGCGCCAGGCACATCGCGACCGCTTGCCAACTGCTCCGGCCGTCAAGGCTCGAGGGCAACCAGCGCCAAAACCGGTGATATTCGAAACTCCCAAACCTTGCCGAATAGGTGGCTTTGCTGTTGAGTGCCGACGTAAACGCGTAAGCCGAAATTGTGACCGTGCAAAAGAAAAGCCACTTCATCATTCGCCGGGATTGAATGGCACCAGCTGTGCTCCGTCGCATAAATCGGCGAATCCAAAATTTCAACAAAAGGGCAAAGCCCAACAAGTAGCTGCAAATGTTCACCGTCCAGATCGACCATGCCTCCGTCGTTCCAAACGACAGCGGACTGAACACGATCAGAAAAGAAATAACGAAACTCGTTATAAAATCCGATATAAAGCCGAGTTGAATCCAAGTCTGGCGCGAACAGCAGTTAAGCATTCCTGATTTGAAAAACCCCTGCATTTAGGAAAGTGGAACCAACCCCGAAGGCTCCGACAAGCTAGAAACGCAGGGTCAATAAAATGCGAGGGAGAGCAACCTCGAAGAGCATGCGGCGGAATTCGCCATGAACCGATCGCAGGAACGCGCCCTTACCCGAAAACGAGCTGGCGTTGCTTCGGCCCAAGCTCGATCCAGGTTCCGGATTCGAGCGTTCCCAGCTCAAACTGGCCGATTCGGACGCGAATGAGACGCAACGTCGGATGCCCTGCGGCTGCGGTCATTCTTCGGACCTGCCGATTTTTGCCCTCGACCAACTCGATGGAAATCCAGCATGTGAGCACGGTTTTTCGAAACCGGATCGGTGGATTACGCGGAGCCACCTGCGGTTGTGGCTCAAGGACCCGCGCTTTGGCCGGCAGGGTTTTGCGGCCATCCAGGACAATGCCCCTTTCAATGGACTGCAGCGCTTCGATCCCGGGGCAACGTTCGACCTGCGCCCAATATTCGCGGCGATGTCCCCGCAAGGGATTCAAAAGCCGCTGATTTAAGGCGGGTTCATCGCTCAACAGCAAAAGGCCTTCCGAATCCGCGTCGAGCCGGCCGAGGGCATAAACATTCTTTGGAAAGCCGAATTCGGCCAGCGTCCGGTTGGAACCATCCGGTGAAAACTGGGAAACCACGCCGTAAGGTTTGTTAAAGGCCAGGAGCACTGTGCGCGCAGGAAAGTTCTTTACTCGGCGTTCGGGAGTTCCTAAGTAAGACCCGTGCCCCAGAAGTCGAAAAAGAGTGGTTCGTCGGCTTCGCAGCCGGGCCCCACGCAAGCGTCCTCAAAAATCCGCTTACCTGAAGAAAGGTCCAACGCAGGCAAACGATGGGGCTTCCGCCTGGCATGCATTCTCATTCCATTATTGCTTTTGCTGTGCATTGAGTTCGGCCTGCGATTGTCAGGCTACGGCTATCCTACGTCCTTCTTTCTCAAGAGAGAAATAGCAGGCCGGACGATGCTCGTCGAGAATGAGAAGTTCGGCTGGCGTTTCTTTGGTCCGGGAATGGCCCGCACACCGCGCCCGATCGAGCTCCCGATTTCCAAGCCACCGCGCACGTGCCGGGTCTTCGTTTTCGGCGAATCGGCGGCTTACGGCGATCCTAAGCCCGAATTCGGACTCCCCCGCTTCCTGGAGGTTTTACTGCGAGACCGTTTCCCTGAAGTGGATTTTGAGGTGGTTAACGCTGCGATGACCGGAATCAATTCGCACGTGATTCTGCCCATCGCGCGAGACTGCGCCGGGCGATCGGGCGATGTTTGGGTGATCTACATGGGGAATAACGAGGTGGTCGGGCCTTTCGGCAGTGGAACGATTTTCGGCCGCCAGACGCCCCCTTTGAAACTGATCCGCGCGGGGATTTGGCTCAAGGGCACGCGGGCCGGTCAGTGTCTCAGCGGAATATTGAGCCGAGGCAATGCCGTCGAGGCGCCGGACTCGGAGTGGGAAGGCATGGCGATGTTCCTTGGCAACCAGGTCCGAAAAGACGATCCACGTATGCCCATCGTGTATTCTCATTTCGAACGGAACTTGAGAGACATTTTGGCCGCGGGCCATTCGCGTGGGGTCGGAATCGTAGTCAGCACGGTTGTTTCGAATTTGAAAGATTGCGCTCCGTTCGGCTCCGAACACAGGACGAACCTGCCGAGCCAGACATTAACGGAATGGAACCGGCTGTTCGAGGCGGGTAAACATGCGGAAGAGGCCGGCCACCCTGAGCAAGCCGTCCCGAGCTTTAAACAGGCGGCGGCGCTCGATGATACCTTTGCCGAACTCCAGTTCCGTCTCGCGCGCTGTTTGCTTGCTGCAGGCAACGAAGATGAGGCCCGCAAACACTTCGAACTTGCAAGAGATTACGACACCTTGCGCTTTCGAGCAGATACGGACCTCAACCAACGAATCCGGTCCGCGGCCGCGGGAAGATCCAGCGAAAGAATCCTGTTGGTCGACTCTGAAAAGGAATTTTCAAACGCTGTTCGCGGCAAGATCCCCGGATCCGAATCTTTGTATGAGCACGTCCATTTCAATTTCCACGGCAATTACAAACTTTCGATCGGGCTGGCGGAGCAGGTCGTCCAGGTGCTGCCCGCATGGGTGAAGAACGCACCCCGAGCGAAGCAGACGTGGCTTACTGAAGATGACTGTGCTCAACAACTGGCCTGGACCCGCTGGGATCAGTTCCGCACCGTGAAAAGCGTGCTCATGCGACTGACCTCTCCGCCGTTTACATCGCAGTGCGACCATCAACAACGCTACGACGCCACTCAACGGGAGCTCGAACAACTGGCGCCGGCCAATCGCGCCCAGGGCCTTCAGGAGGCCGCCGAAACCTATCGGCGCGCCCTGTTGCTATCGCCGCAGGATTGGGTGCTCCAAAGAAATTTCGCAGAATTGCTCCGAACCATGGGCAAACTGAAGGAAGCCGAAGCGGCTCTCCGCAAGGCGCTCGAGCTCTTGCCGCATCATCCTTTGGGCCATTTCGAATTGGGCTTGGTGCTGGTTCAGGGGCAACATCCGGACGAGGCGTTGGCCGAATTTGACCGCGTCCTGGCCGAACAGCCCGCTTCGATTCCTGCTTGGAACGCCAAAGCCCTGGCACTGGGCAAACTCGGAAGAAAAACCGAAGAGCTCCAGGCCCTGGAATCAGCCCTGAGGTTAAAACCGCGCGCCGCAGAAACTCGGGTCAATCTTGGAACCGCTCTCGAAGCGGACGGACGCAAAGAAGAAGCCGTGCAACAGTTCCAGATCGCGTTCAAAGAAAAACTCAAAACACCTGAACTTCTCGTACGGGCGGGTAAGATCTGCATGCTCCAGGGCTGGATTGACCAAGGAATCACGAATTTCGACCAGGCGGTTTTGCTGAACCCGGTAGATCCCGCGGTCCATTGGTACCTTGGTGGTGCTCTCGATGCCAAGGGCGCCACTGCTGAAGCGCAGCGCCAATTTGCGGAAGCGGTCCGCCTGGACCCCGAGTTCGCCAACGGGTATTTGGGGCTTGGAATTGAGTTGAGCCGCCAGAGGCGCGACCACGACGCGGAACAGGAGTTCTCAAGGGCGCTCCAAATTGATCCCAGCCTGATCGATGCCCGGCTGCGACTCGGAATTTGTCTGATGCGCCAAAAAGAGTTCCCCGAGGCGCGAGCACAATTTGAGCAGGTCCTGACTGTTCAACCGACAAACGCCACCGCGCAGGAATATTTGCTCCGACTGAAGAACTAGGCTTGGCGAGGCCTCAAGATTCGACCAGTGTGAGCTCGACCCCGGTTTGCTGCCTTGGTTCCCTATGGGGTACTTTTGTTCGAGCAACCACCTCCGGGCACCGCCTGCTACTTCGAATCTTCAAACGCCTGGCCGGTCAAAAACCGATGTTCTGCGATTCGCAATCTCACAGGGCCGAGCAAACCCGACTCCAGCAAAGGCGAATTGCGGGTCCAATGTTTCCATGTGGTAAAGGCCAGCCGCCCGGAAGGGCTCGGTTTTCCTTCCAACAGCCATTCGGGCCACGCGGCAATGCCTGTTCCGTAGTCAGGTTGAGTGGAGGGCTGCCATGCGCAGTCTTCGGCCAAATGCTCGTCCCCAATCAATCGATTTGGCCACAGATTGACAACTGTTATTTGCAGTGAGTTTTTGCCCGAATGGATGGCGCGGGTAATGTCTGCAATGAATGGCGGCTTCCAGAGGATGCCCAGGTCCATGTCATTTACCTTTAGTTCGGCAAGCACGAGAACCCGTCCTAAATCGAGAAGGAACGTCCGGTTTGTGTTTACCAGGTCGGCGGGGAGCTCAACCGAATTTTCATATACGGCGGCACCCGAAAAATATTTGATTGCTGAATTTGTATGCTTGGTCCACGAGATAAGATGATCAAGTTTGACCCGGTCAGGGGCGCCTGACCCAGCTGGAAATCGAAGTTCCCACGCACCTGCAATCGGGATTTCATTTCGGAAAGCACTCACACGGGCGGAAAGCGTTTCGCCTGAGACCAACTGAGCAGTGTAGGTC
Source organism: Verrucomicrobiia bacterium (assembly GCA_035294005.1). GTDB lineage: Bacteria > Verrucomicrobiota > Verrucomicrobiia > Limisphaerales > UBA8199 > JANXQE01. Next base: position 8,209 of record DATGLT010000054.1, read on the forward strand.
CCTGGTTCAGTCGCTAGCACCTGTAAGCCCCTGCCCTGCCCAATCGTCAGCGAATTCGGCGAATCAGCATGGCCGTTGCGCGTAAAATTTGTGACGGGCCCAAATCCAGCCGGGCTTTGACCGAACACCACAAACGCGGATTCGGAAGGTTCGAGCTTCAATGGGACGCTGGTCCCATTGCTTACTTTGTGCCAGACGGCCGGCCGCTCAATTTGGCCGCTATCGGGATGCCACAACTCAGGGACTTTTCCGGAAACACGAAAACTGACATCAAGGGTGAGGGAGTTGGTCGCAGGGCTGCAGACAAAATAAACCTCAGAATCGCCCATGCGCCGGTGAATGTATTTGGCTCGGCTTCCGTTTACCGTGTCGCGCGCAATGAAGTCGGGCACCACCCCGCGCGCTGCAAGAACATTCGTCAGCGACTCTCCCCAGTAGACGGTTCCGTCGCCGACATCATTCCGTAGGACGCGTTTGCCGTCACATGGGCCCCAAAGCGAAGCGGCCACGCGTTGCACTTCTTTGTCGCAATCCGGATACCCGGTAAGCCCTGGAGCGCGTGTCGGGCGACGAGCGATTACCGCAGCGCCACCGCGAACAAGTTGCTCCACCTTCTTTAGCAATTGCGGAGACATCCGTTCGTCGTCCGAAAAGATGAGCACCCGGTAGGACATGCCATCGGGAAGAATCAAGTTTCCATGCTGAACCGACATGCGATTGAGCACGACCTCCGGTGAAGTGACATCGTAATTGTAACCTGCAGGCGGCGGAGGCTTAAGTTCACGGCGGCCGGGCGCTTTTGTGAAGGACCCTTCCGGCGTGACATAACACAAATCGGCTACAAAGGTTCCGCGCTGGAGCAAGTACTGGCAGCGCGCGAGGTATTCGTGCCACGGCCTGGACTGTTCCCACCACGTTTGGGTGCGTTCATAGTGGACTCCAAACGGCCCGAGAGTCATGCCAGGCGCGCGGTTGGTCCACGGTTGGTGAGCAAAACGGTGAATGACAAGCCGGTTGATTCCTTCGCAAAATGCGGCATCGGCCAAGGGCTTCAATACCGCCGGATACTCCTGCCAACTCGAAAACTCAGGTTCGCTGGTAAAAGCCTCAGCCGCCACAATCGGCTTTCCGTACGTGTGCGCCGCCGACGGCATGGCGCGCAGGTCAAGTTTTAACAGGTCATTAGTCCCGTACCAGAACTCAGCCATCGGAATATCGGCGCGACCCGCGTAGCGAAGTTCGTCGAAGGGTCCCTCGCCAAGACTGGGGTAAGCCTCGATTGAAAGCTTTAGCCCATGTTGATGCGCCAGTTCGGCCAAGCCGCCGGCGTAATTGTCCGCGACCAGGTCGGCAATGGTCCTGCGAACATCCCACAAGAAACGCTCCGAAAGATCCTCTCGATCGACCCATCGGCCGGTGAGGGTAGGCAAATAAGGTATCGGGCTGTACCCCCGACGCGATTGGAACTCTTCAATGAAGTTCGCGGTGCCGTTTTGGAAGCCAATTTCCCAACTGTCAATGTGCGTCGCTTTAAGCGCGCTATCACGACCTGCGCGCGCGACCAACCCGGCCAGGAATCCTTGGAAGTGCGCGTTTATGGCTTCCCGGCTCAGTTTATCGCATTCGAGTCCCACTCCACCCGGGCTGGCGGTGTGGTTCTCGGTGCCCACGGGGGCGTATGCAAATCGTAAAATGGTCCATGGTCCGGGCGGAACATCCCAGGTCAGCACACCCTTATCGTCCACCAGGCTGGTGAGGTTGGTCACGTCTCTCGAGGAAATCGATGCGAATGGCGGTACCGATTCGGTCTTGCCTTGAGTGAACAGCGGCATCGGCCCGGCACCCGATTTACTGAGATACCACGGAATCCTGTAAACCGGGGACACTTCCAGCTCGGAAAACGCCAATTCATTGAGTCCGGGATCAGCGGCGGTGAAGCTCAACTGGTAAAATCTTGCCGACGTGGGCGGGAAGGAAAGTGTGAGCGCGCGCCGATTGTTGTTAAATTCGCGAATCTCGCGAAACTCACGTCCATCGTCGGAGATTTCGAGCTTCCCCTGAAAGTGCTCAATTGTCTTTGCGCAAGTCAGGGTGAGGACAGAAGCGGAAAACGGCTCGGCAAACTCCAATTGCAGCCGCTGAGGACTCGCCTGCGGCGCGGGGATGGCCGTGAACGTGGCTGGATCGTGGTCAAACAGGTTGGTGCTGCTGACCAGTTCGCGCCCATTTACAGTGACACGTTTGGGCGGAAATCCGGGCACCGGCCCGCCGTCACCGGCCGGCGATGGAAAAGCAATCGTGGCAAATGGCAGGCGACCACGGTTCTCGCCGCCGAATTCCGGTAGAGCGGCGCGGAAATGCGCCGGGCCTGTCAGATTGGTTTTGCTGCTGACAATCTTTTGCATTGCCAATGCGCTCGTGATCCACGGTCCACCGCTCCCTGACCAACCTCCCGAATTGTTCACGCTCAACTCCAGGCCAAGGCGTCCTGCTTCGCGCACCGCGTGGTCGAACATGTCCAGCCACAGCGGGCTGCCAAAGCTGACCGGGCCTTGGGGAAAATGCTGGGTCACATCCATTAGCAATGCGCCTCCGATTCCGACGCGGCGCATTGACTCGAGGTCCTGTGTGATGCCGGACTTGGTTACGTTTCCGTCGATCCAGAACCAGTAAACCCATGGTCGCGCAGAATCCGGCGGATGCTCAAATCCGGCTTCGAGTTCTGAAATCCCGGGTTCGGCAGCGCAGAGGATGTGTTGGCTTGCGCCAAGCCACAGCATGCAAATGAGGGTTTGCCAAATTGAACAGAAAGATCCTCGGCATATAGGACGGCCAGTTCCTCGGGAGACACCACGCCTGAATGAACAAACAACCAAGCCCTTACCGTCTTTGGGTCCCGTCTCGAAAATGCGTGTCAATCAGTGTTTCTCGGCCGTGACGCTTAGGTGACCAGCGCGAAGGCCTTTTTCAGACTGGCAGCCGCCGCAGCACACGCTTGATCTTTGGTCATTTTGTTGACGACCGCGTTGAAAGGCTCGGCGCGAATTGGACCGTCGTAGCCGATTTGGTTGAGCGCGTTGAGAAAGGAGGCTAAGTCGATAACCCCGGTAGCGCAGGGCAACTCCCTCTTGTTGTCGACCTGCTGTTCCCTGGCAATCCCCGCAGGAGCATCGTTGAGGTCAACGGCGATCACCTCGTTTCCCTTGAGGGATAAAACGTCGGCCGCGGATTCACCTGCGTTCCACCAGTGCCAACTGTCGAGTTGAAACCCGACGTTGCCGGTGTTGATTTCGGCGATGAGCTCCTTCATTTCGGCCATCGTGTGAATGAAAGGATATCGAGAACTCGACCATGAAGTCTTCGGGCCGACGTATTCGAGGCCAAACCGCACGTTGTGGTCCTTTAAAATCATCGCAACCTCTCGCAAGCGCGTTGCGTGCTGCCGAAAACTCTGAAGGTAAGTGAGCGATCCGCTGCACGGAGTCAGCCAGGTAGAGATGCGGTCCAACCCGGCGCGTTGCAGCGCGGCGGCGACCGGCGGCAACAATTTGAGGCTTTCTTTGAATTTCGCGTCGTCTCGGCGGAAGTCCACCGGCAAACCGGCCGCGCCAAAAACAAGGCCCTTGGCCTGTAAAGAGCCTTTCAAATCGGAAGCTTGTCCGTCGGACAATGACGCGAGGTACCCTGCGTCCACTCCCACGGATTCGAAACCGTGGCGAGCAGCCAATTCAATGGCTTCAACCTGGTTTGCAGAAACGCCGACCATTCCGCAAACCAGGTCAATGGTCATCCGTCGCCTGGGCGAGTCGGCGCCGCGGCCGGCACCCAGGCCCGCGCCGAGCGCCAGCGACGTAGCCGCGGTCTGGAGCAGGAAACTTCGGCGGCTCAGGTCTTTCATAACGTTAATTGGGGC
>DATGLT010000055.1:0-57504 GCA_035294005.1 Verrucomicrobiia bacterium
TAAGCCGATTGCGTGGACCACTCGGTCCCACCCCAACTCATCGACACCACGCTGGCGCCAGCTGCCACGGCAGCATCTACCGCGGCCAGAAGGTCCACGTCGCTCGCGCTCGCGGCTACCGAAAGGATAATCGTGGCGTCGGGTGCCACCACGTGCGCCCATTCGACGTCCAAGGAGGTCTCCAAATCCCAGCCATTGCCGTTGCCTCCGCGGTTGTTGCCAATGACTTGGAGGTTGGCGGCTTTCAGACCGAACTGGTTGCAAAACGTGGCCAGGTCCGATTGGATGTTCTGGTTGCCGTAAGCATCGACGATGGCGATCTTTTGCCCGACACCGGTAGCGGTCAGTTGGTCGAAGCCGTAGGCATGGCGAATCTGGGCTGGGGCATATGGCGTCGCCGCGCCCGTGGCTGCAGGCGTCAAAAGGATGCGTAGCGGTGGCCGCGCGTGGCCCGGCCGATGTGGGCCGCCGACAAACACGCTTTGCGAAAAAAGAGGCGTGGTGAGGAAGAAGCAAAAGCTCACTTGCAGACTCGCAAGGCTGAATAGTTTCCTTTTCATGAGATGCTGCCTATTTGCATTTTTGGGATTCAAGCAGCTTTTCTATCACGCGGTGCCCTCTGATGCAAGCACGTTTCGGTTGAACCTGCAACTCAGCAAGGCCGCTCTGCTATTTCAAGCCGGGATCGTTATAGTGACTCGACAAAAGCGGCAACTTTTCTGAAACAGTTGCTTGGAGTCCTGGCACAACGTTATGCCTCAATCAACGGCAACGAACAGGTGCTGGCGGCCCTCCGTCGCGGGTTTGGCGCTCAAAAACTGGCTGGACAGCCGGGCCGCAATTTACGTTTTTTCCAGCAGAGCACTCCCCACTGTCACCATCTGTTCGAGTATCTGTCGTTGTCGAGATCGGAAATCATCCGTACTAGCCTGGCCTTCTAACGCAAAGGCGGCACATCGAATTGCGCCGCTCTGATCGGTTTTGAGAAAGTGTTTGCGCAGGGCTGCCGACACGCGCGCAAAGCCTCGGTTGGATTACTCAAAATAGTCGATTTACTGCGCATTAAAACACGCATTCTGAGCAAAATCGCAAGCCCACTATTCAGGCAACGGGAATTTTTCATGTGCTTTTTGCCGATCGTATCCAGAGCCAAGAACTTGCGCGCGATGAACTCGAACGCGAATGCACGGCCGTGATGGTGAAAGGCCAGGGGAAAATTAAAAAGCCGTTCCGCATCGCACGGAACGGCGTTTTTCAGCCCGGCGAACGCTGCGCTGCCTAGGCCGTAAAGGATTTGCCGCAACCGCAACTCTGGCGGGCATTGGGGTTGGTGATTTTGAACCCGCCGGACGTGAGATCGTCGCTGAAATCGACTAGCGCGCCCTGCAGGTATTGCGCGCTGAAAGGATCGACCAAAACCTGGACGCCCTGCATTTCACCGGAACGATCGTCCGGGCGCATTTCATCAAAGGTCATGGAGTACTGCATCCCCGAGCAACCGCCCTGCTCGACATAAACCCTGAACGCTTTGCCATGGTTCTCGGGCTTTTGGAGCAACGACTTGATTTCAGAGGCCGCGCCGGCGGTGAGTTTCACAACAGGTTCGGTTTGGGTGCCAGGTTCCATATCCATGTGCCAGAAAGCTAAGCTCCTGTGATTGGGGTGTCAAATGGTCGCCGCCTGCTTATTTCTGAACCTGCAGGTTCTTAATGCGGTCCTCGAGGCGCAGGGCGGGGAACATTTCCTGTAGCCGTTCGTACACGCGGATCGCGTGCTCGCGCATGTGGAGGCGGTCCGCGGCGAGGCGGGCCTCATCCAGGCCGGCCCGGCGGGTCCAGAATGGATCCGGCTGCTCGCCGTCGCGGAGGAAATCAATGTTGTAAAAGACGCGGTGATAATGCTGGCGGGCGGCTTCAAGCAGCTCCGTCTTTTCCGGATCGGCTTTGGTATCGGCCAGTTTTTCGAGGGTCAGGGCCAGGCCGACTTCAGCGATGCTGCGGGCGGTGGCGTCAGCGAGGGGTGAATCCAGAACCTGCTGGAAGGAACTGATGGCGTTGGTGTAGTCGCCCGAACTCGGAGCAAACTGGAGCAGGCAAATAGCCTTTTGGCCCCAGGCGAGCGGAGCGATCCGGTTGGTGGGGTACGTGGTGCAAATGAGGTCGAATGTTTTAAACGCCTCACGGTAATCGGCGAGCTTGTTGGTGCTGTTCCGGCTGAGCCAGGTGTCGCCGTAAGCGAAGAGCGCCTGGGCGCGCAGGTTTGGCGGGCAAGTGACATCATTGTGCAGAGCGAGAAAATAATCGGCCGCCTGCTCCCAGGCCTGACGAACGACCGCGGAGCGCCCGGCCATCATGCGCGCCTGGTAGGCGAGCCTCGATCCGGGCCAGTTTTGGAAGACGAGCCGGTAGTTGATCTCGGCTTCCTGGGGGTTCAAGCCGAAGTAATAATCCGCGACCCACATTTGAGCCAGGGGCGCGTAGTCGCTGGTGGGGAAACGCGCGACCATGTTGGTGAACTGGGCCACCGCGTTTGTTTCACGCCCGGCTTCATAGTTAGCCTTGGCGCGGAAGTATTCGGCGCGGCCCTGGGCGGGATGATTGGTGTAGCTGGAAAGCCAGGAGTCGTACTCCCGGGCGGCATCGTCCCAGCGCGACTGTTCCTCGTACGTGCGGGCAATCGCCAGTTGAATCTCCGGCAGCAGAGGCGAATTAGTGGCGCCGGCGGCGACCTGGCAAAAGAGTTCGCGCGCGCGCTCCGGGAAACGCTGGCCCAAATGCTGGCCGGCAAGAAGCACCGCCCGCTCGGTGTAGAACCCTTTTGGGAACCGCACCATGATCCGGGCCAAAGCGTTGGTTTCGTTGGTGTCATCGCCGGAAACCTGGCTGGCGCGCACAATCTGGTACAACGCCGCCTCGGCCAGGTTCGTTTGAACCTCCGGGACGTCCGAATACCCATCCGCCACGGTGTTGTAGTTCGATATGGCGACCGAGTAGTTTGTCAGTCGAAATTCGGCATCAGCGAGTTTGAAGAAAGCCTGGGCCTGGTCCCCCCCGTGAGGAAGCATGGAAGAAGCGCTCTTGAAGGAGTCGCGGCTGGCCCCGATTTTGTCCGCTAACCAATAGCACCAGCCAAGATCCAATTGCGCTTTTCCTCCAAGGGAGCTCTGAGGGAAGCGCGAATGAAAGCCCTGAAACGCGAGTGTCGCCTCATCGAGCAGGTTCGTGGGCCCGGTAACATTGGTCGACAGCAGGGGGACCGGGTTGGTTAATGACAAAGGATCGTATTGGCGCAGGCGCAGCTCGCCCAGCGTGAGCAGGGCCAGGTCGGCACAATCGTTGGTGGGAAACTGGGCAAGGAAAGTCTGGAGCACCTGCGCGGCGTTGGTGGCCTGGTCCAATGCCAGGGAAAGCTCCGTGCTTTTGAGCAGCGCCTGCCGCTGCCGGTCCGGGGGCACGCCTGCGGCGAGATTTTTGCGGTACACATCCAGCGCCTCCTGCGGTTTGCCCATGAGTTCCAGCAGGCTGGCGTGGAACGCGGTGGTTTGGGATTGAAACGATTTTTGTCCCGTCGCGTCCGCAAGGACCACGAGGTTGGTGGCGGCTTGAACGGCGTCCCCCAACCGGCCCTCGGCCTGCAGCACGCGGCAGAGCAGGAATTGGCGCTGCCAGTTATTGGTGGGATCCAAAGGCGACGCAGCCAAAGCCTGAATTGATTCTTCGGCGGCCCGCATGTCCTTGCGAGCCAACTGCGCTTCGCCCAGGAGCAGGTAACCTCGGATGACATCGGGATTCGCGTGATTGGTGCTTGCCGTCAATTGGAACACGCCGTTGGTCTGCCCGAGCAACTCGACGGCACGATCCCACCGTGACAAACGCATCTCGGCCACCGCGGCATTGACCACGGCGGACAGGCGGTGAGGCGATGTCGGAAAGTCATGGAGCAGCGTAGTAAGGTTGGTTTCCGCCTGGGCATATTCGCCTTGAGCCAGCAAAGCCTCGCCCTGGCATAGCAGGTACCAATCCGCCAGGGCCCCTGCCTGGCTGCGGCGCGCCGCCAGGAGGCTCAAAGCGCCGGTGTAATTGCCCAGCTTCAACCGAGCCTGCGCCTGGTAAAGAACGGCCTCCGGCAGGCGAGGTGAGTTGGGAAATTTCAGTATGAAATCTCCGAAGTAGAGGTCCGCGTTCCGGTAGTCAGCGTCGAGATAAACCTTTTCCGCAGCGGTGAACGATTGGGCCTCGTTTCCGGCGGCCCAGGCGTTTGAGGCGATGGACAGCCCCAAGCCCAGGAGCAGGAATATTCTGGCCCAAAAATTCATTTCCAAAAACCCAAAGTTTTATCACGCCAGGGTTGATGGCCAAGGAGCAATTGCATTGGGTGGCGGCGACTATTTGTTGAACCTGAAGTTCACAACATCGTAGTCCTGCATGACGTATTGCTTGGTTTCGAGCCGTTGTTTGCCGGCGCGCTTTGCCTGGGTCTCGCCGCCCGCGGCGATGAAATCGTCAAACCCAATAATCTCGGCGCGAATAAAGCCCTTTTGCAAGTCGGTGTGAATTGTGCCGGCCGCCTCGAGAGCGCTGATTCCTTTGCGAATGGGCCAGGCCCGATTTTCTTTGCCGCCAACGGTTATAAAGGAAATATAGCCGGCTTCGCCAAACGCCCGCAGCAGCAAGGCGTCGGTGTTTTGCAAATCCTGCGGCGCGGCAACCGAAACCGGCTTGGCCGTATAGAAGTTGTGAGCGGCGACGGCCTGCAGATCCTCCGCGGCAAGGCCGGAGTTGAGCAAAAGTTTTTCCGATTCCAACAAGGCTTTGATTTTTTCCAGCGCAGCGCGCTCGGCAGGCTGGGGATCGCGCCCAAGACGGGTCTCAACGAATTCCAGGTCTTTGAGGATTAAATCCGCTTTCGCATCGGAGGAAGCGAGGATGGCGTCGGCGTCCAGCAATTCATCCTCACTGACGATATCCACCTGGGCGTAGGTCTTCTTATCGGCTTCGACCAGTTTATCTGCCTGGTCGAGGCGAGGGTCTTTCAAATTGTGTTTGCCGAGTTTGATCTCGGAGATTCCAAATAAGGCGATTTTCATTCCAGTAAACCAGCGATCGAACAAATCAAATCAGTCCCATGGATGATGAAGGGCAAACGCGTGGAAGTCGAGGGTCGAACGGGGGTCGCTTATCCCGCCTGGCCCGGCCTTTCGGAGGAAAATCTTTGCGTGCCGAGGTTACCCGGCTGATTCCAGTTTGGGTTCCTGTTTTGAAACCCCGGGAATGCCAAGGATGGGACGAAGGTAAGCCCCGGTGTGGCTATCGGCCGACCGGGCAATGGTGTCCGGGGTGCCCTGGGCAACGATTTGGCCGCCGGCGTCGCCGCCTTCGGGCCCGAGGTCGATGACCCAGTCGGCCGTCTTAATGACGTCCAGGTTGTGCTCGATAACCAACAGCGTATTGCCCGAGGCGCGCAGTTTAAAGAGCACTTCGAGCAATTTGGCAACATCATGGAAATGCAGGCCCGTGGTTGGCTCGTCCAGGATGTATAGAGTATGGCCGGTGGCTTTTCGGCTCAACTCGGCCGCAAGCTTTACACGCTGTGCTTCGCCGCCGCTGAGGGTTGTTCCGGATTGCCCCAACCCGATGTAGCCCAACCCCACCTCGGCCAGGGTTAACAAAGGATCATAAATCTGAGGAACCGCGCGGAAGAAGCTCACCGCCTCATCCACGGTCATGTCCAGCACATCGGCGATGTTCTTTCCCTTGTAGTTGATCTCGAGGGTTTCGCGGTTGTACCGCCTGCCGTTGCACGCTTCGCACGTCACGTACACCGGCGGCAGAAAATTCATCTCGATCTTGATAAGACCGTCGCCCTGGCATTTTTCACACCGGCCGCCTTTGACATTAAAGCTGAACCTGCCGGATTCGTAGCCGCGGATTTTGGCGGCCGGCAACCGGGAGAACAGGTCGCGGATGTGGGTGAACATGCCTGTGTAGGTGGCGGGATTGCTTCGCGGAGTCCGGCCAATCGGGGTCTGATCGATGACGATCACTTTGTCCAGCAACTCGAATCCTTTAAGCGCACGATGGCGCCCGGGCCGCTCTTTTGATCCGAAGAATTTGCGAAACAATGCCCGACGTAGAATATCGTCCACCAGCGTGCTCTTGCCTGAACCGCTGACACCCGTCACACAGGTCAAAGTGCCCAAGGGAATTCGGGCATCGATGTTCTTCAAGTTATTCTCACGCGCCCCAAGCACCTCCAGCCAACCGCGGTCCGCAGAGGGTTTGATCCGCTGCCGGGGAACGGGAATTGATAACTCACCGGTGAGGTACTTGCCCGTCAGCGACTGAGGATGGGCGAGAAGCTGTTCCAGCGTGCCGGCAGCCACTAATTCCCCGCCCCGCACTCCAGCTCCTGGCCCCAGGTCGAGGATGTAGTCGGCTTCCCGAATCGTGTCGGCGTCGTGCTCGACCACCAACACCGAATTGCCCAAATCACGCAATCCTTTCAACGTGCCAAGCAGCCGGTCGTTGTCCCGCTGATGCAAGCCAATGCTGGGCTCATCCAGGATGTAAAGCACGCCCACCAGGCCCGCGCCGATTTGCGTTGCCAACCGGATGCGTTGCGCTTCTCCACCGCTCAGTGTCCCGCTTTCGCGATTGAGAGTCAGGTACCCCAGGCCGACATTCTTGAGAAAACCGAGCCGCGCCCTGATTTCTTTGACGATATCGTGCGCAATGTTTTCCTGGTATTCGGTAAGTCTTAAGTCGCGGAAAAAGTCGTCCGCCTTTTCGACCGAAAGCGCGCACACATCCATGATCGACAAGCCGGGGATTGCGACTGAGCGGCTCGCTTGCGGCGGCTGGTCCGGAGAGGTGTCCGCCGGGTTTTTCGATTGCGAATCGGGAGCGGGTTGTCCGTTGCCACCTGGGACGGCCCCTCCCAGTCTAACGGCCAGGATTTCGGGCTTCAACCGTTGGCCTCTGCAAGCATCGCAAAATTGAGGGCTCATGAAACCTTTCAGACGGTTTCGCGTGAACTCGCTTTCGCTCTCGACGTACAGGCGCTCCAAATTTGGGATCACACCTTCAAACGGGCGGGAGACTTTGCTCGCTTTGCCCGCGCGATAGAAAGTGAACTCGATTTCCTCCGAACCCGATCCATGAAGGAGGACGCGCTGAAAGTCCGGGGGAAGGTCCTTGTAAGGCACGTCCATTCCCTGGTGGTAATGGGCGGCCACGGCGCGGAGCATTGCCTTGTAATAAACAACCATTCGTTTGCCGCCGCGCCTCCACGGCAACACAGCCCCATCTTCAAGCGACCGGTCCTGGTCCGGAACAATCAGCCCGTCGTCAAAAACCATTTTCTGGCCGAGCCCGTGGCAAACCGGACAGGCGCCAAGCGGGGCGTTAAAGGAAAAATGCTTCGGAGTAAGAGGCTCGTACGATTTTCCGGTTGCGGGACTGAGATTGCGGTTGGAGTGAAGTGTCTCGTGCCATGCGCCCTGTGAAGCGGCAACCGAAGGCTGCGCCGGGAGGGCTGCAGCGGGAAAGGGTGCACCGGTCTTGGCTGGTGTTTTTGCGTCAGGCTCAGGCAACTGGTGCAAGGTCACCATGACGCCGCCGCCCCACTTGAGAGCGGTCTCGACAGAATCGCTTAATCGAACCCGGATCCGCTCGTCGACCACCAGGCGGTCCACGACAGCTTCGATCACATGTTTCTCCTTCGGATCAAGTTTCACCCGGACTCCATTGGCCAACTCGACGAGCTGGCCATCCACTCGAGCCCGGACGAACCCCTCGCGTGAAAGCCGTTCGATGACATCGCGAAACTCGCCGCGTTCTTGCCGAATCACCGGGGCGAGCAGCATCACTCGCGTGCGTTGCGGTAAGGCGAGGATCTTGTCGACAATATCACTCGTGGTTTGACGCACGATGGGAACGCCCGTTTCCGGACAGTACGGCTGGCCGACATGGGCATACAACAGGCGCAGGTAGTCGTAGACTTCGGTCGTGGTAGCAATGATGGAACGCGGGCTGGAGCCGGAACTGCGTTGTTCGATGGCAATTGCGGGAGAAAGCCCCTCGATGAAATCGACGTCGGGCTTTTGCATTTGGTCGAGGAACTGCCGGGCGTAGGCCGAAAGCGACTCGACGTACTTGCGCTGGCCTTCGGCGTAGATGGTGTCGAACGCGAGAGAAGATTTGCCCGAGCCGCTTAAGCCGGTGATGACCACCAGTTTATCCCGTGGAATGTCGAGGGTGAGATTCTTTAAATTATGCTCACGCGCTCCACCAATCCTGATGAACTCTTTGCTCACGAAGCTGCTTTTTTCCAACTAAACAATCTTAAAGTTTAGCCGAAAGTGCCCGGGAAGGGAAGCAGCCTTTGAAATTTGTAAAGAATGGTTCCGAAAAACAGACAGCCCGGCGACAGGTTACTGCCGACCGGGCTGATGCAGTGTCCTCCGCAATTCAGGAGGCCGGGGCCAGCTCGCGAGTCAGCGGCACAAGGCCTTTGGCGATGGCAAATTTAGTAAGGCCGGCAATACTGTGGATATTCAGCTTGCGCATGATGCGTTCACGGTGCGTTTCGACGGTGCGCACCCCCACGCCGAGGCGGCAGGCAATTTCCTTGTTGCTCAGCCCTTCCGCAATGGCAATGAGCACTTCGCGTTCACGGGCGCTCACCTGGCCCGGATGCGGACCCGCGCCTGGCCCGCGAACAAATTGGTTCAGCGCCAGGCGGGCGACGTCCTGGCTGAAATAGGTCTCGCCGGCGTGGATCGTTTCAATGGCCTTGAGCAATTCCTCGGTCGGCGCCTGTTTGAGAATGTATCCTCGAGCGCCCGACTGCAGGATCCGCATGACGTAATCCTGGTCGTTGTGCATCGAAAGGATGAGGACCTTCACCATCGGGTTTTCCTTGCGCAGAATGTCCGCGGCGGTCAGGCCATTGAGCATGGGCATATCGATGTCCATGAGCACCAGGTCGGGCAGGAGTTCCTTGGCTTTTCGGACGGCTTCATGGCCATTGGTGGCTTCGCCCACAATCGTGACTTGTTGGGCTTGGGCAAGGCAGGAACTGAGGCCTTTGCGCACCACCGGGTGGTCATCGGCCAGGAGCACCCGAATCGGCTTGCGGGCGGCACCCGGTTCGGAAGGTTGCAATCTGGGGCCGGTCGGCGCGGCGAGGGCTGGTGCGGCAACGGAACTACCGGCGCGAACACTGTTCGCACGGAATTGATGAACCGGTTTTGCAGGGTTTTCCAGGATCGTTTTCATTTCCAAATAGCTGTCGTAAAGTGCCGCGCTTCACTGAGGTCACCCTACGTGGGCGTCGGGTCTCTCACAATCGGGGCAAATCACGAATGGCTTCCCGGGGTTTCCCGGGCTTGGGTCCAGGGGAAGGTCCAGGGCCTGCTGAAGCTTTAAATCGGAACAACCCCCTCTGGACAGGGGGGTCATAAGGAGAACAAAGCCGGAAAGAAGAGGATTCTCACCAACAGCGCAGGGTGCGTAAGGCGCTAAGCGAGCGCGAAATTTCAGGAAGGCAATTCGCGCTGGACCCACGCTGTGGCGTGCTGCGTGAGTTCAGCAGAGTTCTTGAGATTCAGCTTATGCTTAATCTGCTCGCGGTAATACTCGATGGTCTTGACGCTCAAATGCAATTCCTGGGCGATCTCGCTCGTCTTCTTCCACTGCCCAATCATCTGGAACACTTCGAGCTCGCGGTCGCTCAGGCTTTTGACCGGGGACTCCTGGATATCGGACTTGCCGCGAATCTGCTGCTGCAACATTTTTGCGCCAAGGGCCTCGCTGACGTAAATATTTCCACTAAGCACGCGGCGGATTGCGGCGATGATTTTCTCCAACGCCTCCTGTTTCATCAGGTAACCCAGCGCACCCGCCCGGAAAGCGACCTCGGCGTAGATCGACTCATCATGAGCGCTGACGACCAGGACGGGCAGCTTTTCAAACTGGGCTTTGATATTGCGCATCAACTCCAGGCCGCTGCTGTCTTTGAGGGAAATATCGGCAATCACCAGGTCCGGTCGGAGCTTATCGATCGCCGTCAGGGCATTGGCGGCATCCTCTTCTTCGCCGCACACGACCATGTCCGCCTGGCGGTTGATGAGCTGGGCGATGCCGTAACGCACTACAGCATGGTCATCTACAAGGAGGACGCGAATTCGATTATCCTTTGTAGCCGGATTTGCTTTCGCCTGAGCCATGTTTTTCTCTTAAAAGCTCGGGGATCCGGGAGTTCCCGGAGCACACGATCGGCCGAAGTCTGACTCAAACCCGGGGTGGGCGCAATCCCTATTAAGGAAAGAGGGGCTGTTTCAGTTTCCAACCCGTTGAAGCCCAACGGCAGCAGCCGGATGCCGCGCGGTTTTGACCCGATCCGGCTTGCTTGACGGGCGCTCTTTCAACACTAGACTCAAAGGCTATGCTTGGAATTTGTTGTCCGCCCCGGCTCTTGCTCGCATGAAGAAGCCATCGGTCCTGGTTGTTTTTCTAACCGTCTTCATCGACCTCGTTGGCTTCGGCATCGTGGTGCCACTGGTGCCGGTGTACAGCCGGCACTTCGGCGCGCACGGCGTGGTTATCGGGGCCATCATCGCCTCGTTTTCCGCGATGCAATTTATTTTTTCGCCCATTTGGGGCCGGCTCTCCGACAAATACGGTCGGCGCCCGATCCTCCTGGTGAGCACGGCGGGGGCGGCGTGTTCCTACGTGCTTTTCGGGCTGAGTTCGGGCCTGCAAAACCATGCGATGGCGCTGTGGCTGATGGTGATCTCGCGGGCCTTTGCCGGGCTATGCGGCGGAAACATCACCGTCGCCCAGGCGTACATCGCCGACATCTCGCCGCCAGACCAGCGCTCCAAACGGATGGGGCTGATTGGCATGGCCTTTGGTCTCGGTTTCATTTTCGGTCCGGCGATCGGCGGCTTGAGCTTAAAACATCTTGGCAGCACCGGGCCGGGCTTTGTGGCCGCTGGGCTATGCGCGGCCAATTTTCTGCTGGCATTGTTTATCCTGGTGGAAAGCCGGGCGCCGACCTCCGAACCGATTGCTCACCGGCCGCACCTGCACCAGTGGCTGCACACGCTCTCGCAGCCGAAAATCGGCATGCTGGTGGTGGTGTTCTTTTTGGCGACTTTTTGTTTCAGCTGCTTTGAAAGCACGCTGCCGCTGGTCGTCAGCGACAATTTTCATCTGAACCTCCAGCGTGATGAAACTTCGGCATCCACGGTGGCTTACCTGTTCGTGTATTGCGGGTTGATCGGGGCCACGGTTCAAGGCGGGTTGATCGGCAGGCTGGTCAAATCCTTTGGAGAGCCAAAGCTCATCGCCTTGAGCCTAGTGCTTACCGGGATCAGTCTTGCCCTGATTCCCTTCATCGGAGGCGGGGCTGATTTGTCGTGGCACGTGCTGGCCCGGCCAGAAGGCCGGCCATGGCTGGAAATGCTTGGGGCCCTGGCGCTGCTGTCGGTCGGCTCGAGCCTGACACGCCCGCCCTTGTTTGGGTTGCTTTCCAATCTCACTGCGGCTCACGAGCAGGGAGCCAATATCGGCGTGGCCCAGGGGGCCGGAAGCCTGGCCCGGATTCTCGGTCCGATGTTCGCGACCGGCCTTCTGCCGTACTATCCTCCGCTGCCGTACCTGGTTTGCACCGGAGTTTTGCTCTGCACGTCGGCATTGGTACTCCAGCGATTCCGGGGAGAAATGCTCTCGTCGGAATCGGCGAGTGCGCCGCAACCGGCAGAATAGCCGAACCAGAAAACAGCAGGGGATTTGGACCACGGAGCTTCCCTGCTCGCGGAGATCGCAAATCCAAGACAGTCCTCCAACCAGGCGCGTGCCTTTATTTCAAAAACATGCGGGCTGCAGCATCGGCAAAGCGCAATCCCTCCGGCGTGAGTCGAAACCGCTCCGAACTGGCCTGTCCCCAGCCTTGGCGGGTTAATTCCTCCATCTCGGCGGCCCAATCGTGTCTCAGGTCGTGGCCGGTGATTTCCCTGAACTGATCGAAAGGCCACCCGGCGATCATTCTCAAACCGAAGGCGGCAGTTTCACCGGCTCGGCCCAACGCCGATAGCTGCTCTTTGGACTCGAGCGGGCGCGCCCCGCTTTCGATCGCGTCGCAGTACCGGGAAGTGTTGGCAACGTTCCGGCAACGCACTCCAGCCACGTAACTCGTCGCGCTTGGACCAAGGCCGTAAAAAGAACCGCCACGCCAATAGTTCACGTTGTGGCGGCAGGCGAACTCCGGAACCAATGACTCACCGGGAACGGATTCGCTTTCAACCTGCGGAGCCCTGCCCACCCCACCACGGGTCCGAGCGAAATTGGCAATTTCGTACTGTTCGAACCCGGCGTTGGAAGCCGCCTGCACAAGCTCGTCGTACATGACACACGCCAATTCTTCATCCACGGCGAATTGCTCCGCCTGCAGTTGCGCGTAAAGGGCCGTGTCCTCCTCGTAAATCACTTCATAGCTGGACAAGTGTTCGCTACCCATCGAACTGGCTTCGCCCAGTGTGTCCCGCCATTGCTGAAGCGTTTGTCCGGGAATTGCAAACATCAGGTCGAGGTTGACATTACCGAAGCCCGCCTGGCGCAGAATATCAAAGGATTTGAACACCATCTGCCGCGTGTGGACGCGCCCAAGTCGCTCGAGCAACACTTCATCGAGCGATTGCACTCCCATGGAAATGCGGTTCACCCCAAAACCGCGCAGAAGCCGGGCTTTGTCCAGCGACACCGTTGCGGGGTTGCATTCAACCGTCCATTCGGTGACTGCACGAGTCCAGCCCAACTCCTCCATCGCCGTGAGAATCTGTTCCCATTGTTTGAGGTTCAAAAGCGAGGGGGTGCCGCCTCCAAAAAAGATCGTTCGCGGCCGCAATTCGCGGCCCAGCATCTCTATTTCACGAGTCAGCGCGGCGACGTACCGATTGACCGTGTCTCCGTTTGAGGCCTCGGAATAGAAAGCGCAATAGGCGCACTTTTTTGCGCAAAAAGGCACATGCACATACAAGCTGCGTATCGGTTGAGTCGATGCTCCGGCCATGCAAAGGAGCATACCCTGCAATGTCACCCGCTGCAAAAACGAACTAATCCGGGGTTGCCGTACGCCGGTGAAAGTGACCAAGGCCATGAAGGCCGACGGAAACGCAACTAGGGTCGCGTAGAACTGTTTAGGGCTCGTCCCAGGCCCGCTCATTTTGTACAAAGGATTTGTCGCCCGGCGTTGTCAAACATTTTAGAAATAATCGCAATGCCCGTCCTAGAGCCAGATCCAAGTCGGGATACTCAGAGCCGGATGAGCAGCGGCGATCCTTTCGAAAGCGTAGTACGTGAACATCAGCGTATGATCTATTCCCTCTGCTATCGAATGACAGGGTCGCAGGCCGACGCTGAAGATTTGGCGCAAGAGACCTTTCTGCAGGCGTACTCTCATTGGCTGCAGTTCCGTGGCGACGCCAAAATATCCTCATGGCTTTACCGCATCGCAGTGAATCAGTGTTTAAATTGGAACAAACGGAGGACCCGACGCGAGATTCTGCACCGCGAATGGAGCAGTGAAACCTGGGAGTCCTCCGCCGACCTGCCTCCGTCGCATAGCCGCGTCCAAAATGCCTTGTTGCAACTTCACCCGAAGCAGCGCGCGGCCGTCGTGCTGACAATATATGACGGCCTTAGCCATAAGGAGGCAGCCAAGGCGCTGGGTTGCTCTGAAACAACCGTGTCGTGGCGCTTGTTTGCAGCGCGCAGAAAATTGAAGGCCCTGTTGGCGGACCTTTACCCGACGAAAGCTTCGTAATGAACAATTCCGAGCTCTCAAAAGCGCTCTTGGAATCAAAGGTACCTGAACCCCCGCCGGGGTACTGGGACGCATTTCCCGTTCGTGTTCTCAGCCAGATCCAGCGCCATCGGGAAAATGAAGCCGCCCATTCAATGACGGCCGCCGCAGCGACGAAACACCGTTGGGCGGTTTTTCCAGTTCCCCGTCTGGCGTGGCTGGCGGGCGCGTGCGCGTTTTGTGCGCTGGCTGCGTTTTTGCTTCTGTTTCGACCAGGGCGGGAGCGTTCGGGCGACCCGCAATTTGCCGCTGCCGTGAAATGTTTCCACGAGATAACGGGGTTGTTCCCGAACCAGGTCAGAACCGTGGTTTTCGATAACAATGGCCCGAGCCTGGTGTTGTCCGAAGAGCCGGATATCCCATTTTCTCAGCCGGTTTACGTCAAGATCGCTGGGCCCACGGACGAGCACCGATTTGTGACCTTTAGCGGGCAGCAACTTGTGGTTCATGGTGAGACTTTTGAAGTTTTGATCGATGGCCAGGGAGGCGTGTTAGTAGTGGGAAAGCAGTCGGTCTGGTCTAGTACGGAACCAGGGCTCCAGGCGGGCCCGTACCGAATTGAGGCCAGACCCCTGCCCACAAAATCATGAACCCCACCGCAGATAAAAGATCGGGCAACCTGGGGCGGCTGCCAGAAAGGCTAAGCGGCCCGCTGACTTTCCTGTGCCTCTGCATAGCTTTGTTGGGTTGCCAGGGTGCCGAAACTCCTGAGGTGCTCTCCCCGAATGAGCCGCCGGCTGTTTTTGGCGGGGGGGCTCGTTCGATCCCGCTCCTCTGGCACAATCCGACAGGACACCATATCTCCGTGCCGATCTCGCTGGAATTATGGCAGGTGCAGTCCTCAATTGCCATGCCACTTGGCGATGTGCCCTGGAAAGAGCTTCAAGTCTTGCCCGGCCAGACTGTGCTTGAATCCGCCGCTATTGAAGTTCCCGTTGTGCGGGCTCAAACCCGATTCCTAGCGCGGTGGGTGGATGCCCGGAGTGAAATCCTGGGCGTCAGCGAGTTTGTTGCCTATCCCACAAACCTGCTGCGCGAGTTGCAGGTTTTGGGGGGTCCGGACCCAGTGGGCGTTTATGACCCTACCGACCAGCTAAAGCCGCTTCTCAGCCTTGCAGGCGTTGAGTATACCGACCTGCAAGAGGAAGGTTTTGATCGTCACTATGGCCGGCTTCTCATCGTAGGGCCATTCAACCTGGCGAATCCGCAGCCCGGGTGGCTGGCCACTGCTATCCAATCCAGAGCCAGGAAAGGGGCTGCTGTCGTTTGGGTCACGTCCGCGCAAGAAGACCCGGCTTTACTGACGCCCTCTTTTTTTTCAGTGTCAATCGGAAAAGGCGTTGTGATTGTGGCCGAGCCTTCCTTGATCAAAGACCTGGCCCAAAATCCCCGGTCCCAGTTGCGTTTGGTCGAGCTTTGCCGCATTGCCATTACGCGCCGCGTTCCGTTGCTTCCTTCCATCCTCTCAAACCGATAAGGCGAATGCTATGACGTACCCTTGTGAAACGAACCTCACCATGACCAGGCAGCGCGCGCCCGCGTGGCGCCGCTCTCTGGGGGCGCTCTTCTGCTTTCTGTTGCTCACATGGGTGTTCTGCGCTCAGGCCACCGCACCGGATGTGCTCACCGTGGCCGTGTTTGATTTCGAATCCAGAGATGAGGGCATGCGTGACGTTGGATCCAAAGTTTCCGCCCTTATTAACGCCAGTCTTTCGGCCGAACCTCAGATCATTACTGTCGAGCGCGCGGAGTTCGAAAAGCTGTTGGGAGAACACGAATTGGGGTTATCCGGCAGCGTCTCGGCCGACACGGCGGCCAAGGTTGGACATCTTACCGGGGCGCAAGTGCTGGTCACAGGACGCGCTTTTCGGGCGGACAAAGAACTGGTAATTGTCGCAAAGATTATAGGGTCGGAGACCGGGCGCGTGTACGGGGAACTGGTAAAAGGAGGGCTTGGCGCGTCGGTTTCGGATTTGTCGACAGAGCTGGCGAAGAAGATCGCGACAACACTGAGTCAGAAGAGCGAGACGCTGGTTGCCAAAGTAGAGAACCGCGAACAGCGGATTGCGAGGCTGAAACAAAGCTTGCACGGCGATCGCCTGCCCTCGCTTTCACTCAAGATTAGCGAGCGGCATTTCGGCCAGCCAGTCATTGACCCCGCAGCTGAGACGGAGCTTGGCTTGGTGTTACAGAAATGCGGCTTTAAGATTCTGAGTGACAAGTCCAGCGAGCGCCCGGAGATCGAAATCACAGGTGAGGCTTTCAGCGCGTATGCGTTGCGAAAAGGAAACCTGATCTCCTGCAAGGCCCGGGTGGAAGTCAAAGCCTCGAACCGCAAAGGAGAAGTCTTGATTATGGACCGTCAAACCAGCGTCGCGGTGGACGTTGCCGAACAAACCGCAGCCAAGACCGCCTTGCAAAACGCTGCGCTTGACGTGGCCGAAAGACTGGTTCCCGCCTTGCTTAAATGACCCCCGCCGGGCGCATTCAGCAGCCATCGCCTCAAAACCTTCTATGCGTAACAAGTTCTACCTGGGAATCGTCGCCTTGGCCGTCATCGGTGGGGCCTGTATTTATGCGGTGCGCATATACCAGGGTCCGCACAAGTACGAGGCGCTCTCTCCGGACGAGATTTACCGGGCCCGTCTCAAAATGAATCCCAATCTGGCCTCAGAGGCCACCGTGAAGGTGGTTCCTTTGCCAGAGAAAAGGGTTGTCCGATTGGCGATAGGGAGTCTTGGGCTCGCAGACGACCGGCGCAACGGGGACTTAATGGACCTCGTCACGACCGGATTGTCTGGGGCTCAAGGACTGGAACTAGTGGAACGCCAGTCGCTGGACAAGGTGCTGTCCGAACTTCAACTAAGCCTTTCGGGCCTGGTCCGCGCAAAAGATGCGGTAAAGGCCGGGCGCCTGCTACGAGCTGATTGGTTCTTGCTGGGCACATCAACCACCTTGGGGGGGACCAAGGCCCTGGTCGTGCGCCTCGTTGACGCTCGCACCGGTACGCTGCGTGACGCCGGGATCTTTTCCGCAGAGCAGAATTCTACGGCGTTGGCTTCGGCGGTGGCAACATTTGTTCAGAAGTCCAGGTCCAACTCTTCCTCTTTGAAGCAACCCGTTTTCCTGGGTATCGGGACTTTCGAGGATTTCAGCGCCAACTCGAGGCAGGCCGACTTCCCCACTCAACTCCGAGGGTACCTGACGGGAGCCTTTCGCGGTTCGCAGGTACGCATGGTGGAACGTGAATACGTAGACACCCTGCTGCAGGAGGTGCACCTCGATATGGCTGGTTTGTCCGACGAAGCTGCCGGCGACCCGCCCACACCGATGCAGTCCGCCTTCTGGCTGGTCTCTGGAAATTATCAATCCTACGAAACGACGAGTTTTAAAGTGGAGGTTGACCTGGAGGTGGCGCGAGTTTTTGGGCCCAGCAAACACATACATCTCGTTGAAGAACCCGGGGAGCGCATCAACCTCAAAATCAAGGACACTGTTGAGCAGGTTCTCAACGAAGGGGGACCGGTGTACCCGAACCGGCGCAGCGAAGTTCGGCTGCAGATGGGACATGGCGAATCGCTGGCCGATATCGATCGCGGCTACGGTAATCCGGATCTTGTGCACTTGGGGTCGTTTGCGCAGGAGGAGCTTGATCCACGCGCGTCCTTCCGCAAACGGCGCAACCTGGAGGAGGCGCTGCGCGCGTTTCAAACTGTCCTGCTCCTGGACCCGACCAACCAGGAGGCCAAACTATGGATTGCGGCTTGCCTGCGGAGCCGAGTTCTTCAACGCAATGAGGAGGCGCGCCAAATCTATCGCGACGTCCTGGAGCGTCCGGCGCAGGATAAATGGTCTGAAATCGCGAAACAGGCATTGATTTGGAGTTTCGACTACTATGACACTGTTCCAAAGGCTAGTTGGTTTGAAACAGCCGCAGCGCTGACCAGCAACCCAGACGCCGCTCAATTCTACCGTCAGCAGGCCGAGTCGCTGAAGAAGGAAAAACTGCTGAATCAAATCGGACCCGAAGCCCAGGCTCTGGCCGAAGAACGCGTCTGGTATCACGTGACGAACGCCGTTTGGGGCGGGACAGGCGCGTCGATGGTCGAGGAGTTCGTCCATAGTTATGGCACCAATAAGGCCGGCGCGGCGCGGCGCCTGGCAGAGCTCTACCCTGTTTTCAAGGCCCGGGCGCCGGAAACCGAAGCGTACCTGCTTGCGGCGGTCGTCAGCGGTCAGGTGGAGACCAACGCACCGCCGGTGCTCGAGTTTCAACAGTTACTCGAATCGCTGACTGCACATCCTGAAACGGTCTACAAGCCTTCTGCATTTTGGCTTTTCACTCAAAATGACGTTTTGGAATGGAGCTGGAAACACCAGGATTATCGTCTTGCAACCCGTTACCTCGAGGGAAAAAAAGCAGCTTCGGCGGTTTACACCGACCTCGCCACTGTGACCAACCACGAGCCGTCAGTCCGGATGACCGATGAAGACAGGATGGCTTTGGCGTACGCTTATCTCGGCACGCAGGAATGGGACAAAGCCCTGGCCCTATTTGAAAAGTTCTCTGGCCAGCTCTTTTCAATGTTGATGGATGGGCCCTGGGGTGACCACAACACCGTTCTATTCACCGACCGCCTGGCTGATTTTTGCCGCAAAAACATGGGGCAGGATCCGCTTGCAAAACTTCACGAGTTCAACCCAGGCAAGCCCGTACTTCCCCTTTGCTTCGATCAGATATTGACGATGGATGAAGGTGGCTTCTGGATAACAGTGAACAATCGCTTGCTGCATCTGGATTTTGACCTCCACACCAACGCAGTGGTGGAGGTGCCCGTTCACGCTCCCATTACCGCTGTTTGCGCCTCCTCAACCAATCTCTGGATCGGAACGGACGGGGCCGGCTTATTCGAATTTGACAAAGCTACTGGCCGGCTCAAGCAACTTAAAGAAAAGGACGGTCTCCTGATGGATAACATTGCCGCCCTCTATTTGTCTTCGACCAATCTATGGGTGGGCTACGGCCGCAAAGCTCGCAGGGAAATCCATAATACGGATGGCGGCTTGGGCAAAATTGACTTATGCACATACAAAAGCACCAGCTTTATGCCTCCGCTGGCGGAGCATCCCGAAATTGAAAAATGGTCCCTGGCTAACGGCACTGGCCCTACGCGTGCCTCTGTCGTCGCCATCGCAGAAGCTCAACCGAATGATATTTGGCTTCTGGTTGGAGGGCCTCCAGGCTCCCTGTGGCGGTATCGGCCAGGCCAAAATACGTGGGAACCGGAGGTTTATTCGTGCTATTGCCTGGCTCAGGCCCCCCAATCTTTGCTGATTGGAAAATATTGGAATCACTTTCGCGAAGACAAAGATGGCGTGCTGGGGGTCGTCCGAATGGATCTCAGTTCGGCCAACTCACCGGGTCATGACTTTAAAAAACCTGAGGGCGTTCCTCCCGGATGCGTCACCACTTTGAAGGTGGATGGTGTCAACGTGTGGGTAGGCGGATTCGGATACGTGGCACGATTCGATCTCGCAACCGAAGAAGTCAAGGCCTTGGCGCACATCCAGGCCGATGAAATTGAGCGGCTGGAGGTGGGTGGAGGTTACCTTTGGATCCAAGCCAAGTGTTGGTTGTACCGTGTGCCTTTGTCGAGCATCCCCTGAACAAGGAAGTTGCGGCGGCAGAGTTATTCGACGTCACGGCGAGTAATCCGAGGCCTGTTTTACGCAAACTGCATTGCGTGGCGGGAAGCGAGTCATTAATGTCGCGCCGATGAAAATTGTGCTGGCATATTCGGGCGGCCTCGACACTTCGGTGATCCTGTCGTGGATCCAGGAAAAGTACGGGGCCGAAGTTGTGGCGTACTGCGCCAACATCGGGCAGGAAGAGGAACTAAAGGGATTGGAAACGAAAGCCCGGAAGACCGGGGCCTCCAAGTGTTACATCGCGGATTTGCAGGAGGAATTTGCCCGGGACTTTATTTTCCCGATGATCCAGGCAGGAGCCATTTACGAGAGCCAGTACTTCCTTGGAACCAGCATCGCCCGGCCGCTTATCGCGAAGGGCATGATCGAGGTCGCCCGCAAGGAGAAAGCGCAGGCACTGGCGCACGGGGCCACCGGCAAGGGCAACGACCAGGTCCGGTTCGAACTGACCGCGGCGGCTCTTGCGCCCGACCTGCAAATCATTGCGCCGTGGCGCGACAGCTCGTTTCGGGAGAGCTTTCCCGGCCGAAGCGAGATGATCGCGTATTGCGAACAAAAGCGCATCCCGGTCCAGGCCTCGGCCAAGAAGCCCTATTCCATGGATCGCAATCTGTTGCATATTTCATTCGAGGCCGGAATTCTGGAAGACCCGTGGATGGACGCCTTTGCTCCCGCCAACAAGGACATGTTCAAATTGAGCGTCGCGCCCGAGGACGCCCCGAATAAACCGGAGTACGTTACCCTTGAATTTGAACAAGGCCTGTGCGTGGCGATTAATGGCAAGCCGATGAGCCCCTTGGCCGTGATGCGCGCGCTCAACAAGCTCGGCGGCAAGCACGGCGTGGGAAGGGTGGACATGGTCGAAAACCGCTATGTGGGAATGAAGTCGAGAGGCGTGTATGAAACACCGGGCGGCGCCATCCTCCATTTTGCTCACCGGCAAATGGAGACCTTGACCATGGATCGCGAAGTGATGCACCTAAGGGATTCATTGATTCCGCGGTACGCCGAACTGGTGTACTACGGCTACTGGTTCGCGCCCGAACGGCTCGCATTGCAGGCGCTGGTGACCGAAAGCCAGAAGAACGTCAGCGGGACGGTGCGCGTCAAACTCTATAAAGGAAACATCCTTGTGGCGGGCCGCAAATCGCCCGTCAGTCTGTACAACCCGGCGATCGCCACAATGGAAGCCGATCCGACTAAAGCCTACAACCAGGATGACGCGACCGGTTTCATCCGGTTGAACGGCCTGAGGCTGCGCGTCGCCGCGCAGGTCCAAAAAAAGAAGCGCTGAGGACGAAAACAACCGTCTAATGTGACGCTACGGCCGTCGAAGGAGCCAATTCGAGCAACTCGCGGCTATAGAGCACGCCGCGGCGGCGCGTAGCGATGAGCTTCATGGTTTGCTGCAGCGCGTTCTGCAGCTGGGGGAATCGCGTGGTCAACCGGCCTTGGGGCATCGATGAGACGACGATGCGGACAAAAGTCTCCAGCGAAACCACGTTCCCGTACAACGCGAGATTCGACACGACCACATGCGGCCAGTACCCCGGTATGGTGCACCCGCTGATGCTGCACCTCAGGTCGACCTGCGAAAAGCCCAACACCGGAAAACTCCCGCAGCGAAGAACCGAAACCAACTGCTCGAGTTCGCCCGGGGTGAGCCCGAAAACGGCGCGGGTTGTGTCCGGGTTGCTCAAGCCGTCAATGCCGTATTCGTATGAGAAGGGCGTGGGCAAAACCAATTGGTCCGTGGTCACTTCTTCTTCGCCCGTCAGCCGTTCCAGGCGCAAGCAGCCAAATTCCGCAGTCAAGGCCCAGGCCCGTCCAACATCGTGCCGGGTGAAAGAGGACAACCCGAATGGCGTGGCCTTTCCCAACAGCCCGAACACCCGCGATCCGTGTCTCAGCACACTCCACTGGGCCGAGGTATTCAACATCTTCAAGCTAAGCCCCATAAAATAAGATCGTCAGCGGGGGAAGCGCGCGCTGGAATTCCGTTCATTCGGCTCTCCGTTGCAGGCGCTCCACCGGCTCACAATCAAAACTCTAGCGACCCAGCGACGGCGGCGATATCCGTACTAAAGGCAAACAGTCCACCGGAGATTTCGGACAATGCAGTTGCGCTCGAGAGAAAGTTCCATTAAACGATCGATTCAACAAGCAACCCTATGAGCGAACCGATCATTTTCCAGAAATCGCCTATCGTGCAAAAAGTCGAACCCGGCACCTACTGGTGGTGCGCGTGCGGCCGATCCAAAAGCCAGCCTTTTTGCGACGGCTCGCACAAGGGAACGGGATTAGGCCCCAAAGAAACGGTCATTACCGAAGCGCGCACGGTGGCCTGGTGCGCATGCAAGCACTCCAAAAACATGCCGTTTTGCGACGGCAGCCACTCGGGACTTTAGTTCAGGGAAGGAAAGGGGCGAAGCCGGTCAGCCCTTGCGTTTGAACAGCTCGGCGGTGTCGGCGAGGTTCAACACAGAAAGATCCAGGCCGCCTTCGGGATCGCGCTGCTGGGCGGCGCGCATTTGTTCGGCGATCTTTTCTCCGGCCGGCAGGCCGAAATACTTGACGACGCCAACGCTGACATGCGCCTTAAAAATGACTACCAGGAGACAGTATTCGTCGACAGCCAGCACGAACATGCTGAAGCGTTCGCCTTGCTGATAAACACTATTGAAATTGGTTTCGTGGACCAGGTTGGCAATCGTTTGATTGGCCAGGTAAGCCCCGGAAGCCAGGGCCGCGATGGTGGTTAGATCGAACTGGCGGCTATCGCCGTAGCTGGAGATCAGGAAGCCGCCCTGGTCGATGATCAGGGCTGTGGTGGCTTCGCTCTTCTCGAGCAATTCGCGCAGCGCCTCTTCGAAGCGCTGGATGTCCTCCTCAACCAGTTGCGGGAGTGTGCCCATGTCATGCGTACTGCGGTGTGGCCTGGCTCACAAATTTGTGCAACAACATGCGGGTGATCATGTTGAGCGTCTCAAAAACGCCTTCGCATTTGTGGGCGACGGAAGAAAATGAGGGCACCTGGACATCGCGGTTGTTCAACAGGAACTCCATGTACTCGATGGGCGCAACGTTCGGCAGGTCGCGCTTGTTGTACTGCAGGACGTAAGGAATCTCGCTGAGATTGAGTTTCAGGGATTTGAGGTTCTCTTCCAGGTTGGTGAAACTCTCGACGTTCTCGGGCATCTTTTCATACTGCGAATCGGCCACGAAAACGATGCCGTCCACCCCGCGCAGCACCAGCTGGCGCGTGGTGTTGTAAATCACCTGGCCGGGCACGGTGTAGAGCTGGAACTTGGTTTTGAATCCCTTAATCGACATGGCCTCGATCGGCAGGAAGTCGAAGAAGAGGGTGCGGTCCGAGCTGGTGGCCAGGGAGACCAGTTTGCCCTTGTTGCCGGCGGCGGTCTGAACGTGGTCGTGGACCTGGACCAGGTTGGTGGTTTTGCCGCCCATGGCCGGACCGTAATAAACGATTTTGACCTGCAGCTCTTTAGTTGCCTGATTGATGATGGCCATAAAACTATTTTGCTTTGTGATCGAGTTCGGAAGCCAGTGCCGCCAATTGCGCGGTTGGCAACGGCACGCCCGCCTGGCCGAATGCCGCGAAGAAGATCGCGTTGACCCTGAAAATCTTCCAGGGGACGTTGCCTACCGTGAAATTCAGGTTGTTGAGTTCTCCCATGCGCAGCTCTTTGGTGCACTGGCTGACTTTGCCGAAGATCTGCGGGAGAAACGCCGCCAGCGTGTCCGCGTTCAGATCCGGTGGAAGCCGATTGGCGACCATCAGCCCGTCGGGCAGAGCAATCAACGCGCCGGCCACCCCTTCCAGGGCTGCGGCCCGCGACACCACTTCGTTTGGAGTCGCATACTTCGCGACGAATTTCGTTCCCGGAGTCGGCCCGCGTTTGGGTTCCGGCTCGGCCGCAACTCGCGCGGTGTCGTGCGTATCTTCCCAAACGTAATAATTCGTGTCGGTCTGACGGGCTGTTGCCGCAGCCGGCGAAGGCGTGCCTTCCGGCTGAGGGAACCCGAAGAAAAGGTTGGGGATCTCCTCGTCGACAGCGACTTTTTGTTTTGCCTTGCTGGCCTCGCGCTGACGTTCCAGGAAAATGGGTGCAACGACCTTCAGCGGCAAATCAAGAACGGTCGTGTCATGAGAGGAAGCCACGGCCGGGACGGCGGGCTTAACAAACGCACGAATCGACTTCCATGTAAAGCAGATGCGGCCCTGTTTCAGAGCCTGCTCGACAGCTTGCGCAGGAAGGCCAACTTTGGCTTCCGCCAAACCCATGGTGATGACCTCTTTGCGGACCTCTTCGGGCCAGGCTTCGGCAAGGGAGGCCAGAGACACGATTAAGGGCTCGCCCGCCGGGCCGGATTTGGACGCCGGGATGGGAGCGGAGGCCGGCAAAGGTGCCGAGGCTGCGACTTCTCGATGCGGTATGCTCGCAGGCTTGGGGGCCTGGACGGGGATCGGAGAAGGCGCGACTGGGGTCGGAGGCGCGGGCCTGGGTGCGGCCAGGGGGGCCTGGGCGCTGGGCATCGAAATCGGCTGCGCGGTTTGAATCGGGGCCGTTACGGGTGTCGGGTCGATTGGCGAAATGGGCTTGGTCAAAACCGGCTTCGGGTTGAAAGCAACCGGGCGAGCCTGGGTGGGAGCCTGCGACTGCGAAGGCGCCGGGGCAGCGGCGGGTTTGACCGCGGTTTTCTGAGCTGCGGGAACGGGCTTGGCAATGGGTGCTTGAGGCGCCGCATTGACCGAGGCCGGGGTAGCGGCGGCAAATCTTGGAGTTGCCGGCACCGGAGCGACCTCCGCCGCTAATGGAGGAGGCACGGCGGCAATGGAGGCACGCGGAGGCGCCGCCATCGGGGGCGCGACCGGACTCGTTTGCCTCGCGGCAGCGGCCGGCTCGGGCTCGGTCTTGGAATTGCCAATTGTAAAGCTGACGCCTTTTCCACGCGAATCAAACGGGCTGCTGATTTCTGCGGGGACTTCGATCTGGCGCTGGACGCGGCGGCGCGCGATAAGAGCCGGGTTGAGCTTGGAAAGGATCTCCGCCAGGGGGAGTATCACCAGCACGCGATCGCGGTCATTCTGGGCGGTGAAAACTTCGGGTGCAGCCTGGCGCAACTCTCCAAAGGAGACTTTGACCGCACCGCGCGAAAGCTGAGCTAAAACCTTCTCGAGAGGAACGGTGATGGAGGCATCGCCAACGTCATTGCGTTTGACCCTGGGCTGAAGCTCCAGCGGCAGACTTTGAATGATCCCTTGGAGGCTGACTTCAATTCCTTTGCCGTTTCCGTTCGAGGAAGGCGCATTCCGGCGCAGGGGAGGAGCTTTAAAGACCGGGGCTTTGTTCGCCGCCGCGGGTGCGGGTTCCGGCGCTACTTCCGGTGAGCTTGCTTCATAGTTCTGCGCCGATGTCTCAGGCGCCCTGCGCAACAGGTTTTTTAGGAAGCCAAACATTTTAACTTTCGTGGAGTGAGCCAGCGCACTCAGGGGTTGTGTTGCCATTCAAAACGACCGGCACACCGTCAACGCATTCGGGAGCTTGCTCATGGCAATAGCCGGGCCCACTGGCCACGCGGGATGCGACGCCGCCCTCACTGATTGTCCGCGCTCGATTCATTGGTCTTGTATCGGTTGAACTGCTTCTGGGGCGAGGTTGTGCAGGAAACGTGCCACCGGAGGCCTCACAACAACGTGTATCCAAGCGGGTTCCGCCCTGCACCCAGCCCAGGACTCATCTCGTTCCGCTCGGGCGCGTTAGGTGAGGACCGCAAAATCGATTTCAGCGGTGCCCTGCGTTGGCAGCGTAGAGCCACTGCGCGATGTGCACTTCCAGGCTTTTTACCGAATTGCCTGTCCCATCGCTGGACTCATTTGTCCTGTGTCGGAGGGTTTCTGAGCAGTTTTTGCTCGAATTCGGGTCATGAAAGGGCGGCCGCAACCTAGAGGAGCCGCGAGAAAACACTTTTCAGACAGGGTTTTGAAAATCAGCGCCAATTTCTCAAAAAACACTCGAAACGGAACAATGCTTGCTGCTGCATCCTGGATGCCGATTTCATTTGAGCCCGTAGGGTATCGCATACACAATCGCAGCTGACGGAACGTAGCTATGGAAAGCCGCCACAAAGTGCTCATCGTGGATGACGACCCAGCCGTGCTGGAGTTGTACCGCGATCTGCTGGCGCAGCTGCCCAGCAAACCTGAGATTTTCACCACCACCTCAGGATCCCGCGCCCTCTCGATGCTCAAATCCGAGCCGTTCCGCCTCCTGCTGTGCGACCTGAAGATGCCGAAAATGGACGGCCTCCAGGTGCTTTCGATTGTGCGCCGCTCTTTTCCTGAGCTGCGGACCGTGGTGATGACCGCGGTTCATAACGAGGAATTTCGCTCGCGCGCCTACGCATTGGGCGTCGATCTTTTCTGGCTCAAACCCGACACGCAGCAGAACATGGAGATGTTCCTGCAATGCGTTGAGTCGTTGCTGGGGCGGGACGAGGAGTCCGGTTTCCGCGGAGTGCAAAGCAAGAGCCTGATGGACCTCATTCAAATGGAGTGCCTGTCGCAAAGCTCAACCGTCCTCCGGATCACGCGCGGCTCGGTTAACGGCCGCATCTGGATTTCTTCGGGCGAACTCATCGATGCCGAAACAGAGGGACTCCGAGGTGAGCCGGCCTTCCGCAGAATCCTCGAGTGGAAGTCGGGCACATTCGAAAACCTCCCCGCCGAGAACGGCCGGGAAAGAACCATTAACAAACCTGCCAACGCCTTGCTGCTGGAAGCCGCGCAGGCGATGGACGAAATCGCCGCGCCGGAAACCCAGAGCAGCGAGGAGGCGGAAGTCGCAGACCACCGAAAAACGGTGTGGCGCCTCGCTTCACTGACCCGGGCGGGCGCGGACTTCGTGGTTTCGCTTCCGCAGGAGCCTCAAAGCAAAGCCGAAGGCTGGGGCACTGAAGCAACCCAGGAACTTGGGGTTTGGATGCAGCAAGCGCTGGAGGCCTCCAACAAACTCGCTCATAATTTACAGGCGGGATCCTTGACCAGCCTCGAAGGCCGCAGCCTGGACCTTCGTATCGTGCTGCTCCCTGAGGATGACAAAACCTACCTGGTCGGTTGGCCCGCGGATGGTCCGTCGACGCAACTGGCCGAAAAAAGCAAACAATTGGTCTCTTCATGGGATTCCTGAGCCTATTCTCCAAGCAGAGCCCGGGCGTCCAGGTTTTGCCTTCCGGCACGGTGACGGTCGATCGCAACAACAAGATCCTTGCGACGACAGTGTCGTCGGCGTGTTCCGAGGATGTCCTGCAGGAGATCGGGGACCACGTCCTGACTTTGTTCCGCCAGGCGCGAAAAGCGCAATTGCCGCTCTCGGAATTAACTCTTCATTTCTCCAGCCTGAAGATCACCGCCAAGGAGATGCGGGGCGGCGCCATTATCTTCCTGGCTCCAAAACACACCTTTAACGCCGCTTCTTAAACCTCCTTTTCAGCCTATGAGCACCAATAAAAAAGTGGAGCAACTGATTGCCCAGATGGAGAATTACCTCGAATGCTGGAAGCAATTCAACCAGTTCGTCAGCCTGGCGCGCACTAAGAAGTTCAGCGCCGAAGACGAGAACCAGTTCCTGGAAATCAAGAGCGTGCTCGTTCAGGAACTCGAATTAATTCTGGCCGCCATCGAGGTAACCCAACCCAGCCGCCAGGAAGTCCATGACCTTGTCGGCAACGCTCCGTCCCTCCGGTACTTGAGCGAAATGAATGAAGGCGTCCTGCGCAATCTGGAGAATTCGTGGCATAAGATTTACATCGGCTGGCACGCGGTCCTCGGCCAATTGAAAGTGCGCCAACGCGACGACGACGCCAAAGGCGGGTTTGCTTCGGTCTTCAGCAAGAAAGAGAAGTAGGCGGACAGGTGTCTCTTTTGGCACCCGGTTTCCCCTTGCTTTTCTGCTGTTTTTTTCGTTTCTAGCCGGGCATGCCTGCCTGGTTAATCATAACAGTCCTGGGAATCGTTGAAGGAATTACCGAATTCCTGCCGGTCTCTTCGACGGGTCACCTGTTGATTGCCGAACGATGGCTTGGAACTCACCAAAGCGACCTCTTTAACATTGTGATCCAGTCGGGCGCGGTCCTGGCCGTGCTGCCGTTGTTTCCGGAGCGATTGCGCCAGTTTTTCTTCGAATGGCGCAAGCCGGCCACCCAGGCTTACGCGGCGAAAATCCTCCTGGCCTTCGGCATCACGGGCGCTATTGGGTTCATCATCGATAAAAAGGGATTCAAACTGCCCGAAGAATTGAAACCTATCGCAATTGCGCTGTTCATCGGCGGCCTCGGGTTTGTGCTCGTAGAGGCATGGCTTAAGGATCGGCGCTTGCAGGCCGAGGTCACCTGGGCTATGGCGGTGGCTGTGGGCGCCGGACAAATCCTGGCGGCGGTGTTCCCGGGAACCTCCCGCTCCGGCGTGACAATCCTCTTGTGCCTCATCCTGGGCCTGAATCGGCCGGCTGCGACCGAGTTCTGCTTTTTGGTCGGAATCCCCACCATGCTGGCCGCTGGCGGCTGGAAAATTTTCAAAGCGATCCATCATCCGCCACCCGGAGCTTCGCCTGAAAACTGGGGCATGGTTTTGCTCGGATTCATCGTTTCCGCAATCGTTTCCTTTATCGCGGTTCGCTGGCTCCTGCGGTATATCCAAAGCCACACCTTCATTATCTTCGGCTGGTACCGAATAGCCCTGGCCGTCCTCATCGCGGTCTTATTGCTTCGCGGCTGAAACCGCCCTCAATCTTCCCTGCGTTTCCCAAGGCCGGTTCCTGAGTGGAGGCAGGTTCGCTCTTTGCTCAACGGGCGGTCGATTGTAACATAAGGAATGCGCTCAATTCTGTTTCGATTCGCTTACCTCGCCGCAATAGGGACCGCGCTTACTTCAATTGCAGCGGAGCCTGCCGGGGGGGCGGCACCGGCCAACACCGGCGGCCGGCAATTCCTTTTTGACGGCCAAACGACGCGCGGATGGCACAGCTTCAAAACGCAAAGCTTCCCTTCAAAGGGTTGGGTCATTGAAGACGGCTGGCTGCATTGCCTTGGCAATGGCGGCGGAGACATCTTGTCCGACGGCGAATACGACCAATTCGACCTGGAATGGGATTGGAAAATCGAGCCGGCAGGCAACAGTGGGTTAAAATATTTTGTCCTGGAATCACGCAACTCCGCGTTGGGGCACGAGTACCAGATGCTCGATGATGAGCGAAATCCCGATGGTAAAATAGCTCAAGGCAAGCACGTCACCGCATCGTTTTACGATGTCCTGAAGCCGACCGTGACGCCTCCGACGAAGCCCGTCGGAGAGGTGAATCACTCCCGCATTTTCATCAAAGGAAACCACGTTGAACACTGGCTCAACGGGGTAAAGGTGCTCGAATATGAGCTGGGCAGCGAAGCCGTCAAAGAAGGCGTCGCTGCCAGCAAGTTCAAGAACGTTGCCGGGTTTGGGACCAGGGTCAAAGGACACCTGTTGCTGCAGGATCACCACAGCAACGTCTGGTTCCGGAATATAAAACTGCGCGACCTCTCCGGGCCGCAATAAGCGGAACGATTTCCGTGGGTCAGCTCTTTACCGAAACCCACTTCTTTTCGCGCGCGCCTTTGTAAAGGGCTTCCATGGCCACAACGCGGGCCGCGGCTTCCGAAGGTTTGACCAGCGGTTGGTCTTTCGAGCCGGCCACCGCATCCAGGAATTGATGCATGGGAGGACGCGCCGCCGCCGGCAGCTTGGTGAAAGGATCCTTCGAGTCGCTGCCGGGAATGTGCTTGCTCTTATAATAGAGATGATTGTCCACGACGACGGCGTGACCTTCAGTGCCGCTGATGAGGAATCGCACGGGATCTTCCACATCCACCCAACCGGCGGCCAATGTGCCGATCACGCCGTCCTTGAACTGGATCAGCCCTTCGCCGCATTCATCGCATCCCGGGTAACGGCCGGTCACGGTTCTCACATCGGCGGTGACAGCATCAATATCGCCCAGCATCCACATGAGGATATCGAGTTTGTGCGTGCCCAGGTCGCCAAAACCGCCAATCCCGGCGATCTTCGGGTCGGCCATCCAGCGCCATTCTGTGTCGAACCAGCCTTCCAGCGCTCCGCTGTGGCAGTTTGAACCCCGCGCGCGAGTGATCTTGCCAAAGTGTCCCTTGGCGATCTCGTCCTTTAGAAATAGATGCTTGGGGTCGGTTCGCATGAAATAACCGGTGGTGAAAAGCAAGTTGGCTTTCTCGATCGCTTCGGCCATCGCGAGGCTTTCCCGGGCGGTAATACCCAGCGGTTTTTCGACAAACATGTGTTTGCCCGCTTTGGCTGCGGCCAGCACGAGATCGTGGTGCCGGTTGGTTTCGGAATAAATAACCACTGCGGGAATCTCCGAGTCCGACCAGATTTGACCCAAATCCTTCACCACCGTGGCGTTCAGATCTTTGGCGCGTTTCTCAGCCCGGGCGGCGTCATGGTCCCAAACGTATTTAACCCGCGTATCATTGCGCGTTTTCAGCAAATCGATGAAACCCGGCGTATGGATGTGCGCGCCGCCGACCAGCGCCAGGGTGATCTTTTTGTCAGCTTGAGCCCAGGCTGAGGGTAGAGCGCCGGCAACCGCAGCCGCAACGCCGGCTGTCTTCAGGAAATCCCGACGGGTAACATTCGAATTCATAATTTCAGATGGAATAGTTCGGTTCGTTATTTGATCCGTTCAAAGTGCGCGAACTTATCATCAGGACGCACCGCATGCCAAGAACCTTCAAATCTTCTGCTTCTCTCCAACGCCGAGGCAGGTTAAATATCGCTTGTGAAACATCTGTTGAGACTGGTCGCCACGGCTTGTTGGTTCGCGTCTTTTGACGCCCGGCTGCTCGCGCAAACCCCAGGCCCGGACGCCGTCTTTGAAAAGATCGCGGATGAATACATCCAGGGTTACCTGGACTGGCGCCCGCAGCAGGGCACGACGCTTGGATTCCACCAATACGACGGCAAAGTCACCGACTTGAGCCGCGCCTCACTCGACGGGGAACTCAAGCGGTTGCAAACATTCGATAAAAAGCTGAACGACCTGGATAACCGCCAGCTCAGCCCTCATGCCTTTTACGACTACCGCATCCTCCGCAGTGCCATCAAACGCGAGATCTTCGGCTTTGATCAGATGGAAATCTATTCCCAAAACCCGATGACCTATGCCGGCGTTATCGATGTGAATATTTACATTAAACGCGATTTCGCTCCGCTCCAGGACCGGGTTCGTTCGATTATCTCCGTGCTCAAACAGTCCCCCGCCGTGTTTGCCGCGGCGCGAGCCAATCTTGGGGAATCGTTGCCTCGCCCCCAACTCGAGCTCGCCATCGACCAGGCGAACGGCGCCGCGGATTTCCTGGGCAAAGACCTCGTCGACGCGCTCGAGCCTGTCAAAGACGCCCAATTAATGTCGGAGTTCAAGCTCGCCAACAATCGTGCGATCCAGGATTTGCACGACTACGCAACCTTTCTCAAGGACCAGAAGCTTCCCAAAGCCAATGATCGCTACGCGCTCGGTCGCGAAAAATACCGCCGCCTTCTTGAATATGGGGAAATGGTGACTCTCGCTCCGGAGCAACTCCTGGAATTAGGATTGAAAGAGTTGCATAAGAAACAGGACGTGTTCGCCGAGGCAGCCCGGGATATTGACCCCAATGCCAAACCGCTGGACGTGTTTAAATCAATTCAAAGGGATCATCCCACGGAGAAAAACCTCATTCCAGACACCGCGCGCAATTTGGAAATGATCCGGCAATTCCTGCTCGATCACAACATCATCAGCCTTCCCTCACAAGTCCGGGCCCAGGTGAAGGACACACCCCAATACCTCCGGGCCACAACCTTCGCTTCCATGGACACTCCGGGGCCTTTCGAGAGTAAAGCTACCGAGGCGTATTATTATGTCACCCCGCCGGAACCGGACTGGCCTGCTTCTCAAAAGGAAGAATGGCTGAGCTCGTTCAATTATTACACCACCGACATCGTTTCAATCCATGAGGCTTACCCCGGGCATTACGTTCAATTCCTGCATCTAAATGCGTCGCCGGCAAACAAGCTCGAGAAGATCTTCACCGGGTACGCTTTTTCGGAAGGTTGGGCCCATTATGCCGAGCAGATGATGATCGATGAAGGCTTCGGCGCCAGTTCCTCTCCAAACCCGTCCCACGAGGACAAAGTCAAAGCCGCCAAATACCGCATTGCCCAGGCGGATGAAGCGTTGCTGCGGTTTTGCCGTTTGTGCGTCTCCATCAAGATGCATTGCCAGGGAATGACCGTGGACGACGCAACCCGCTTCTTCCAGGATAACTCCTACTATGAAGAGAAGCCGGCGCGGCAGGAAGCCATGCGCGGCGCATTTGACCCTGAATACCTCTATTACACCCTCGGCAAATTGGAGATTTTCAAGCTGCGTGATGACTATCGCAAACAGGAAGGCGAGAACTTCTCGCTGAAAAAATTTCATGACGAGATGCTGCGCCACGGCGCGCCGCCGCTCCGGCTGTTGCGCGAGCTCATGCTCAAAGATCAGACCTTATGGGACAAGGTGCTGTAACACGTCCGGCTCACGAACTGTCGACCGTGTCTGGCGTTGCCGACACGGCGGTCTTTTCCTGGCCGGCCTGAACCCTCCCCCTTCATATCCCCGCAAACGTGAACTGGTTGGGGTCCATTGTGCCCGGAGCGGCGGTCAGGAGGCCGAAAAAATACGAGCCTGCCGGACCCGCAATCGCGGCTGATTGTCCAGGCCCTCCGGCGCTCACCAGCATCACTGGCCCGTTCACAAAGTTGATCAGACCTTGTGCAAGACTCGAGCGGGCGGCGAACAGCAGGCAATAAGCAAGTAGTCCCGCTTTCATGGTTGCTTGCCGATGCGCTGGTAAAGGCGCGCCAGCAACAGCAGGGCGCCGGCGACTTCCAGACTCAACACCGAAGGCTCTGGAACAGGTGAAAGAACGAAGCCAGTCTGAATGCCGGTAGGGCCGCCAAAGAGCGGAAGTGGCGGCCATGGCGGCAGGTCCGGACCGCCTGATACACCCGTCGCCACACTCGAAATGCCAAAATAGCCCAACGCCCCAAATTTACCATTAAGCCACTGTTGGTTCCAATCGTGGCCGAGGCTTGATGACCAACCAGCTACGAAAAAGGACATGGCGGAGGTGAAAGGCCAGCCTGGGACGCCGATGGCGTTGCCACCAGATATCTGTCCTGGAAATGCCGCGCCGAGGTTGGTTGCGTATATGCCGCTGAACGTGAATTGGCGTGTACCTGGAGAAGAAATAAAAAGTCCAAAATAGAAAGAGCCAGGTGCGTCTGAGATGAGCCTTGCTTGACCTGGTGCTCCGAAACTGATCAACGTTTCCGGCCCGTTAAGGAAATTGACCGTCCCCTGGCCAAAGCATAAATTACTGAGGAGCAGCAGTAAAAAAACAGACAACCGAATTCTCATTCGTATTCGAAAGTCCGAGACATATTTAGATTGAGAACAGGCGGGGTAACGGACTCGAGCTGATTAGCTTTCAACAGAAAAGCGAGACCGTAAACAACTCATTGCTTTACCCTTGCAAATCTAACATCAGCGTCGGGCCTCTGATTTGGAAATATGCCAAAGTTTCGTGAACGATCAGAATAAAAAAGCCCCAGCGGGTGCGACTTGAATACTTCGCCCGAAGGACTCGTGAGGATCACCGCTCCACTTGCCGTGATGTCGCCGTTGAAGTCGGCTTGGAGCGGGCCACGGACAGCCTGCGCCCCATTGGCGCCAATTTCGATTAGGTCCTGGGATTCAGCCCACATACCATTGCTCAAGTAGTATAGGCCATCCTCGAGCTCAGTGTAACTCTGGACCTTCTGGGCGATTTGTCCAGTGGTGGAGTTCGTGAGCGGCACCGTTCTTTGCCAAACGCGGTAAAACTGGCCGACATCGCTCCCCGCATAAGGAGGACCTGATGCCACTGTTTGGGCTGATGCGGCCTGCCATGCGTATACGAGGAAGCACGCGGCGAGGGCTGCGCGATCACATGAAAATAACGGATTGGGAGAAGGTGATACTTCATATGGTTCTTGCCTCAGAATTCGCGGCGAGATTAGCACACAACAGTTCACGGTAGCTTTGCATGTTTTGTCTTTTCCAACACGCTGATTGCAGCAACGGCTCAATCTCACGTGAGGCTGCCAAGATCGAGATCCAGTCCGTGCAGAGTTTCGTAGAGGAGGTTTGAACCTTGATAATCCCGCCGAGCAGGATTATAGATGCGCCTAGCCGGGGTTTGCGATGAAAGCTCATGACGAGGTATTCGAGCCTAAACGTCGGTGTTTTATGGGCCGGACGCTGCAGCCCGCGAACGCTTTACGTTACCCGCAACAGACCCAGAAAGCCGCTTTCACGCTTCTCGAACTGCTTGTCACTGTGGCCATCATTTCGGTTCTCGCCGGCCTCATGCTCCCGGTGCTCAACCGGACACGTGAGCAAGGCAGACGAATTGCCTGTATCAACAGTTTTAGACAATTTGGCCAGGCCTGGCTCTTATACGCGGCCGATCACAACGAGCATGTGCCGCCCAACAACGGAGGGTTTCCTTTGCCCCCGGAACTCCAGACCTGAGTCGCGGGCTATTTGAGCCCCTACGACAACAATCCCGACAACACAAATACGGTCGTCCTGGCGCAGAGTTTCCTTCAGCCTTACCTGGGGTATTCCTTCGGGCTGTGGCGGTGCCCATCGGACCTCAGCACCGCTCGCGAAGGGCAGACCATCCTTCCCCGCGTGCGGAGCTACGCCATGAACAGCATGCTGAACTGCGCGTTTGATCCCGGGCAGTATCTCATGCAGCCCTTCAAAGTCATACGATCCACTTACGACATGATGAATCCCGCGCCTTGTGATACGTTTGTCATCGTGGAGGAGCGGGAGGACAGTATCGACGACGGGTCGTTCGGAGTGGATATGTGGAACGAACCCGCGGGGCTGGTCGAATTGCCCGCGGCACGTCACAAAGGTTGCGCGAACCTGGTCTTTGCCGACAACCACGTGGAACCGCACGGATGGCTAGACCCGCGAACTCAACCGCCTATGGCAGCTTACGGGTTTATCGACATCCCTTGGGTGCCGGGCCCTCCGAATCCTGATGTGCTGTGGCTCCGAGCCCATTGCACAGGGCTGCGATAGTACGGGCGTCAGTCGCAGGGGGCAGTCGGGCAGCCCCAGGAACTGGGCCTCGAGTGCTGTGAATAACTTATGCTGGACGGATATCCAGTATTGAACTAACGTCCAGTTGTTAGGGGAACTGGATTCGAACACCGGTTCTTTCGAAAAAATGTTCTATGAAAGAACTGACGCGCAGACAAAAGCAGATCCTGGATTTCATTCAGCACCGTCAATCGATTGAAAAATTGACGCCTACCTTGCGTGAAATCGCAGCGCATTTCCGGTTCCACAGCCCGAATGCCGCTTTGGCGCACGTGCAAGCCCTGCGTTCGAAGGGGTTTTTAAAGAACCTGCCGGGCCGCGCCCGCTCTCTCCAAATAATCGAGCGCGGCTCAGGAGGATCCGTATCGTGGGCTCGGGACAGTTCCGTAAGGGCGGGCAAACTGAATTCTCAGGTGGTGTCGGTGCCCGTTTACGGCGCGATTCCGGCCGGCCGGCCGGCCGACAGAACCCAGGAACAGGAAGGTTGTATTTTAATGGATATCGACACCCTGGGGATCAAGCCAACGGCGCGCACCTTTGGGTTGAAGGTCAAAGGCGATTCGATGATTGGCAAAAGCATCGTTGACGGAGATACCGTGATTATTGAACACGGGGTTCAACCTCGCTCAGGCGATGTCGTCGCCGCTTTAATCGACGGGCAGGTGACGCTCAAAACGTTTGTGTTGCAGCAGGGAAAAGCGTATCTGCGCGCTGAAAACCCTCGTTATCCGAACCTCATTCCACAGGAAGAACTGCAAATCCAAGGCGTGATGGTGGCCCTGGTCAGAAGGCGCCGGTGAGAATGCAACGGGGATTCACTTTGGAATTGCGCTTGGATTTTAAAACTTTGTCAGGCTGGTTTCATGCAGCGGGCCATCGTTCACCTGGATGCCGACGCATTTTTCGCGTCGGTTGAACAAGCGTCGGACCCGCGTTTAAGAGGCAAGCCCATCGCGGTCGGGGGCGAGAAACGGGGCATTATTGCCTCGGCCTCCTATGAAGCGCGCAAGTTCGGCATTTACACCCCCATGCCCAGCATCCAGGCGCGGCGGCTTTGCCCCAAGCTCATCCTGTTGCCGGGGGATTTCGAAAAATACGAACTTTTCTCCCGGCTGATGTTTTCTTACGCGTATGATTTCACGCCGGACGTTGAAATTGGTTCGATTGACGAAGGCTACTTCGATCTGACAGGCGCGCGCAAACCAGCGATCGGGATTGCGGAAACGATTCGCAATGCAATTCGGCAATCCCTCAAGTTATCGGTCAGCGAAGGTGTGGGCGCCAATAAACTTGTCAGCCAGATCGCTTCCAAGCTCAAAAAACCTTTCGGGTTCCAATGCGTGCCGCCTTCGCATGAAGCCGGGTTTTTGGCTCCGTTGGTGAACAAATGGCTGCCGGGAGTGGGTCCCAAAACCGCCGGGCAACTGGATGCGGCGGGCCTTGTTCACATCGGGCAGATCGCCCAAACGCCGGTGGATCTGCTGGGTTTGATTGTCGGCAACCAGGCGCCGCAATTGCGCGATTTCTCCAGGGGCATCGACGAACGACCGGTCATTCCCGTACGCGCTCCGGCCAAATCCTATGGTGAACAGGAAACCTTCGGCGGCGATACCACGGACGAAGAATTTCTTGAAGCCACCTTGCGCCGCATGGCCGACAAGCTCATGGCCAAGGTGCGTGAAGACGGCAAAAGCATTCGGACATTAACCGTGAAGGTTCGCTACAATGACATGGATGAAGAGCAAGCCAGTGAGAGCCTGTCGGAACCAACTCACCTTGAAACCGAGATTTATTCCACCGTTTGCGCGTTGCTTCGCAAGGCATGGCGCCGCCGGGTCAGTCTTCGGCTGGTCTCGCTCAAACTCTCGAATGTTTATGACGGGCTTTTCCGCGGCTACCTTGCGCTGGATTTGCCCGCGCATCAGCGCGCCGCCCGCGAACGCCTTGCTCATACAGTGGATGAACTCCGCCAAAAATACGGCCGCGCCGTTCTCCAACGCGGTCACGATTTCGTCCTCCGCGCCAAAAACGGGCGGGGCCAGGAACCCGGGGCCGCCGATGTTTCACCCGCTCGAAGCCCGTCGGTTGCGGTTTCCGGCACACAACCGCCGCAGTTGGGAACGCTTGCCGGCGGTTCCCGCGGCCTCGCGCATGCCGGTCCAGGTTCTTCGACGCGCCCGCCGCCGCCTGCTCCATCCGCTCACGACCTTGCCGTCATACAACGCCAGCGAATCGGCAATTCTTTTGCCCGCGTCACCGTTTCTCCGGGTCCCGAACTGCGGTTCCGCGTCGAAACCGGACGCGCCACTCCCCAATTACTCCAGCCTCGACGTTCCTCGGGGTATGTTCCTCTCAATGTCCACAGTTACTATTCTTTCCTGGATTCCACGCTATCGCCCCGGGCCGTGGTCGATTTGGCCAAACGCCACCAGCTTCCGGCCATTGCGTTAACAGACAAAAACAACCTGCATGGCGCAGTCGAGTTTGCGCAATGGGCCGCCGCAGCCGGGATCAAACCGGTGATCGGCGCCGAACTGGACTGGCAGGGTCAAAGGGCCTGCCTTTATGCTCAAAGTTCCAAAGGCTATCAAAATCTTTGCCGGATTCTAAATCATGTCACCGCTGATTCCAGGGTTCCTGAGGAAACAACTACGGCCAGCCATCCTCCAAAGCAATTCGCTTTCACACCTCCGGATCGCGCCGCCGCGCTTCAAACATTGGATCAATTCGACACCGCCGATTTATTGGCAATCAGCGCCGATGCCGAGCTGGCTCGGTTTTTTCCGGATCGGTTTTACCTGGAAATAAACAGCCTTGACGCCTGGGAAAAGCGGCGGCCCAACCTGCCCTGCGTCGCTTCCTTTCCTGTTCATTACGAACTGCCTTCCGACCGCTGGAAATACGACATTGTGCAGAGCATCCGCACGCTGACGCTGCTGCGCCAGCAGCACCCAGGCAAACGATTCGACGGCCATTTCCATTTCCGTTCTTCGGCCGAACTGAGAAAACTCTTTCACGCCCGTCCGGAATTGCTGGAGCGAAGTTTCGAAATTGCCGAACGCTGCTCTTTCACCATTGCGCCCGGACAGCCACAATTTCCGGCTTACCGTCCGCCAGACGGATCGAGTCCGGCCGCATATTTGCGACGTCTTGTCAGGAACGGATTACAGCGGCGTTACCCCAACGACTACGGGCGCTACGGAGCCCAATTGGAAGAGGAATTGGCGATTATCCTGGAGGTCGGATACGAGGAGTATTTTTTGATCATGTGGGACATTCTGCAGGAATGCCGGCGGCGGGGCATCGACTGGATTACGCGCGGCAGCGCGGCTGATTCGCTGGCGTGCTATTGCCTTGAAATCAGCGATGTATGCCCCATTCGTTTCGATTTGTATTTCCGGCGCTTTCTCAACAAGGAACGCATGGCCCTGAACAAACTGCCGGATATCGATGTCGATTTTCCGCACGACCGCAAAGATGACGTCATTGATTTGATTTTCGAAAAATACGGCCCCGATCATGCCGCGGTGGTCGGCGGATTTTCCACATTCCAATCACGCAGCGCCTTTGCCGAAATCGCCAAGGTCCTGGGCGTGTCCGAATTCCAGGTGCGCCGACTGACCGAACGGCTGCCGCATTTTTCCCGGGCCAGCGAATTGGCGGAGGTAGTTGGTGAAAACCTCGAATGCCGGGACCTGCCGCTGGATCAGGAGCCTTATTCGAGCGCGCTTAAAATGGCGCAATTCCTGGATGGATTTCCCCGTTATCCCAAAATGCATCCGTGCGGGCTGGTGCTTTCGCGCCAGCCCATGGATGAAATCACTCCTTGTTTCATTTCCGCCAAAGGCTACCCAACCACCCACTTCGACATGGACTCGGTCGAGGCCGTGGGATTGATCAAGATGGATATCCTGGCCCAGGGCGGGTTGGCGGTGATGAGAGATGTCAAAGCAATGGCGCAAAAGCGCGAGTCTGCGGCAACACCGGTCGTTGAGGCGACCGCAACTGCGGATTTCGGACCGCACACATACCGACTCCCCAAAGGCTGGATTCCTCCGAACTGCGGTCCCTTTGATGATCCGGAGGTGTGGGAGTTGATCGCCGGAGGGGGCGCCCGTGCCGTCCATCATATCGAAAGCCCAGCCATGATTTCGCTCTGCAAAATGTGCAACGTGCGGGATATCGACACGCTCATCGCCATTGTCTCAGTGATTCGGCCCGGCGCGGCCAACGAAAGCAAGAAAATGGAATTCGCGCGCCGTTACCAGGGCCTGAGCACGGTCCACTACCCTCACCCTTCGCTGGAATCCTGCCTGCGCAGCACCTACGGGCTGGTGGTGTATGAAGAGCACATTCTGCAGATGTGCGAAGCCTTTGCGGGCTTGCCGCCCGGCCGCGCCGATGTGTTGAGACGCGCGCTGGCCAAGGAAAAAACCGAAATCATTCATCAAATCCAAACCGAGTTTGTCCAATGCGCGCGCCAACAGGGACGGGGCGAAACGGAAATCGCCGAAGTCTGGGACCTGGTCACCGGTTTTCGAGGTTATGCCTTTTGCAAAGCGCACAGCACGGCTTACGGCGTTGAAGCGTACCAATCGGCCTGGCTCAAATTGCATTACCCGGCCGAGTTCATGGCGGCGGTGCTTACCAACGGCAAAGGCTTTTATAGCCCGCTGGTCTATGTGCTCGAGTGTCATCGACTGGGCATCCCGTTGGTTCCTCCTTCGGTCAATGAGCCCGGCCCGCAGTTTACTGTCTGCCCGCAACTTCACAAATCCGCCCAGGAGCCGGCGCACGACTCATTGCTTGCCATTCGGGTGCCGGTTTTGCAGGTCAAAGGGTTGACCCACCGTACCAAGGAAACAATCCTGGGCGAACGTCAACACGGTCAATTCGTGTCGCTGACCGATTTTTTTCTACGCGTCCAACCGCTTCCGGAAGAGATGGAAGCCCTGATTCGAGTCGGCGCTTTTGATGAGTTCGGCCAGGATCGCGCCGCTCAATATTGGTCCTGGCGATCGGGAAAAAGCACCGGACAAAGTCTTC
The DNA here is from genome assembly GCA_035294005.1 of Verrucomicrobiia bacterium. Classification (GTDB taxonomy): domain Bacteria; phylum Verrucomicrobiota; class Verrucomicrobiia; order Limisphaerales; family UBA8199; genus JANXQE01. Next base: position 39,894 of record DATGLT010000055.1, read on the forward strand.
GCGCCGCAGAACCGTCGGGCACCTCTTATCATCAGCCGTGGCTTTTGCCGCCCGGCGATCTCGACCGCTTGCCGTCGGTTCCCCTGGTGCAACCGGCCAGGCTCCAACGCCTGCAGGCGGAGGAGGATCTCCTGGGTTACCCGGTGAGCGGCCATCCGCTGGAACTTTTTCCCAATATTGCGTGGGAGACCTACTGCCCGGTAAAGCGTCTGGGCAAACATATTGGACAGCAGATCGTCACCTGCGGACTAGTCATAGAACAACGGCTGTTTCACCAGGTCACCGGCGAACCGATGAAATTCCTGACGATTGCCGATTGGACAGGCATCATCGAAACCGAATTGTTTGCCCGCACGTATCAATCGTATGGATTGAATACCATTCGATATCGGGTCCTGGAAATCACGGCCACGGTCGAGCCGTATGAAAACAACCGCGGCCACACGCTGCGGGTGCTGAGGGCGGGCAAACCCCGGCAACGAAATGCCGGGTGAAGGATGATTCTGAAGTTAAGAGGACGTGAAAACGCTGACAAAGGGTCGACGGCGGGGCTTTCTTGCGTCACATTATATCATATGTCTCTGTACCAGCACGAACTCTTCACCATCGACCTCAATAAAGTGATCGCGGTCAACCAGGAGGAAGACGAGACCACGGTCACCATTCGAACCGATGACCAGCGCAAAATCGAAGTCGTAACCGACACGCCCGAGGCAGGCGTCGAGCTGCTCGCCGACCTGGCGGCGCAATGGGAAAAAGGTGTCGGACCGTTACTGCGGCACCAGCGGCATGTGTTCCTGACGGCCGCGATTTACAGTATCCAGGTTGAAGGGGTGGAGGTTTTCATTTATTTCCGCGATCACAGTGTGAGCTTCACGCTGCCCGACGCCCAGCAAGCCTCCGAGTTGCTGGCGGAATTGAGCCGCCGCTGGGAAGCGGCTATCGCTCAATCCGTAAGCTGAAGAATCAGAGACGGGGCTCCCGTCTCAGCGAGCCGTTGCAGCTCAATCGTTCGAATGGGGCTGCGCGATCTCATGGATCACCACAATCCCCTGTGCGATTGCAAAGCGGGTCAGGCCGGCAATCGTATGGATGTCCAGCTTGTGCATGATGTGATTGCGGTGGGTTTCGATGGTTCGAGCGCTGATGCCCAGCCGCGACGCGAGCTGCTTATTGCTCAGACCGTCAGCGATGCCCGCCAGAACCTGCCGCTCGCGGCTCGTGAGCGCGGCGGCCGGAGAATCCGGCCTGCAACTTTGCGCGAAATGCGTCAACGCCTGCCGCGCCGCGTCGGGGCTGAAACATGTTTCACCCGCGGCAACACGCAGAATCGCCGCTACAAGCTCCGGGGGCTTGATATCTTTGAGGATGAACCCGCGAGCTCCAGATTGGACAATGCGCGGCATCTGCCCGGCGTAGGAGTGCATTGAAACCAGCAGGACCTTGATCTCGGGGCGCTCGCGCTGCAAAATCTCCGTCGCCGCCAACCCGTTGAGTTGCGGCATGTCGACGTCCATCAACACGACATCCGGGCAGAGTTCCTTTGCTTTGCGCAACGCTTCCAGGCCGTCCGCTGCTTCACCGACGACCACCAACTGCTCATGCGGGGTCAGGCAACACGAGAGACCCCAACGCACTACAGGGTGATCGTCGGCAAGCAGCACGCGGATACTCCGCGGACCGCCGGGTTTGCCTGTTCCTAAATTCCTTGCCGGCGCCGCACCCAGGGACGCGGCGGTGCGCTTTGTTTTCGGCGTAATCCGATTCATCCGCGACAACGTTACGCCGTCGTCGGAATGCAACAATCGGGGCGGATGAGAGTTCGGTCACCGGGGATAACGCCAAGCCCGAACCCGGGGAAATACCCGGTACCGAATCGAAAAGGAGCTCGATCCTTGCCGGCAAGATTGGTTTGCGCGTGTGCGCTCCCGTGGCGGCTTTTCGTTTTCTCAGCATCTTCATCGCAACCTCTCTCTGGCTTTCGGGTCGCGAATTCCATAGGGTTAGGCCACATAAGGTGAAAGCCAAAGGGTTGCTTAAAGTCGCACTGTCGCGCCCGTTCCGGTGGGGGGTGTCCAAAGTCCGGGTGCGGATGCGGCCTGGGCGCAAGGTCGAGGTGACCCAGCGGGATCGGCCGCTGGTAATTGCGCATCGGGGCTTTTCGTCGATCGCTCCTGAAAACACGTTGCAATCCTTTGAACTGGCGCTTGCGGCGGGGGCCGACCTTGTCGAACTGGATTACCGGCAAACAGCCGACGGCCAACTGGTCGTCATACACGACGCGGACCTGGACCGGACCACGGACGCCAGACTCCACTGGAACGCCAGGCGGATCAGAGTCCGGGAACGAACTTCGTCCGAAATCCGAACCCTCGACGCGGGCCGATGGTTCGATCCGAAGTTTGCGGGCGCCAGGGTTCCGTTATTCGACGAAGCCCTGGACCTGATTCAGGCTCGTTCAATCGCATTGCTGGAGCGAAAGGACGGAGATGTTGCTTCCACGGTTGAACTTTTGAAAAGACATGCGAAACCCGGTCGCACCGTGGTGCAATCGTTTGACTGGAACTTTTTGCGTCAGTTGCACGAGCGTCTCCCGCAGCAACTCATTGCCGCGCTCGGTCCTTTATCGCGGCTGCCTGGAGGAACAAAGAAGCCCGGGGTTTTTGCAAAGCTCGACGGGCGCTGGATCAAGGCCATCCAGGCGACGGGCGCCTCGATTGCGGTCTGGAATAAGCAGGTCTCGAGAGGCGCGGTTCGCCAGGCGCACGAGCATGGGTTGAAAGTTTGGGTATACACAATCGACCGGCCCGAACTGGCCAACCGCCTGCTAGACACAGGAGTCGACGGGCTCATCACGAACAACCCGGCGCTGATTTGGAAAACTATCGCGCTCCGCTGAACTAAGGCTCTTTTCGGGGCGGGGCCTTGACTTCGATGTGCAAATCGCGCAATTGCCGAGCTGAAACCGGGGTTGGTGTTTCGGTCATCAAACACACGCCCTTGGCGGTTTTGGGAAATGCGATTACGTCCCGTATGCTGGGTGTGCCGGACAAAATGGCAATCAGGCGGTCAAAGCCGAGGGCAATGCCACCGTGCGGCGGCGCCCCGTACCGGAACGCATCGAGCATGTAACCGAAGCGGACCCTGGTTTCCTCGGGCGTGATCTGCAGCACATCTTCAAACACTGTCTTCTGCAGGTCCGGCCGGTGAATACGAATCGAGCCGCCTCCCAATTCGGTCCCGTTCACCACAATATCATAGTGCTGGCCTCGAACCTTTTTCGGATCGGATTTCAACAGCGCAACATCCTCCGCCACCGGGGCGGTAAAGGGATGGTGGCTCGAATACCAGCGGTTCTGCTCTTTGTCGAAACTCAGCAGCGGGAAATCGACAACCCAAAGGAAATCGAACCGGTCCGCGGGGATGCTCAGCTTGCCTTGGCTCTTGAGCAACTCGGCGCAATAGAGCCGAATTTTCCCCAGGATCTCGCAGGCGTTCAACCATTGGTCCGCGGCGAACAAAATCAAATCACCTTCCTCGATCCCGAGCTTGGTTGTGAGCGCTGCCTTTTCCGTTTCGTTGAAGAACTTTACGATCGGCGATTTCCATTCACCGCCCTCGACCTTGATATAAGCCAGGCCCTTGGCTCCGAAACTCTTGGCCAACTCTGTCATCGTGTCCATTTGGCCCTGGGTGGCGCAGGCCAATCCCTTTGCGTTGAGCGCCTTGACGACACCCTGGTTGGCGATCGTCCCGCTGAAAACCTTGAAGGTGCTCGAACGGAAGTCTTCAGTGAAATCCTGCAATTCCATCGCGAACCGCGTATCGGGCTTGTCAATGCCATAGCGGTCGATGGCTTCCTTGAACGCCATTCGCTTGAACGGAGTCACCAGGTCGGCGCCCAGGGCCGTTTTCCAAACGCGCTTGAGTAATCCCTCGATCAAAGAATAGATGTCTTCGCGCTCGATGAAGGACATCTCGATGTCAATTTGGGTGAACTCCAGCTGTCGATCGGCGCGTTGATCTTCATCCCGAAAACAGCGAGCCAGCTGGTAATACTTCTCGACTCCCGCCACCATGAGGATCTGCTTGTACTGCTGCGGCGACTGCGGCAGAGCGTAGAAAGTTCCCGCTTCGCGCCGGTTTGGCACAAGGAATTCGCGGGCCCCTTCCGGCGTGCTCTTGAAAAGCAAGGGCGTCTCGACTTCCAGGAAACCTTGTTCGTCCATGTAAACGCGGGTCGCGGTTGCCACTTTGCTGCGCAAGCGCAGGTTGCGCGCCATTTCGGGCCGGCGCAGATCCAGGTACCTATACTTCAAACGCAACTCTTCGTTTACTTTGCTCGCGACCTCAGGATCGTCGACCGGGAACGGAAGGACTTCCGCGTTGTTGAGCAGCTCCAAACCGGTGGCGGCCACTTCAATTTCGCCCGTAGGAATTTTAGGGTTATTCGTCCCGGCCGGTCGCCGGCGGACTTTGCCAGTGACGCTTACAACGCACTCGCTGCGGAGGGAAGCGGCCTGCTCAAAAACTGCCTTCGGCAGGTCTGAAGGGTCAAAAACCGTTTGCGTGCGCCCTTCACGGTCGCGGATATCGATAAAAATAAGGCCGCCCAGATCGCGCCTGGAATGGACCCAGCCGGATAGAGTCACGGCCAGCCCGATTTGGTCCGGGCGCAATTCATTGCAATGATGCGTGCGTTTCATGTGCCGGTTCGGAGAATCAGGCGGTACAGCCGCCCGAAGGTTCTCCAAACGTGAACGGGCATGGTGCCGAGGCGGAAACTGGAACTCAAACCCGAAATGCGGCCGTCAACCCGAGGGCTTTGTTGAAAGTCGTTGAGTTTAGTTCCACAGAACTCGGCTTGCCGAGGTTTCTCGCCACTGCTCGCCCAATCTCCCGGCTTGACGAAACTACTCTTGAGCATTCAGAATGCGAATACACAGCCCATGCAGCGTTCGCCCCGAACGATTGAATTACGCCAAGTTACGCCTGGACAGGGAAACACCCGGCGCGGTCTTCTTCGGCAGTTGCTTGCGCAAAGGCGTGGGGATTGGGGAGGGCAAAGTCTATGAAATCAGCGTCAGCCGGGCGTTCTCTGTTTTTTCCCCGCCTGCGCCCGACTATCGGTTTGGGTTTGGCCCTGATCACGGCGAATTACGCCAATATCACGCGCGGTCAAACCTCGCCCGGCGTTAACTTTTCGGTGCAGCTGTTGAATCCCCAGGTGCTGCAACTTGGTTGGGACGCCTCTCTGACGAATTACGCTCTGGAAGCCTCCTCAAGTTTGGGAACAAACGCCTTCTGGCAAGGACTGAACCCAACGCTCTCGACACAAAACGGCCGGAACGTGGTCATCGTGCCTATTGATGCCCAGGTCCGCTATTTTCGTCTGCGCGCCACCCCAGTCAACAGCCTGTTTACCATTGCAGAGTTCACCCCGGCGATAGGAAGCGTTGATGTGGGCGTGACGGAACGTCCCAAGCTAACGTTTTCGCGCGCGGTTGATCCTCAAACGCTCACGACCAATAGCTTTTACGCCAGCGTTTCAGGTCAGCGATTAAACGGCAACATTGTGCCCAGTAACGACGGCCGGTTTGCCTGGCTGTTTCTGCAGAACCCTATGCCGGGCGGCTCGCGGGTGCAGGTCACGGTCGACGGGTCCGCCATTAAGTCCGCCGGCGACGGTGCGTTGCTTGACGCCGCAGGGCTGGGAAACCCCGGCAGCATTCAGCAGTTTTCTTTTACAACCGTCAGCCTGGCCCCTCTTCCGAACACCAGCTTGTCGGGGATTGTCGTGGACCCGGGCCCGGATTTAATCCCGCGAACGGCGGATGATTTGAGTCCCGGACCCGATGGGGTATTGGGCACCGCGGATGATGTTTTCCTGTTACCTATCCAAGGCGTCCAAGTTCATTTGCTCGGGCGGGAAAGCCAGGTGATCACGACGGGCGTTGACGGGCGGTTTTATTTTGATGCAGTGCCTGCGGGTGACGTGAAAGTAGTGATCGATGGGACCACGGTTACCAATCCTCCTGTTGCCACTTATTTCCCGGAGATGGTCATCGATGCGCACATGAATATCGGGGCGACAAACTGGACAATGACCAATGGCCCCGAAATTTACCTGCCCCGTCTGTCCACCAGTATCCTGCAGAGCGTCAGTAACGGCAGCGGCAGCCAAATTCAGGCGACGGCTAACGGCGCGCCCAATCTTAGTGCCTTTCAGCGCAGCCAACTCACTCTCAATATTGCGCCTGGCAGCCTTATCGGACCCGACGGCAAGCCTATGTCCACGGGACAGATCGGAATCAGCACCGTGCCTCCGGAGGTCGTGCGCGATATGTTGCCTCCTGGAGCCCTTCAGCACACCTTCGATATCACGATTCAGGCCCCTGGCGTGGCGACCTTCTCCACTCCGGCTCCAATGACTTTTCCCAACGTCTTCAATGCCGCCCCAGGAACCAAACTCAACTTCCTGAGCTTTGACCATACCACGGGTCGGCTAGTCATTGAAGGGACTGCGACTGTCTCCGCAGATGGGGCGACCGTGGTGACCGATCCCGGAACAGGCGTGACGCATCCAGGTTGGCACGGACTCACCCCTCCGGGCAGCCCGAGCGATCCTCCCTGTTCGCCTCTCCAAGCCCGCACTCAAAAAGTCACCCCCGAAGTGAAACTCTACGGTCTCCAGGATTATCTTTTCTATAGCGACGGAGGTGACGCGCGAGTGAGTCTGGAGAACTCTAGCTTTACTTCCGACCCCTGCCAGACCGCGCTTTTAGGCGTGGAGGTTACAGTCGATGGACCTGCGGACGAGTTTCTCGAAGGGATTCCACCCCAGATTGTGTCTTTCCTTGAAGCCGGCGCAGTCCTAACGATTGATTTTCACCTGAAGGATCTGCTTCCGGATATTAAGACCGTCGAGATCGACCGCCTGTATGGGGTCAAGATCCGCTTTCGCGTGTACTCTGACCAGAGTTTTACTACCCCGTTTCTGGATAAAAGCATGTACCTGTACCGTTTCCTGGATGCGGCTGATTCAGAGCATGGCGACGGAACCGTAAGCATGGCCGACACCGGCACGTTCGTTGAACGTCAGCGTCCAATTGAGTATCACGTTGGGAGTTCCGCGATGCCAACCTACAAGTTGGACTCCAATCCAAACTGGGTGAGTTTGGCCTTGCCTGCGGCGATCGGGTTTATGCCTAGCAAGGCTGGAGCTAACCTGGCCACGACTCTGCATGTCATCACTCCCGAAGGCAATGATGCCGGAACGCTCACGTTAACAGGGACAGGGAAGGACCAAACATGGTATGTCGATTCGGCAGGGTTCGATCAAAGCCTGGTCGACGCCGCTGCTTCGCTAAGTACGCCTCAGGCGGTCATTCCGTTTATAGATACCCCGGAGAAGCGGCAAGCCCTCATTGAGCAAGCCGCGATGCGTACTGACTTTCTTCTCCAAGAGGCTTTTACCTCTATTCGGCGGGTCACCGCCAATTCACCCGATGCCATCCGAATCGACAAGTTCACTTCCATCTTCTCCCAGCAGCCGGGTTTGGATTTTATCGGCCGCGCGGACTTCATCGACGTTCAGTCCCAGACACTTCAAGCCCTGCTGGCGGGGCGCGCAAACTATTCGCAGGCCGAGCAGAATTACAGGCTGAGTAAGACCCTCAATCAAAACCCGGGAGCTGACATCCTGATGGCAAACGTCAATTATTTCCGGTCCACTTTTCTGACCAGGGCACTTACTGACACCAACCAAATCATTAACGATTTTGGAGCGACTATGGCCCATGAAATCGGCCATACCATCGGTCTTTACCACACAGCGACACAAGGAAAGGCCGTCTCGGGCAATGCCGCCAATGACGAGATGGACTCCAGCGGAACTTATCCTTACGGGCTGCTACAGTTTGATGTAACGGCGCCAGCCGGCCAGGTAGCATTGGGTGATCCGTGGGCATCTAAAACGGCGCAGAAAGCCCTGGACTATTATGGACAATACTTTGCGCTGGGTGGCAATTTTAAGCCGTCGCTCAACGGCAGCGACGATCCGAATGTTGGCGCGCCCACGCCGTTCAATGGCCCGGTCGCTTGGATTCATCAAAATGAGACCAACTTCGTTGGGAGTGTTTGGGACATGGGGCCAGTGCTGGTGGATGGCCCAGGCGGCGTCAGCACGGTCCAGGCATTTACTTTGGAAAACCTCGGTGATGCGCCCCTCATCATCACGTCATTGACCTTCCTCAATGCGGCTCCCGGGTTTGGGCTGAGTGCTGCCTCGCCAGGCGCCACGATCGCTCCCGGCACGAATATAACCTTCACGATGGCCTTTGATCCTACAAACACCGGCCCCGCTTCAGCACACCTGCGATTGGTCAGTAATGCCCTGGCAGGAAACTATGACGTGGAGGTCAATGCTTTTGGAGTGAGCGGAGGAGCGGACATCCGATTACTCGTCCCTAATAACAATGCGGGTGGCGCTTACGTCGGAGCCGCCGGTGTCAGCCTGCCCAATTTCCTGACGATTACAAATCAAGGCAGTCAAAGCCTGCAAATTACCGGCGTCCAGTTCGCTGGTGGTCAGAATCCAAACGAATTCGGCGTGACTGGTCTGCCGGCTGGTTTGAGCATGAACTCGCCACTGATCATCGCTGCCGGAGGTTCCTACAGCCTCGGTTTAACGTTCGCCCCCGGCCAAATCGGATTGCGAAACGGCATCCTGGAAATCACCTCAAACGACCCTCAGACTCCGCGTTTGCACGAAATGGTTGTCGGCACTGGCCTGGCTGCGAGCACAGCCCTGCATTACGGAAATGATTATGTCGCTTTTGAGACCCCGGATATTCTCAATGCCCCCGTCCTGCGCACGAAAAGCGACGGCGATGGGAACTGGAGTTTCTTTCTTCCACCGCAGGCACGCTATCACTGGACCATTTTTGATCCGGTCAGCGGGTTGGTGGCGCACGGCTATGGGATCACCGCCGCGAGCGGCGATACGACTCATATCAGCACGCCGGCGTTCGTCGCCAGCACCAGTCCGGACTCCGATGGGGACGGTTTGCCGGACGATATCGAATTCGCGCTGGGGACCAGCCCCAACAAGGTGGATACGAACGGTGATGGTCTAAGCGACTTCAGCGATTTGATTTTGGGGCTTGATCCACTCGCGGGGCGGCGTTTTCCAACGGGTATTGTGGGCCAACTGCCTCTTAATGCGCCGGCTCAGCAGGTAGTCGTCGCCGCGCCGGCCAACGCCAGCCAACAACTCACTGCGTATGTGACCTACGACAACTCATCTACTGATGCCTTGGCGATTGTCGACGTAAGCCAGTTCAATCGGCCGTTACTGCTCGGGCAAGCCAGCCTACCCAGCAAAGCTTATGGACTGGCGGTTGATCCCGATCTGAAAATTGCCGCGGCAGCGGTCGGATTGGGCCTCTACCTGGTTGACGTGTCTAATCCCACTCAACCCGTAACCACGGGGCCGGTGCCAGGCACCTTAGGCGCTAACCGAGTCGTGATTTACAACGGGGCCGCTTTCATCGCGAATGGATTCCAGTTGTCTGTTGTTAATTTGGTGCTCGGGACTGTTGTCCAGAGCTTTCCTCTCGGAGATGCCGCCGGGTCGGACCTCGCCGTGGAGGGCCATTACCTTTACTGCCTGGACAGCAACAGCACCCTACGCGTGCTCGACCTGTCCGGGGGAGGTCTCGTCCAGGTGGGCAGTGTCAGCCTGCCATCCTTTGGGCAGAGACTGGCCGTGGGGAACGGTGTTGCTTATGTTACGAGCTATTTGTCGAGTGGCGGCTACAGTACAATTGACGTCTCAGACCCGCAGAATCCGCGCCTCATCACTGGCCCGACACAGTCCTCTACAACGCTGGTCCCCAGCACTGCGCTGGCGTTGAATGGTTCAGGCCTGGCCGTCCTTGCGGGGACGGGGCCGCAACCGGTCTTGGATGTGGTCAGCACCGCCCAACCCACGAACACCTATTCGTTCATTACTCGTTACAACCTCAACGCGCCACCGCAGGCGGTCGCGATGGCTGCTGGCATCGCCTATATCGCCGACGACTCGGCGGGGTTGGTCATCGCTAATATCGTGCCTTTTGACACTTTGGGGCAGGCACCGGTTGTTACAGTCGACGCCTCCGCGGCTGATGTCGACCCCAGCACCGCGGGTATCCAGGTACTTGAAGGTTCAGATTTCCCCGTTGCCGCACATGTCAGCGATGATGTCCAGGTGCGTAACGTGGACTTGATGGTCAACGGGCAAGTAGTGCAAACCAGCGTGAGCTTCCCGTTCGAACTTTTCGGTACCGCGCCGCTCATTGCGACTGCGGGCACGACAATAACGATTCAGGTGCGCGCTACGGATACCGGGGGCAACTCTACTCTTTCAAGCCCGATAACACTTCAGCTTCTAAAAGACACAATGCCCCCTACCCTCGTGTCCATCGATCCGCCAGACGGAGGTAAGCGTGATCCAGGTCTGACTCATGTGAACATCACGTTTAGTAAACCGCTCTCCCCGAGCAGTGCCGCCCTGAGCAATTTCGTACTGACCGCCGCCGGCCAGTCGATCCCCATCACGGCAGTCACCATGGATCGCCGAACCCCGACCCTGCAGCTTTCGTTCGGTCCGCTTCCTGCCGGGGATTACCAGATAATGATTCACGCCAGTGGCCTGAGCGACAGGGCTGGTAACGTGCTCGCCGGACCTGATATCATCAGCCATTTCAGCCTGCCGAGTGTCCCCATCATCAACTTCCTCGGAGCCAGCGGGCTCGGGCTTTGGATGCAGCCGACTAATTGGGATCTGGGACGCGTGCCGCTTCCGGGCGACACCGTGGTCATTCAATCGTCTCGCTTCGCTTCCACCAACCCGGACGTTGCGATCTTTCCGACCTCGCCCACTCAGCAGTACGAAACTGTCCAAGTGCGCGACGTTATAACTGACGTCAACTTCGGGTTCGACGCGATTCAGTTCCAGGCAACTGGTTCAATTCAATTCCAGAAGGTCTTTGTCATGGGTGATGGACGCCTCTTTCAGACGGTGCTTGAACCAGGACCGAATGCCTCTTTGCTGATTGACGGGAACTTCCTGGGTATCCCTTACCTGACGAGCGTCTGGGACGACGTCACTCTCAATGGCAACCTGGCCTTTTCAAACCTGGACCCCACCGCTGAGGCGCTGACGCTAACCAATAAACTAACGATCAACGGCACGCTAAGCGGCGGCGCCCTCTGGTTTGTCGGTCCAGTCACCATCGACGGGGTCGGGCAACTTTTGAACATGGCCGTGATCACGTTGACGAACGACAGCAACGGTGACCAAATCGCTTGGCCGGCTTCGACACTGACGCTCAGTTCCAATGTGGTCGTGCAAGGTTCCTTCCAGGCGAATTTGTCGACTAACACAAGTATCTTAAACCTCGGTTTTCTGAGTGCGACTCAGCCAGTAACTCCGTTTGGCGTGCTTGGCGATCCTTTGGGTTCGGGTTACCTGACGAATTCCGGGACAATCAGGATTGGGCCTGCCAACACGGTGCAGGTTGCGCCGGACTTCGATCAAACCGCGACGGGCCACCTTCTGATTGAGATCGGGGGAACCAAACCGGGTGTTTCCTATGGCCAATTGCAAATCTCGGGCACGGCGACACTGGATGGCGAACTGAAGGTCACTCTAGTCGGCGGGGAGCAACCTCTCGTCGGTGATAGTTTCGATCTCGTCCTCTACAAATCGGTTTCTGGACAGTTTAACTCATTGAGCTTGCCTTCGTTGCCCACCGGGTTGGCTTGGAAGACCGCTGTGCAAGCGGATCGGTTTACCGTCTCTGTGGTGCAGCAATAAGGCGTAACTAATGGGTAGTACTTTGGCCAAAAAGGGCTCCACTAACGAAGAGGATCAGGGGAGAAGAGCCCCGCCCGCCCGCGGATGAACAAGCTATTCGTATTGATTTTAATCAGCGGGGCCGTGGCGCGTGCGGATGCTTCCAGTAGTATCGCGCGCGTGTGGGATGAACAAATCCTGGCCGCCATTCGGATCGACCTTCCCAATCCCCCAGTCCACGCCCGCAATCTCTTTCATATGTCGGTTGCCATGTATGACGCGTGGGCGGCCTACGACCCAGTGGCCGTCGGATACCTTTATCATGAGAAGCACACCGCCACGGACGTTTTTGCAGCACGCAGCCAGGCGATCAGCTACGCCGCTTACCGGTTGCTACGGGAGCGCTATGCGCTCTCAACAAATGCATTCCAGACTCTGGCGGCGCTCGATGCCCAAATGGTTTCCCTGGGCTGGGATACCAATTACGTTTCCCTGGACCCTTCGAACCCCGCCGGCGTGGGAAACCGCGTCGCGGCTGCGGTCTCGGCTTACTTCATCAATGACGGGGCACTTCAGACGAACCGCTATTCCGACCTTCCTGTCAGCCAGGGCGGCTACGCACCCACTAACCCGCCGCTGCTCACTCAGGCAAGCGGCACATTAGCCATCGATCCCAACCGCTGGCAGCCATTGGCTTTCACGAATGCCGTTAGTCAGAACAACATCCCCGTTGGTCTGATCCAACACTTCGTCGGTTCTCAATGGCTCCGTGTGCGGCCCTTCGCGCTAAGCCGCGACGATGCGTCATTGGTGTGGATGGACCCAGGACCTCCGCCGCATCTTGGGGCGGTCGGCGATACCCTGTATCGAAGCCAGAATGTGGACCTGATTCGATACAGCAGCCAGTTGACACCTGACGACGGTGTCATGCTGGATATTTCGCCAGGGGCCTGGGGGAACAATACTCTCGGCGCCAACGACGGCACCGGCCATTCCCTTAATCCAATAACAGGTCAGCCTTACGAGACGAACCTGGTCAAACGCGGTGATTTTGGAAGGGTCCTGGCTGAATTCTGGGCAGATGGTCCTAATTCCGAAACTCCTCCAGGCCATTGGAATGTCATCGCAAACCAGGTCAGCGACTCGCCTTCGTTCATAAAACGATTAGCTGGCACAGGACCGGTACTCGACGACCTCGAGTGGGACGTAAAATTATACTTCGCTCTTAACGCGGCTGTTCACGACGCAGCCTGCGCCGCCTGGTCGCTAAAATGCCATTACGATGGCTGGCGGCCGATCGAGGCGATTCGTTACATGGGTCAACGCGGCCAGTGCACATTGACCAACGATTTGACCTACGACCAACTCGGGCTGCCGCTGGTTACGGGGCTCACCGAAATCGTGACCTCCGCCTCCGCTCAACCCGGTGGGAGGCACGCTGGATTGCCTGTCGGTGCCATCGCGATCCAGTCGTGGTCGGGTGGACCGACGAACCCATTGACGCAGTACAGCGGCGTCCATTGGATGCAGGCAGCGGATTGGTTACCTTATCAGAAACGAACCTTTGTGACGCCTGCTTTTCCCGGGTATGTCTCGGGCCACAGCACTTTTAGCCGGGCCGCCGCAGAAGTCCTCGCCGCAATTACTGGCTCGGCTTTCTTCCCTAATGGAATTGGGACGTTCACCGCCCCTGCTAACGCCTTCCTCAAATTTGAACTGGGCCCAAGCCAGACCGTACAGCTGCAGTGGGGCACCTATTTCGACGCCTCGGACCAGGCAGGTATCTCGCGCCTGTGGGGCGGTATCCATGTCGCCGTCGATGATCTGACTGGCCGCCGGTTGGGCGCACAGTGCGGGCGATCGGCCTGGGCTTTAGCGCGCCAATACTTCGACGGGTCGATCCTCCAAAGCCCGGTGGCGCTGGCGGTGCGTTCACTACCAACCGGTGAATGCCAGCTTCGAGTCGACACCTTCCGCGGATTTTTCTATCAAATTCAGTCCACTTCAGACCTGGGTCTAACGTGGACCGACTACCTGTCCAGCCCCTTGCCTGCGACAGATTCATCGCTTCTAAGCACCCAGAAGGCAACTGCCCCTCACAATTTCTTTCGCGTGGTTCGTTCTCTGCAATAATTTCGCAAAGGTTGCCGCGGATTGGCTACGGAATGATTAAGTCCAGACAACGCCGAGTCTACGGACCAACTGGACTCACACCTACGGCCGAGCCCATTCAGGCGGGTTGGTTAGCTTGAAAAGCATCTCCCCCGCTTTCGGAACCAGTAAAACTCCTTCGTCCTCGCGGTTGGCAAAATCTTCAAGGCGAATGGTTGAGGGGGCGCGATAGGACAAATTAATGCGCCGGCAAGTTTCCTCGGGAATTTGTGTCGCCAGGGTCACAACCGCCCTGCACCGTTCCTGGCCGTTTTCAAAGGTCCCAATCCCCCGGACGTGCGAGGAGTGGGCCAGCACGCCCCAGGGCACGTCTTTGAACTTGTCCCATTGCTTGAGAAAATAATCGCGGCAGTGGTAACCAATCCGCTGGATATGCTCTCCGTGGCTGACGCACACCTCGCTCAGGTGCGGCGCATAAATAATTAATTCTCCACCGTCAGCCAGAACCGGTTCGAGCTTGTACATGCACTTTCCGGCCGTCCAAAGCTCGTCATACATCGGTGGCGCGCACGAGACAATCGTGTGGAATGGATGTGGCTTGTAGGTGACGTGAACCTGGGCAGATAGATGGCTGGCCTGGTCCCAAGCGCTTTCGGGCGTCCCTCCAAACAGCCCCAGCAATCGGTTCGCCGGATCCACCACAAGACAAAAACAGCGTTTGTCGACCGTGACCATGCCCCCGGCGCGATCCACGACTTTTCGCACCGCCGTCCACTTATTCCCAATGATCTTCGGATTGGTCACAACCGCCCCCAGCCAATGAAAAAAATTCAAGATTTGCGGCCCGCCAACCCCGGGAAACAAGTACTTGTTGCCGCCCGAAAATCCCACTACTTCGTGAGGAAAGACCGGCCCAATTATGATTACCTGGTCGTAATCAAACACCAGGCGGTTGATCTCGACCGGGACGTCCATGGCAAAAAGCCCATGAGTGAGGTCGCTTACGTCCTGAGCCGGAAGAATCCCAATTTGCTTCAAGGTCGATGGTTTGTCCCAGGAATGATTGAAAAACCGCACTTTACCGTACTTTGCCTGGCGTTGAGACTCGGTGATATCCAGGCGCTGGCAAATAGCGGCATCACTCATCGGTTGATGCGTGCCGAGGGCCACCAAAACGTCCAACGCGCTCGTTGCTGCCCCGATTTGGCTGAACAACGCCTCGAATATTAATCCAATGGGCGCCGTGCGGGTCCCATCAGGGACAATCAACAAAACGCGTTTTCCACGGTACCCTTCGGCCGGGCAGGTGCTCGCAACAATCTCGTTTACCCGGGCAACGCTGAGCGGTTCAAGATTCACGAGGTTAGTCGTTCAAAGCCTAAATCGTCTGACAAAGAAAGCCGCCGTCGACGCGAATATCGGTGCCGGTGACGAAACCGCTGGCCTTGTGACTCGCCAGAAACAGGGCGGCGCCGATCAGTTCCCGGGGTTCGCCGAATCGTCGCATCGGAGTATGTCCCCAGATGGCCTGCGTGCGGGTGGTCGGTGAACCGTCGTCATTGAACAACAGTTTGCGGTTTTGCTCGGCGGGGAAAAAACCCGGAGTAATGGAATTGACGCGGACTCCTTTCGGAGCCCACTCGCGCGCCAGGAACTGTGTCAGGTTGAGGACCGCGGCCTTTGCGGCCGAGTAAGCAACCACGCGCGATACCGGCAAATGACTGGCGACACTGGCAATATTGATAATGCTGCCGCGGTTCCGTGCAACCATGCCGGGCCCGAAAACCTGGGATGGCAGAAGCACGCCCCCGACCAGGTTCAAGTCGAAGTTGGCTTGCCAGTCTTCCAGGGCGATCTGTTCAAAAGACCGTTCCTGGCTGATAGTGACTTTTGGGTCATTGCCGCCCGCCGCGTTAACGAGAATCCCAGGCTCACCCAGGGCTTTGGAAAGATCGCGTTGGGCCTGGACCAGGCTGTCCCGCCGAGTGGCATCTGCGAAAAAGAAGGCAGCCTCGCTGCCCTCATCCAAAATCGCTTTCACGCGCGCCTCACCGCGAGATTGGTCCCGGCCAAGCACCGCAACCCTGGCTCCGGCCTGGGCAAGTCCTTGAGCCAGGGCACCGCCCAAAACGCCAGTAGCTCCAATGACCACGGCCGTTTCCCCGGTCAAATCGAATAGTCCGCCAGCATTCACACGTGGAATATTGGGCCAAAACAGAAATGGGTTGAAGGAAATTGTTCAGCTTCGAAACCTTCTGGCCACGGGCGGTTCGTTCGGCTAGGTTGGGCAGGATGATGAATTCCTTGCCCAGGCCTGACGTGATCCTTACGCACGAAAGCGATCTCGACGGGCTGGTTGCCGGCGTTTTGCTGAAACGCCTGGCCCGAAAGCTTTTTGACGCGGATGTGCGCATCGAAGCCTGCAACTATAATTACTGGAAACAGCGGGAGATGCGTGAACGCTCAGCCTGGGTCACCGACCTTTGCTTCGAGCCTCGGCTCGACCGCCCCAACTGGGTCGTCATTGATCATCACGTAAGCGACACTCCGCCAAAAATGGCCTCGCTGATCCATGATGTGAACAAATCCGCCGGTTTGCTGTGCTACGAACTCTGCCAGCAGCAGGGGATGGGGTCGCCACAGTTGGACCGGTTGGTTCATCTCAACAACGTTGCCGATTTGTTCCTCGAAGACGACCCCGATTTCGTGTTGGCCAGTGATTACGCGAACCTCGTCAAAATCTACCAGTTCTGGAATCTTCTCGCGCTGATCGACGGACAATTGGAGAAGCTGCTGGACCATCCTTTGCTCGAGGTCATGGAAGTCAAGCGGCGCATCGAAAATCCGCTCGGGCTTGCATGGAGCCGCGCGAATATCACTGAAATCACTCCCGCCGTGGGATTCGTTGACACGGTTATCGGCAACACCAACCTGATCGTGCATCAATTGCTCGAACGGCAAGAAACTCATTTTCCGGTGCTGATCACCCTTTTTCGCCGCGCTAATGGCGTCATGATTGCCAGCTTCCGCAGTCGTAATGGCGAGGCTCTCAAAGTCGCCGAAAAGTTCCAGGGCGGCGGGCATGCCAATGCCAGCGGCGCGACTTTGCCGCGCTCGATCAAAAATGTCGGGGACGCGGTCAACTTCCTGCGCACCGTTCTCAATCCACGGAAAGACGCTGAAATCAACAGCCTGGAAAGCGCGTTTTCAAACGCAGAACCTGCCGGTCGATAGCAAGAAAATGACTGAACCTGCATCGATTGTTTCGTCAACCGGCGCGGCTCGCGCCGATGGCAGGACGCCGGCCCAACTCAGGCCGATTCGTTTTCAGAACCACATCGCCCCGCATGCAACCGGCTCAACGCTCATCGAGTGGGGCAACACCCGCGTCATCTGCGGTGTCACTCTGGAAGAGATCGTGCCGCGCTGGATGAAAGAACAAAACGTGACCGGCGGTTGGATTACCGCCGAGTACTCGATGCTCCCCTATTCTACGCTTCAGCGGAAACAACGCGACAGCACTCGAGGCAAAATCGACGGGCGTTCCCAGGAGATTCAGCGGTTGATCGGCAGGGCAATGCGAGCGGCGATTGACCTGGAGAAACTCGGGCCGCGCACGATTTGGGTCGATTGCGACGTGCTCCAGGCCGACGGCGG
>DATGLT010000056.1:0-8296 GCA_035294005.1 Verrucomicrobiia bacterium
ATTTACTTCACGAACACGCTGGATCATCGGACAGGAGAGGCCAACCGGGTGTTGTTCAATGGCTCCGGAGTTGCCGTCGGCGATTTTGATAACGACGGCCTGCCCGATCTTTATTTTTGCAGCCTTAACGGGGGGAATGCCCTTTACAAAAACCTCGGCGGAATGAAGTTCAAAGACGTCACCGCGGAATCCGGCATTGTTTGCTCGAACCGCTTTTGCCGTGGCGCGGTTTTTGCCGACATCAATGGAGACGGTTTTCTGGACCTGCTCGTGGCCACGGCGGGCAATGGCGTTCTGTGTTTCCTCAACGACGGGAATGGGCGCTTTTCGGACTTCACCGCCGAGGCCGGCACGGCGACACGTTATGGCAGCGTCACGATGGCCCTGGCGGATATTGACGGGGACGGGACACTTGATTTGTACGTGGCCAATAACCGGACCGACGATATTCGCGATCACGGCTCGGTGGACTTGCAAATGATTAACGGCAAATTGACGATTCCCCCGTCGCTCACCAATCGTCTTGTGCTCATCAAAGGCAACTTGTTCGAGTACGGTGAACCGGATTTCCTCTACCTCAATGATGGTCATGGCCATTTTAAGCCCCTCTCCTGGACCGGCGGACGATTCCTGGACGAGCAGGGTGCTCCCCTCACCGCAGCTCCATTGGACTGGGGGCTTACAGCCTCCTTCAGGGATTTGAATGGGGATGGATTTCCGGACCTATACGTCTGCAACGACTATTGGACTCCCGACCGTGTTTGGATAAACGACGGCCAGGGCCGATTCCGTGCCGCAAATGCTTTAGCTTTCCGGCATACCAGCGCCAGTTCAATGGGCGTCGACTTTGCCGATGTGAACCGATCGGGAAATCTGGATGTGTTTGTCGTCGACATGCTCAGCCGGGACCTCCGATTGCGCAAACGACAGATGTTCGCGCAAAACCCCACATCCTCCGCGCCGGGCGAGATCACTGACAGGCCTCAAATCATGAGGAACACTTTTTTCCGAAACCGAGGGGATGGGACCTTTGCTGAAATTGCCGACTATGCTGGCTTGTCGGCATCCGACTGGTCGTGGTCGCCGGTGTTTCTGGATGTTGACCTCGATGGCTACGAAGACCTGCTCATACCGGCAGGCCATACACGCGACGTTCAGGACCTTGACGCGGATGCTCAGATCCGGGTCCACTCGAAGTCCCAGGGGGCACTGAACCAAATCACCGATCCGAAAGCCCGTCTTGAAGCGTTTATCCAAAGCAAGGTCGATAATTCCCGGTTTTACCCGCACCTGGACATGCCGATAGCGGCTTTCCGAAATCTCGGCCAGTACAGGTTTGAGGAGGTAACCGATAAATGGGGGACCGATACACCAGGCGTTCATCACGGTTTGGCAACTGGCGATCTGGATGGGGACGGCGATTTGGACCTGGTCGTCAATAATCTCGGAACGGCTGCGGGAATTTATCGCAACGAAACAACTGCTCCCAGGGTCGCCGTCCGCCTGAAAGGTTTGCCGCCTAACACCCAAGGGATCGGGTCGAGCATAAAATTGCTTGGAGGCCCCGTTCCATTTCAGACGAAAGAAGTCATTGCGGGGGGGCGGTACATGGCTGGATCGGAAACGCTGGCTGTATTTGCCGCCGGCACGGGCCAGATGACTCTGGAAGTGAAATGGCGCAGTGGAAAAACCAGCGTTGTGCCAGGCGTTCAAAGCAACCGTATCTATGAAGTTTGGGAAGCTGGCGCGGTCCACGGCTCAGTGGCCAGGTCGGATCCGGTCAAACCGCTCTTCGAGGATGTCAGTCATCTCATCGGCCACGCGCACCACGAGAACTCTTTCAATGACTTCGAGCGACAACCGCTCTTGCCGAAAAAACTCAGCCAGCCTGGACCGGGAGTGGCGTGGGCGGATATGGACGGCGATGGCTGGGACGACCTTGTCATTGGGAGTGGGAAGGATGGGCCAATGGGTGTTTATCGCAACGACCGGCGCGGGGGGTTCGTGCGCTCCGCGGATTCTGCCTTTGAAAAGAACGCGACCCAGGATCAAACCGGCATTGTTTTTGCCCCGATTGCCGAGCATGTGGCCTCCTTGATAATTGGTTCTGCCAACTATGAACAGGGCCCTTCCGCACCGGGCGGAGCTCTCGTAATCAACTTGCCCGCAGCGGTTGCCCATCCGGCATTGCCGCTTCCTGAAGCCAGCACGGGCCCGCTTGCGGTGACCGATATGGACGGCGACGGCCAACTCGAACTCTTTCTTGGCGGACAAGTGATCGGCGGCCGCTATCCCGAGGCTGCTTCCTCGAAAATTTACAAGTTTCGCGACAATCAATGGATACCCGACGAGGCCAACAGCAAGGTTCTTGAGAAAGTCGGCCTCGTTAATGGAGCCGTGTGGAGCGACCTGGATAACGACGGCTACCCGGAACTCATCCTCGCCTGCGAATGGGGTCCCATCCGTGTGTTCCACAACGACTACGGCCGGCTTTCTCCCTGGAATATCCCACTAATGGTACCGCCTTCTCTTAGCCCTCGGGTCTCCAGTTTGAACCAACTGACCGGTTGGTGGACCGGTGTAACGACTGGAGATGTCGATGGCAGTGGGCGCATGAGTATCATCGCTGCGAACCTGGGCTTGAACAGTTCCTACAAGGCCTCTCCCGAACATCCGGTCCGATTATATTATGGAGATTTTTCCGGCAGTGGCGCGGTTGACCTCATCGAAGCGCAATTTGATCCCGCTCTCAAAACCTATGCTCCGCGGCGGATGCGAAACATCCTGTCCACTGCAATACCTGATTTGGCAGCTCGCTTCCCATCCTACCGCGCCTACAGCGAGGCCTCTATCGATCAAGTGTTGGGACCTAATATATCCGCGGCCCGCGTCGCTGAAGCTGTCTTCCTCGAATCGTCTGTTCTTGTGAACCAACAGGGCAAGTTCCGGCTCGAACCGCTCCCATTTGAAGCAGAACTTGCTCCGGCCTGGAGTGTGAATTTGGCTGATTTCGACGGAGACGGCATCGAAGACGTTTTCTTAAGCCAAAACTTTTTTGCCACTCAACCTGAAGTCCCTCGATACGACGCCGGGCGTGGACTGCTTTTGAAAGGCCTGGGTAATGCCCGGTTCACCGCGGTTTCCGGCCGGGAATCCGGACTTGTGGTTTACGGCGAGCAGCGCGGCGCGGCTGTTTCGGATTTTGACCACGACGGCCGCGTGGACCTGGCCGTCACCCAGAATGGAGCTCCCACACGCCTGTTCCATAACACCGGAGCCATTCCGGGACTTCGGGTTCGATTGCATGGTCCAGCCGGCAATCCCGCCGGCATCGGAGCGCAGCTGCGTCTTCAATTCGGCTTTGGCGAGGGACCCGCGCGGGAAATTCATGCCGGCAGCGGTTATTTGTCCCAGGACAGCCTTGTGGAGGTGCTCGGTATTCCGCACTCGCCAACATCCATCCGGGTGCGCTGGCCCGGTGGTAAAGTGACTGAAACACCCCTTAGCGGCCATATACTGGAGGTCACAATTAATTACGAGGGCAAGATCGATCGGTAGGCAGTCGCGATCGTTGCTCGCATCCGGGAAAGCTGCCCAAAGGCGAGTTAAAAGGTACATCCGGCTTCGTTCCAGGTACGAAATGCGTTTTTTTTCACTTTTTTGTTGCATCGATTTTAATAAAACTGTTTAATGCAACTCATAGCCCATTCTCATGTGCCCTTTGATACCCTACAACCCCAAATCTGATCCGATCGCCGCTTCACTCTTCCAACCCAACACCCTATGCGAATTCAAAAGATCGTTAGTTTATCCAGCAGTTTGGTTTTGTTCGGAGTACTTCAGGCCGGTGCGCAGCTGAGCACACCGCTTGGCGTTGAGTTCCTGGGGCGCGACCAATACGTGACTGGCGACCCGGCTTGCCAGGGTATAAACCCGGGCGACGTTGCGGGTGTGGTGCCTCAGACCTTCTGGTTTCCGGTAGACAACTATTATAACCTCAACCTGAACTGCGATTCGGCCACCTTCACGGCCGACAATGGGACGACGACACCCATCCTCGACACTAATGGGGTTCCCACAGCCGTTACACTGACGTTCACGGCGAATGATTCCTGGGACGACAATGTGAATCTTGCGAACATCACCACGCCCAACGCCAGGCTGATGCAAGGCACGATCAAACAAGCCAATGGTTCCCACGTGCCGATTACTTTTACCTTTAATAACGTCCCGCAGGGCCAATATGACGTGTACGTCTACTGCGATTTGGACGGCAGCGGAATGGTCGCCGGCTTGTGGGATTTCTACAATTTCACGACGAATTACATCCTCGAGCAGCAGCAGTTTTACGACACCAACGTGTTTGTTCAAAGCACTGCAACCAGCGTGGCCCAGGCGACCAACGTGGCCAATTACGTTAAGTTCACGATGAACACGGATTATCGGGGCCAGATTGGGATTCTTGGTCAATATGCACAGAGCAGCCTGGGCATGGGCGTTACGGCGATTCAACTGGTGCCCAAAGGCCCTGTAGGTCCGAACACCGTGCCGCTGAGCCTTTTGGTCCAGCCCATTAGCCGCCGCGGTGCTGACGGCACAAACGACGTCACATTCACCGTCAGTGTCAAAGGGCAGATGTCGTACGGACAATGGCTGCAGAACGGAACGCCAATTCCCGGCGCGACGAACCTCACTTACACGCCTAACCCGATCTCCGCAGCCACAATGCAAAATGCGAACATCAGCTTTACGGCTTCCAACAATTTGAATTCTGTCACCACCTCAAACGCCGTTCTCACCGTTGGGCAACTCATTACCGTCAACGGGGCCCAATTGTTGAATGGCGGAATTGTGAACATTACAACCCAGCCCCAAAGCGTCACGAAGGTGGCTGTGCGCGGCGGCCGGGCGAGCTTTTCCGTGGCGGCGACCTCTGGCTACATCGGAGATGCTTCAGGCGCTGCTCCTCCCATCTTCTACCAATGGCAATCGGCCGCAAAGGGTTCATCCTCCTTCGCCGATATCACCGGAGCTACCAATAAATCCTACAAGACGGCGGTCGTGCAAGCGACCGACGACGGGACGCAATTCCGCGCGGTTGTGACAGCATCGGACGCGGTCATGAATAGCGCAGCCGCTCTTTTGACCGTGATTCCCAACACCAACCCGCCGGTCGCCACCGCGGGCGCGATTGTGCGCCATGACGGTGTTGTGGAAGTCGGCGTGTCTTTCGATGAGCAAGTTGACCCCACGACCATTGTGCAGGGTAACTTTGCGCTGAGCGCGGGTACGGTTACGGGTTTCAAACTGGCGACGAATTCATTTTTGACCTACGCCGCGGCTATTCTGGACACGACCGGACTCACCCCTGGCAGCAATTACACCATCTCGGCTCATGGCGTTAAGGACCTTTCCGGGAACGTTCTGCCGCTGACCAATCTCAGCTTCACGGTACCGGCGCAAATGCAGTGGGCTGAAATCGGCAGCCCACCGGCCCCAGGCCAGGTTATCCCCGTCGGAAAAGACGGATTCGATATCCTGAACGGGGGACGCGAAGAATGGTCCACCTATGACGAGGTAGACATGGCGTATGTGAAGAAGACAAATGACTTTGACGTTAAGGTCCAGGTGATCTTTGTGGAGCCGGCGAGCGAATGGACCCGATGCGGTCTCCAGGCGCGCAACGCTCTTGATATTGGCGAACCTTCTAGCGATCACACCAACAGCACCTCTTCCACTGCTAGCGCTTACGCTCAAACCCATGTGAACGGCTCCCAGGATTTGAAAGATACAGGCCTGTGGCCGGATCCCAGCCAAATTGCCAATGGCGCTTCCAACAATGGTCACGAACAGAATACCCGCCTGGCAAAAGGCATCGCAACTTCGGGTTGGGGCAGCGGCCTTGCCGGTGCTCCTTCGTTCCCCGATGTGTGGTTGCGCCTTGCGCGAAGGGGAACTACGCTTCACGGTTACAGCAGCACTGACGGAGTGAATTGGACCGACCAGGGCACCGTTACGCTAACCGATCAGCAACCGGACATGTACGTGGGAATGTCGCTATCGGTTGAGACCGGGAACATCTGGGCCGGCTCTGCATTTGATGTTTGGAATGCACAGTTTGATCCAACATTCGATCGGTTGTTTGTCGGCCAGTTCCGTAACTTCGGAGATTACGTGGCCTCAACGGGCGCGCCGACACTGGGTATCGGAGCAGGGTCATCGCTCACGATCACCTTTACAGGGTCAACGTTGCAAGAAAGCGCAACCGTTGGAGCAGGCGCTAAATGGACGACGGTCACCAACGCCACGTCTCCGTACGTTGTGCCTAAGAGCTCCTCGACCATGTTCTTCAGGGCGGTTCAGTAACACGACGCGCGTAAGTATCTCATAGTGCAAGGAAGACCGGGCTTTCGGGCCCGGTCTTCCGTTTTATGAACGTCTCGGAAATGGGTTTTCCTCAACACAGCTGCAACGAACGTTTCGGGCAGCGTTGGGGTGAGAAAGGCGCCCAATTTTGACCCCACGCGCGGAAATTCCGTCAGAATCATTCGCATACCGCACCGGGTGCCAGCATCTTTAAATCCACGGTATTGACGCTGCTCTTGTCCTGGATTTAGATCGTGTCGAACATCAGCCGCCGGCAATATTGCAAACTACTTCCCTAAGCCGTCCCAGCGTCCGACCTGGAGTCTTTGCCCAGAGGACGCGGTTTACACTTGCTCTTGCGCTGGTCATTTGCTGCTTTGCTCTTATTGGCAAAGCCGCGCCTTGGGAGCTGGGGCCGGGCTACCGCCGCAGACCAATCGAGGCCGTGGGCTCGGGCAAGGATGGTTTCACATTGATGAGTCCCGAGGCCACGGGGATTTTGTTTACGAACAGTCTTTCCGAACTCAGAGGGCTGGGCAGCCAGATTTTACCCAGCGGTTCCGGCGTTGCGGCGGGCGACGTGGATGGGGACGGTCTGTGCGACCTCTATTTTTGCGGTCTTAAATGCGGCAACCGTCTTTATCGAAACCTGGGCAATTGGAAGTTCGAGGACATTACGGATAAGGCGGGCGTCGCCTGTACAAACCTTGATGCTACAGGCGCCGCGCTGGTGGACATCGATGGCGACGGCGATCTCGACCTGGTGGTAAATTCGCTCGGAGGCGGGACCCACGTCTTTCTCAATGATGGGCACGGAAAATTCTCCGAAGCCAAATACGTGCTGAATCGCGGGCGGGGTGGAATGTCGATGGCTCTGGGGGATTACGACGGGGACGGCCTGCTGGACCTGTATGTGGCCAACTACCGCGTCCATGCCGTGGGCGACGAACCGGACGTGAGATTCAACCTGCGAAACATCAACGGGCAGTTAGTCGTCGCTTCCATCAACGGCAAGCCTTTGACGGATCCGGAGTGGACCAACCGGTTCCGGTTCGACATTCGCGAAAATGACAAAGGCGGTGTGAGATTCGCCAAAGAAGAACTCGGCGAGCCGGATGTCTTGTATCGAAACCTCGGTGGCGGGCGATTCGAGGAAATATCATTCACAGGAGGAGCTTTTCTAGACGAGGATGGCAAGCCGCTCGTTTCGTCGCCGTTGGATTGGGGCTTAGGCGTCATGTTCCGAGACCTCAATAACGACGGCCGCCCTGACTTATATGTCTGCAACGATTTTGCGACTCCGGATCGGATTTGGATGAATATCGGAGATGGCCGGTTTCAAGCGGTTAAGAGACTGGCTATTCGCCAGATGCCCCTTTCGTCGATGGCGATCGATGTGGCCGACATTGATCGGGACGGGAACGATGATTTGTTCGTGGTCGACATGTTAAGCCGCGATCACCGACGCCGCCTGGTTCAACGGATTAATGTGCGTCCGGAGGTTCTACCGCCGGGAGCAATAGACAATCGGCCACAGTACTCCCGGAACATGCTTCAGTTGAATCGCGGCGACGGGACGTATGCCGAGATTGCCCAGTTCGCCGGGATCGAAGCATCCGAATGGTCGTGGTCACCCATTTTCCTGGACGTCGACTTGGATGGCTATGAGGATCTGTTGATCGCCAACGGTTTCTTGCGCGACAACATGAACCTGGACGCCCTGGAAGCGACGAAAAAGGTGACGGCGGCGCAGGGCCCCACGATCAATTCGATGCTGCAGCAACGGCGTCTTTTCCCGAGGTTGGCGACTCCCAAATTGGCGTTTCGAAACCTCGGCAACCTGAAGTTCGCCGACATGAGTAAGCAGTGGGGATTTGACACCGTGGCTATCGCCCAGGGCATGTGCCTGGCCGACCTGGACAATGACGGT